>CAJUAK010000003.1:105099-142004 GCA_910584385.1 uncultured Alphaproteobacteria bacterium | reverse complement strand
CACCTAAAAGGTGCCTTTCCGTAGAACCACGGGTTTACCCGTGGATATCTATTTAATAAGCATGAAAGAAAAATTAAAGCAAAACCACCCTTCTTAGAAAGGCGGTCTTGTTTTTTTAATGGAAATATTGTTTTTCATTATTGGCATCAAGCCGATAATAAATAACATCGCCTTCTTGCAAAAACAATAAAATGTTTTGTTCGATAGGAATGTTTGAAGGGCTTCCGAACCAAGTTGAGCCATCTGAAAATTTTAACACAACTTGGGTTTCTGAAATGTTATTACAAAGAATGGGAACTTCAGCCCGGGAAGTAACAGTTACTTCAAATGTGTCTGCCCTCTCCAGGGTGCCCATAGCTGAGCCGATTATCGCTGCAATCATTAGGACAACCAGTACGGTAAGCAGTCCGAACGTATCAAAATTTTTTTCTGCCATAGATAATAATTTTTAAATTGTAAATATTTGTAGGCATAATATTTATGCCGGGCCGAAATGTCAAGATATGATTGGCAGCGGAGGTATCTTTAGGCGTAAATTTTGAATAAAAATATGTTTGACAACAAATAAATTTAAGCTAAATTTAGGGCAAAATCTATTATTCTAAAATCAAATTTTTATGAATGAAACAATCGAAAAAAGACAGTATCATTTTAAAGGTTTCACCACGGAATGTGAAGTCTGCAATGTCGAAGGGGCTGCCTATACGGTTCTCTATATCCACGGGCTTCGCAGCAATCCCTGGTCGCGTAAGGCAGAGGTTATTAAAAGTTGCGCAGCAGCTTTAAAAATAAGCTTTTGCCGTTATGAACTCATCGGGCATGGAAGCGATGAAGCGGATTTCCCGCTCTGCGACTTCGAACTGTGGAAGGAACAGCTCGAAGAGATTATCACCCGGGAAATCAACACGCCGGTTATTATTGCCGGACATTGTGTCGGAGGGTGGTTGGGAATGTGCCTTGCCGAGAAATTTCCCGCCCGGGTAAAAGCGTTTCTAAGTTTGGCAACATGTCCGGACCTGATTGAGCAAAAGCTGAGCACTTCCACGCCGGAGCAGCGCAAAAAACTTGCGGAAACAGGCATGGTGGAGACAACAATCGAACGGTTCCACTATGTTCTCTCCCAGCGTTTATGGACCAGTATGCACCAAAACGACCTCCTGCAGAAACCGGAAATTGGCATCAACTGTCCCATTCACTTGCTGCAAGGAAAAAAAGACAACTTTATTGATTGGACGGTTGTCTTAAGGCTGTTGGAAAAGGTTCGCTATCCCAAAACAGTGGTTAAAATCCTCAAAGACAGCAGCCACCACTTGCAAGACCCGGTTGCTTTACAGGCGATACAACAATCGTTTTTCGCGCTCTGGGAGCTTGTTAAAAAAAATGAACGCAAAGCGTAACTTTGCAGTCTTGACACTAAAAATCCTTTGCTTTTATTGTGAACCATAAGGATATGGTTCCTCTAAAGCAAAGGGTTTTTCGTTTATTTGTTTTGCCAATAGTTTGATAAGGGAAAGAAAACAAAAGCGGTCTAAAACAATATGTTTTAGACCGCTTTTCTTAGAAGTTCGGGATTTCGATGACCGGTCGGAATAAGGCGGCATCCTTTGAAGCAACATAGCTGCAGTTGGAATTTCCTTTTTCGAAGTCCATGGCCAACATGTCCAAGCTTCCATCGCCGGCGGATGTGCCAGAACGGTAGAGTTCGTGGAAAAAAAGCGTTCCGCCCAACTCAGACAAAGCAGAGTTGATGGCGCATACGTTGCGTTTGATATAACGCAGAAGTTCAATCGGCATCAGGATAGCACGCTGCCCGCAGAACACGATGTTTTTGCAGTAAGCTTCCGTTTGCGTAATCTCCATAGGTTGCGGGTTATCTACAAGCTTCAAGATATACTTGCCGAGAATTAGTCCCCACGGGACTCTTCCAACAGTGTCTTGGCGGCAGAAACTCATAAGCCCATCGGTATAGGCAACAGGAAACGGATAACAGTTGCTTTTGCCCTTAAGCATGATTTTGAGCGTCGTCCAAAAGCCATATTGCTTTAAAACAGCGTTTCCGTCTGTCTGGGTGCTGATAGCGGCTGGATAGTCTACGATTTTCATAATGATAAGAGATTTAATGATAAGAAAAATAGTTGAGTTAGTGTATGAACTATACAAAATATTCTTATTTTTTGCAAGGGAAAAGCACATCCTTGGAAAATAAAAAAAGACAGCTTAAAAGCTGTCTTTTTTTAGATAAGGGACGTATTCGGGCGGGCTTCAGGATTTTCCGAAGAACATGCCGTAAAAAGTGGGCCCGAGAATTTTTTTCAGCTCCTCGATTTCGTCCTCTGAGACAGAGATTTCAGAAGCTTGTGCCAACAGGGCCGCAGCCAGTTTTTGCTGAAGTCCGCTGCTGAGTTTCCCGTCTGAAAACGGCCAGACTTTTTCAAGCGTGCCGCTTACAAAAAGCAGGCGGCCTTTGCGGCAGGCCCTTTCATATGAAGGCTCTGTGTAATAGCCGCTTTCCCGGGGGCTTTCCATCCGCAGGAAGCCGTTCAGATAGTTTAGCTCAGGTGCGTGGCCCTTTCCCATCCAGACGACCAGATAACCGCAGTATTCTTCATTTTCCTGAAGGCGATTCTCCAAAGTATCGAAGATCTCATTGCCAAACAGGGGGGCGTAGTCGGCCGCTTTGAAGGATACGGCTTGTTCTGCAGAGATTTTCAGCGCTTTAAAGCCGTAAGGGCGCACAAGCACCGCGTGAAAGAAGGCAAAAACCCCTTTCTTAATTTTCAGTTTTCCCATAATATGTAAATAACTAGTGAAAAAAATTAATATCTAGACAAAAATATAATATAAGTTTTGCATTAATTCAAGAAAAAAATATATGAAACTTGACATATATAATACATATGGTAAATTATATATATGTTTGTTTAATATAAGAGCATAGAGGAAAAAATGAAAAAATATTTTTTACTGTTTTGTTTGGTTTTAGCAATGGCCGGTTGCAGCAACAGTAGCGGAGAACTGTCTGCCAATAAAGTCTATTTCTTTTATCAGGACAGCTGTCCGCATTGCCACCACGCTTTGCAATATGTAAACAGCCGCTATCCGGATTTGCAAATGGAAATGATGAATATTGCAACACCCCAGGCCCGGGAACTCTTTATTAAATGCGCGAAGAAATTCAAGCTCGGAAATTCCTTGGGAACGCCGCTGTTTTGCATGGGCGATAAATATTTGATGGGCTGGTCGCGGCGGAATCAGACGCTGTTTGACCAATATGCTCGGCCGTATGTTGAATAATTGGAGCAAAGCATGGATGTTCAGCTGCCAACAGGCATAATGAAAAAAGCGGCAAAGGGCATTTCTTATATTGCCCATCCGCTGCGTCTGCGCATTTTGGAATTTTTGGATGTGAACGGTGCATCTTCGGTTTCTGAGATTACAAAAGCAGTTGGCGAAGAACAGGTCATTGTGTCCCAAAGCTTAAAAAAGCTAAGAGATGCGCATTTGGTTTACACCAGGCGGAAGGGGATTTTTATTTATTATGCAATTCAGGAAGAATATCCCGCCAGCATTTTTGTATGCTTAAGAAAGCTTTTCGGCTATATGGCCAACGAGTTTTATTTTCTGGCAGACAATTATAAGGCAATTCTGCCCAGAGATTATACAACCATGGCGGCAAACCGGATAAAGCTGTTTGCAAATTATGATAAAATGCGCATTTTGGAATATTTGTTGGTTCATGGCGAAAGCAATGTTTCTGAAATTGTGAAAGCCGTGGAAAGCAGTCAGCTCAAGGTATCCCAATATTTAAAACGCCTAAAAGACGATGCCTTTGTAACCAGCCGCCGAGACGGGCGTTTTATTTTCTATTCCCTAACGTCAGGAGTGCATAAAACCGCTTTGGAATGTATTCGGCATCGCTATGAGATGCTTAAAGACAAAGAAGGTTTTTGATAAGGAAATTTGCATTTTAAATAAAGAAAACACGGTGTTTCTTTTTTTAGAAATACCGTGTTTAGGTTAATTGCTATGTCTCCTGAATTTCATGGTAAGACGGCATTATAAGAGAAGATGCCCCAAGAAAAATAACAATAAGCGGAGACAATGCCAAGGCTGCCAGGCTGATAACAACCCATATAAATCTAGAATTCTTCATAATTATTTGTATTTAAGTTTGTTTATGAAGCTATTATTGCTCTTTATTGAAATATTGTCAATTCAAAAATGGCATAATTATTCTTCTTCATCTTCAAATTCGCTGTCATCAATATCATCATCTTCTGAGTAATCGATGCCAAGCTTCGCCAGCATATCGTCATTAATGTCTTCACGCTGGGCAACAATCCAATCCGGAACGGCGGGAGCCGGCGGAAGTTTGGAAAGGGCGAGCATATGCTTATCAAGATAAAAACGCGGCGCATCAGCCATAATCGGGCGGTCAATAAAGCCTTGCATCAGAACAACCTGTTTTAACATTGGCAAGCTGAGCAGCTGCGTTGTGGAAATAACAGATGTCCCTTGCAATTGATAAGAAACGTTTTTGGCAAATGGCGAAGCGCCTTTGTTGAATGCGCCTTCATTTTTAGAGAACGAAGATGTCTGCACCGTTTTATTGCCGATCATTTTAGAGAAACGCTGCGCGGTAACTTCGTTGTTTTGGGATAAGATAACTTTGCATGCGGTTGTGGAAATAACAGTTTCCAAATCATCCTTACCGTATTTTCCTGAGATTTGCCCCAAATCTTGCCCGATGAGCAGGTATGAAACTTTTTGTCCGCGCCCAACCGCCGGGCCTTCAATAACCGCACGGATTTTGGGCATGGTTGGAAACTCGTCCAAAACAAACAGGCAGGGGAAGGGGCCCATAACACCGTCGGTTTTGTTTTTAAATTTGGGCGGGTTTGCAATCAGATAAGCGGACATCAAATCAATAAATGTACCTGAAATAACAGACAAGGCGCGCGCATCAACCTGGTTAACGGAGAGATATACGGAAATAGGCTTGAACTCGCCGGTAATCGGGTCTTTCATTCCCCGCAGGTCTTTAAAGTTAATGTCGCTGAAGCTGGTTCTGGCAACAACGGCGGAGTTTTTGAAAATGCCAATGCCTGAAAATGCGGTGGAAAGCACAGAACCGCGTTCCTTATCCGGCATAGAGCTTAATTGGCTGAGTTCGACAATACAGCGTTGGGAATAGCCGAATTTCCGCGCTTCCGTAATTGCTTCTTCAAGCAAATCGCGCATCGGGTCTGCCATCGCCGCCATTTGATCGCCTTCATCCATGCGCCGCTTAATATCCTGCGATTGTTTAATCTGCGCTTCGGTAATCCATTCCAGAATCATGGCAATGCAGGGTTCGTGCCCTATCCAGCGCTCCGGCAAAAGCGCCCATGTCCCAATCGGTACGTAATTGTCAATGGTCAAATTGTCTGAACGCAGATTTTGAACGGCTCTCGCAGCTGCCGGGTCGTTCATGTCCAAATAATAGCCTTCCAACACTTTCTTATCTTCTGCGTCAAGCTTTCCTTCATAAATGCGCCCGATAAAATAGTCGTTGGCACGGGCTTTTTCACATTTGAAAGAGATAAAATGCAAAAATCCGGTCAAAGCCGCGCGGCCGGTTTTAGACCAGTGCGGGTCTGCGCCGCCTTTGGGGTCTTCAACCAAAACATTTGTCATGGAATCGATATACATATCCCGCTCGGGGCCCGGTGCCGGAATAGCCGTTGGCGACAAAGGGTTCCAGCTTGGGTAATATATGCCCTCAGCCGGATTGTCTTCCTGTCCCCAGTTGATAATGAAAACAGGGCCGTCTTTTGCTCTGGCGCCGGATGTTGAAAAACAAAGTTCCGGTTTAGGGTCGTTCACGACAATGCTCATTCCGGGAGAATTAAAAATTGTCGGAATAACCACCCCGGCTGTTTTACCGGTTCCCGGAGGAGCGCAGCACAAGGTGGATAATGTTTCGTTTAATTTGAGCAAATGCCCTTTAAAACGGCCGACAACCATGCAGAAGCCATCCAGAAGCTTCATCTCTTTAATGTCTCTAAGCGTTGCAAGCCTTGCGGCGCCGTGAATATTAGATTGAAAACGGTATGGATTCATCGCTGTGCCGATAATGAAGCCGGCCGGCAAAATTATAAACGGCAAAAGCGGAACCCATAAGCTGACGGCAAAATTGCCCCTGTAGTTTATCAACTGCAAGAACCAATTGTAATAGCGGTCAAACAAATAAGAGGGCTTGTCTTGAACTGCACCGAAAAATTTTGAAACGTCATTCAGCGATTCTTGAGAAATGCCGCTGCCGATGAGATAGCCGAGGGGCATGGCGACAATTGCCATAATGATGGTAAGCGAAATTGTTATCAATGCCGTAATCGCCATCCAGCGCACGGCGTTGTCATATTCTTCCCATTCTTGTCCCCGGTTTGATAATGCCATTTTTCTTCACCTGCTATACAATACTGCGAACTAATTTTTTAACCTGTTCAAATTTTTCCTTTTCAACCTTGGTGATTGCTTCTTCCAAGGTTTTTGAAAAGAGTTTCAGCTCTTTAGGCGTGCCCCGGTCAATCCTGGCAACGGTAATGTCCAAATCGTCCCATATGTCAAACATGTCTTCTGCATTTATAATATTGCCGACTTGCTCAATAACATAAGCTTTGACGGTGAAGTTTAAATCCGCAGAATTTAATTTTTCAACCAAGGCGTTTCTGGCGAGGTCCAATTTGCGAACAGGAGAAATCCGGTGCGAACTTTCTGAAAACCATAAAGGTTCTTCATCGTTAAACCTTTCCTCGTCAGCCAGCCAATCGCCGGGTTCTTTGTCGTTAAGACAGATACAAATTTGAGAATCCGCCACGCCGATAAAGTCGATAATTGTGTTTTTGATGGTCGTGTTTGTAATAATCTCATAACCCTTTTGTTTAATAACTTCCATTGTGGAATTTGAACGGGAAGAAGGTTTTGAGCTTGCGGAAGCCGGAGCTTTCTCTGCAGCGGAACTGCGGGGCTTGGCCGGAGATGAAGATTTTTCCTGCCGTTTGGCGCTATTTCTGTTAGATGCCGGTGCCGGTTGAAAATCTTCAATTTCCGGTGCGGAAGGAATGCTTGCCGGCGTTTCATTTTTGTTGTCTGTGTCAAAAGCGTCAATATCAAAGTCAAAATCATCGCTGCTGTCATCAAACTGAAAGAGCGAGTGCTCAAAAGCTTTCGGGGCTTCGGGTGCCGGCGCCGCAGGTTTTGCCGGCGCTGCCGTAATCGATTTTTTCGGATTGTTAATTGGGGAGTAGCTGCTTTCATCCAACGGCGGACGTAGGCTTCTGGGGCGGATTTCTTTATAAGAGCGTTTTTTCTTAACCGCCTTGACGCTTGCGGCATTGGTAATAATCTTAACCGGTTTTGCCACAATCGGGTTAACCAATTGCAATGGGGAGAAAGCCAAATCTTTTATTATTTTTTCCCATTTGATAAGGCTCAAAGCCACCCAGCCGGTAAACCACAAGGGAACAAAAGTTATGATGATTAATATAAATGCCCATTCTTTCGCGTCATTGATAACCCAGCCGGAAAGCCATAAATCCCAAGCATATTGCCAATGAGAAGTGCGGAACATGTCAAAATGCCAGTTGCGCAACAATATAACCCGGGTCCCCTCAATGAAGAATACGCTCCAAATGAGGCCGACAAGGGCAATGCGCGATAAAATTATTAATGGCTTCAATTCATGCTCCCAAGATGAATATTTTTTTATAGTTTAATATAAATTATAACTGGTTAACAAGTCTTTTATTTATTTTCATTTTTATGCATTGCGATTTGAGACGACAAACTCCCGCGGATTTCTTGTTTCGCTTGGGGGGGCTGAGGCTTAATCGCCGCAATTTTGGCTTTGAGTGCGTCTTCTTCTTTGGCCGAAGGCTGTATGTTGCGCAGAACGATTCTCTGCGCTTCTTTTTTCAGGCGTTTAAGCGCCCAGTTATTATAAGCGTTAATTGGCCAGAGAAGGACATTTAAATAATTGATTTTTAGAAGTTTGCGCCACACATAAACCCAAATAAAAGGAAGAATGAGGATGTTTAGGGAAAACATTAAGTCCCTCTGTTGTTTGATAACGCCGCCGTGCGTCCAGAAATAGCGGATTTTTTCCCAATGTTCCGCAGAAAGGATGTTAAAGTTCCAAAAATGCCCCATCCAAAGGGACGCGATAATAAGAAAAAGAAATGTCCACAAGCTGCCAATCAGCAAAATGCGGAAAAAAGACAAGATTTTTTTCATTAACGGCTTCCCTGGTTATTTGCGAGATAAACATTTCCGGTATAAGCAGCTTGCCCCTGCATGGCTTTTTGAGCCACGTTTTTAACAGCTCTGCCGGCGGTGCCCATGGCAACACGCACCCGGTCTTTGCGTTTGAGGTTTTCATTGCCGAGTTCTCTGTAAATTGCGGGGTCTGTTCCTTCGCGCGGTTGCGGATAAGGAGCATTTTGATGCGCCGCCTCTTCATATAAGCCGCGTTCTTGCTGAGCCGCATCTTTAACAATGTCTCTGTAACGGATAAGCTTTTTATAATCCTTGGATTCTTCCGCCTCTTTGTCTTTTTCGTTATATTTTCCGTCCTTGAGGGCTTTTTCCTGCTGTTTTGCGGCATTGATGGCGGAATTTGTAATATCTTCGACATAGCCGGCGCCTTGGGCGGTTGCCAGCTTATAAATGCCGCGCCCTTCTTTGGTAAGTTTTTCAAATTCAATCCGCCTGTCGCTTTCCGACGGATTATAATTTTTATCGTTTAAATATTTCTGTGTCAGCATAACGCCGGCATAAGACGCCATAAATTCCCTTTCGGCATGGAGGATATTTTCCTGTGTCTGCATATTCTGCGAAAGCTGCTGCCAATATTTTTTGTCCGGCTGTCCGGGGTTGTGCCGTTGGAAGTCTGTTAACCCGGCCTGCATTTGGTCTGTATAGGCCTGAGGCATTCCAAAAGCATCCCGCAGGGCGGCCATATTGCCTTCGGCGACCATTTGGTAATATTTTTCATCCTTCCTAAGATTATATGCATCCTGTGCTTCTTTTAGCTCATTGATTTTATCAACGGCATAATCCGCAATGGACCTGTTGCCGATTTCTTTTTCCAAAGCTTTTTTTACCTCGGCATCATAACGTTGGCGCTCGTCATTGGTTAAAGCACTTAACTCTGCAACAGGCGGCTCTTTTCTTTCAAGCTTTTCCCGGATGGCTTGCAGCTTTGCTTCGTCAATCCCTTCAATTCGATTAGGCGTCTGCAGCATAATGCCGATCATTTCATCTCTAAATTCCGGAGTTATGGCTCTTCTTTGCCCAATATCCCGTTGAGAGGATACGTCAATATTTTCAGTATTTTTAACTAATGGGCGGAAAGCGACATGATAAAGCTGCCCGGCCTGCAATTTTTCGGTAAAGGCGTCTTGGACATCTTTCTTCTTCCAATCATTGCTGTCTTTATTCCGCCATGGAAACGGCGAATTAACGGCATCTTGCGCGGCTTGCGCAGCCTGTTTAACCTGGTCGTTGACATTTCTGGCCGCATTGCCGGTTTTATCTGAAGGCAGCTTTTTTTCTTTTTTTCTTGCCTCGCGTAATTTGTCATAGCCTTCTTTTGCCAGATTGCCAATGGCGCCGGCGCCGCCGAGCAGCATGTTGCCGGCAAGTTTGCAGACCTTCCCGCCGACATAGTTGGCAGAGGCCAGAATAACTTCCTTCATCATCCAGTCAATGATGTCGCCTTCTTTAATTTCAAATTTTGCGTCATCGTCATCGGCTTTATTGGCATCATGGGTATCAAAGAATCCTCTGTTTCCTTTTTTAGGCGCGTCAGAATTTGCATTTTGAAGATTTTTTTTGATTGTGCTTTGTTCCTGCGCCTCTTCAGGGGTTAAATCTCTGGTGCGGCTTATTTCTTCTAATTGCAGCAGCCTATCTTCCGGCGTTTTGGCAATCTCTTCGACCGTTAACGTCTTTTCCGCAGTCTGCGGAGCCTGCTCTGCAACCTTTAAGGTCTGTTGTTCCGCCGTGGTTTTGCCGGCATTGCCCAAACCGCCGGAGCTCAGATCCTGTTTTTGCGAATTTCCGGCAGAGCTTGAAACATTAATCCTTGCATTTGTATCCGGGGCATATTTTATGCCAACAGTATTAACCTTTTGCGGCTGGCTTATATAAGACAATTTTGCGCTGACCGCAGCTCTTGTCGTGCCCTGCAGTGAAGAGTTCGTATTGGTTTGGGATGTATTTGTCGCAGCCATTGTTGCCTCGTATTCTATTTATTTTTATTTATTCTAACATTAAAAAAACATTTTGTCTATATTTCTTATTGTTTTGTCATAAAATTTTAAACTTTTAATTTTTTTAAGAATTCTCCGATTTCTTTATTCATCCGGATGCCGTCCTGAGGTTTGCTTTTGATAAGCCCGAAAAGCCGGTTAGGAATTTTGCTGACATCAATCGGGGCGAACGTTGCCGGGGAAGTTGTTAACGCTTTCCAAGCGCCTTCAGGGTCCTTTTTTGCAGTTTTAAAGTAGTTGCTGACCAGGCGTTCGGCATCTATGGGAAATTTTTTTTCTTCAATCGCGTCAATATATTTTTTTGCGCGTTCTTGGCGCCTTTTATGCTCTTCAAAAACTTCACGCTCCACTTTTCGGCGTTCATAGGCGGCACGCCTTGCGTCATAAGCAATCTCGCATCCTTCGGCCTCAATTAGGATTTCAATATATGAGATTAATGCAAGTTGCAAAAATTCGTCTGTCGTTTTTTCGGCAAAGTTCAAAATAGTCTCGTCATCAGCATTCGGGTCGATATTTTCCATCCGTTCGGGATTGGTCAAAAGCATAATATTCCAGCCGGTAACAATGTCGTTGCTGATGAGTGCGCAGCACCGCGGTTTAAACCTTGGATAAATTGATTCTGCGGAGAATTCGGCAGCAGGCACTTCTATTCCGGCTTCTCTGCACATCATTGTAATGGCGCTTCTAAAATTGCAAAAAGCTTCAAACAGCGCCTTTTCCTCAGGATATAAGTTTGCAGCGAAACTGTCTTCAATGGCAATGTCATTAGCCTTGCTTTGCATAATGATTTTTTCGGAAGAAGGTTTGGCATTCGCCTCGCGTTCGGCATTATCCTGAGCCTCTGCTTCAATGTCTTTGAGCTCATTATTGATAAAATCGTCAAGCAGCCGGTCAAAATCGTCATCTTCCAGATTAATGTCAATTTCGTTTTCCATTTTGCCCCCGTTTTATTCTGCTGTAATTGTTGAAAGGATTTTGCCGTTTTGCGCGTTTAGAATGATAATGCGGTCAGGCTTTCCGCCAAATTCTATTTGTATATATAATCTGCCGCCATTTTCGCTAAAGGTTTTGATTGTGCTTCCAGCCGGCTGTTGTAGGGATATTTCGGCGGGTAAAAGGGATTTGCCGCTTTTTTGATAGAGCTTTGTTAAAAGCAGCAGCGTTCCAAAGATGAGTAAAAAAGTAATAATAAAAACGACAGTTTTTATAAATTTAAGCTTATCCATAGACACTTGCCTCTTGTAAAATTATACGGATGGTTTATGCTGTCAACCATGACTGATACGACTATATATAGCACAGAAATAGTTAATAAAGAATATAAAGGGCTTAGGATTGATAAATTTTTAACCCAATCTTTTCCCGATTTGTCCCGTTCGCAAATCCAAAGGCTGATTTCGGAAGGCTGCCTGCGTGCAGACGAGGAGACGATTCTGGATAATTCGTTTAAGGTCAGAATAGGCGACAGCTACCAGCTTGAAATTCCGCCGGCGCAAGAGGCTTTGCCCGTGCCGGAAGATATCCCTTTGGATGTTGTTTATGAAGACAGCAGCCTGATTGTCGTAAACAAGCCGGCAGGCATGACGGTTCATCCGGCACCTGGCGCTTACAGCGGCACATTGGTTAATGCCTTGCTTTTTCATTGCCGGGATAATCTTTCGGGAATTGGCGGCGTAAAGCGCCCCGGGATTGTTCATCGCATAGATAAAGACACGTCGGGGCTCTTGGTCGTTGCCAAAAATGACAAGGCGCACCGCTGCCTGTGTGAGCAATTCTTTGTCCATTCCATTGAACGTACCTATTATGCTTTGGCATACGGCGTGCCGCAACCGTTGCAAGGGCGGGTGGAGGCAAATATCGGACGCAGCCCCTATGACCGGAAAAAAATGGCGGTTGTTAACCAGGGCGGAAAAACGGCCGTAACAAATTATGCTGTTCAGGAAATATATAAAAATATGGCGTCCTTGGTTAAATGCAACCTTGAAACAGGGCGCACGCACCAGATTCGCGTGCATATGGCGCATTTGGGGTGCAACCTGATTGGCGACCAACTTTACGTCAAAAGCAAAAAAATGCAGTATTCCGGCGTGGATGCGGAAACAAAAAAATATATTGCGCAATTCCCAAGGCAGGCGCTTCATGCGCAAAGCTTAGGTTTCATACATCCCGAAACAGGAGAATTTATGAGTTTTTACGCAGAGTTTCCCAAAGATTTCACGGAGCTTAAAAACAAGCTGCAGTCTCTTTAGGCATGATATGTTGTATATAACTAAAACCTAATGGTAGATTAGTAAAACCTAATGCTAGCTTGTGTTTTATTTTTCCATCGATATTATGCATAATGTCTTAAATTTCACTTTGGAGATTCTTGGTATGGAAAACAAAAGCGTTATATTTGATGACGGAGATTTCTCTTCTGCAGTAAACTTGTCCCGCTATTTACAGTCAATCCGAAAATATCCGATTCTTGAACAGGAAGAAGAATACAGGTTGGCAAAAGAATATATCCAAACGAAAAATGAAAAAATTGCTTACCAGCTTATTACATCCCATTTGCGCCTGGTCGTAAAAGTCGTTTCCAAGTATAAAGGATACGGGCTGCCGGTCGGCGAGATGATTGCCGAAGGAAATATCGGTTTGCTTTATGCCGTTAATAAGTTTGACCCGGAGAAAGGATTCCGTTTTTCCACCTATGCATTATGGTGGATTAAAGCCTCGATTCAGAAATACATTTTGAATTCCTGGTCTTTGGTGAAAATCGGCACGACGGCGGCACAGAAGAAATTATTTTTTAATCTGCGCAAGATTAAAAACGGAATGAATTTGGTTGATGACAGGGAAATGACAGACGAGGTTATGGAAGACATCGCGGCATCTCTGGAAGTCAGCGTGCAAGACGTAACCGACATGAATATGCGCCTGAAATCGCATGACGGCTCTTTGAATGCCGTTATTGACGCTTCTTCAGACAGCGGCTCCGAGTGGCTTGATTTTATTGCGGATAATAAGCCCAATCAGGAAGAAAGGCTGGCCCGTTCTGAAACGATGGTCTACCGCAGAAGGCTGTTTAACCAGGCATTAAAATGTTTGAACGAACGTGAAAAAGATATCCTTTTCAAAAGAAGGATGGAAGAAAAATCCGTAACATTGGATGAGTTAAGCCAAATTTACAATATTTCCAAAGAGCGGGTTCGCCAAATTGAACTTAATTCGATGAAAAAACTTCGCAAAACAATTGATACAATGATGTAAAAAAAGCGGCTTCTGAAAAGAAGCCGCTTTTAATTTTATAACCGGGTTTTGGCAATTTTCCAGATTGCCGGGACTTATTACATATAAGGCCAGCCGATTGTTTGGGTAATAATGACCTTTTCGTTTTTTAAGCCGAGGGCTTTTTCAATTTTTTCCCGTTCGACATATCCGCGGACAACATTGTTCAACCCCTTTGAAGCGCAATAGAGCCCGACATTTTGATAGGCCGCCGCTGCGTTCATGGCGGCATCTTTCTCGTTTTTGCCTGTAAAAATCAGCGTCAGGGGCGCATCTTTTACAAAATCCTGCAAGGCAATATAAGGCATAATATCTGTTGTTGAAACAAGGGTTAACCTGTTGCCTTCAGCTTCATAATGCCATATGCCGTCAGTTTTTAAAACATACAGATTCAAATCCTGTTGGTTTTTGGCTGTCGGGATTGTCCGTTTGCCGTCATGCGAAATTCCCCAGGCTGCAAATAAAATATTGCTTAAGTCCTGGCTGTCAATCTTTTTAGGGCTGAACTCCCGCGTGCTTTTACGGGCGGCAAGCGTTTCCATAAACGGCCTTCCTCCGGAAAGTTCGGGTGAGGGAAGGGCAACGCTGTCCGCAGCGGCAAAGGCCGGCATGGACAAAGCCCATAAGGCTGCGGATAATGGTAATATGCGTTTCATTTTTCCTCCTAAGCCGTTGCTTTTAATTTGCTTCGGCTGCTTTTCCGGCATTTGTTGCTGTCTGGCTTGCCATTTGTGTCGCAAGGCGGAATGTGCCAGATATCTTTCGTGTATTCCGTTACGGCGCGGTCGCTGCTGAATTTGCCAATTCTTGCCACGTTTAACAAAGCTTTCCGAGCCCATGATTCTTTGTTCAGGAAATCATTTTCAACCTTTTCCATCGTCTTGTCGAAGGATTGTAAATCAGCCAGAACAAAATAGTAATCGCGGTTGACGAGTTCTTCAAAAATCGGTTTGAAAAGGAGCACATAGTCTTTTTCACAAAACATGTTGGAGTTGACAGCGTTGAGAATGCGTTTGATATAAGGCGTATTTTCATAAATTTGCCGCGGGTTGTAACTATTGTCATTGCGCATTTTTTGAATTTCTTGTTCCGTCAGCCCGAAGAGGTAGAAGTTTTCTTCGCCGACTTCCTGGCGGATTTCAATATTTGCGCCATCAAGCGTTCCGATTGTCAATGCGCCGTTAAGGGCAAATTTCATGTTTCCGGTGCCGCTGGCTTCAAAGCCCGCGGTAGAAGACTGGACGCTTAAATCTGCGGCCGGGATGAGCTTTTCAGCCAAAGAAACCTTGTAATCGGGCAAAAAGACGACCTTAAGCATATCATTGACTTTCGGGTCGTTATTGACCACTTCGGCCACATTGTTAATCAATTTAATGATTAATTTGGCAAAATTATATGACGGGGCCGCTTTTCCTGCAAAAATATATGTTTTAGGGCAGGCGGGCTTAACGTTGTCTTTGATAATTGCCAGGTAATCGCCGATAACTTGTAAAATCGTCATCAATTGGCGCTTATATTCATGGATTCGTTTGGCATGGACAATGAACATGCTCTGCGGATTAACGATAACGCCGCAGGATTTAAAGATAATCTGCGCCAGATTTTGTTTGTTTTCGCGTTTTATTTGGGAGAAATCTGTGATAAATTTCTTATCTTTTGCATAATCTTCCAAATCTCGCAAATCCGTCAGGTTGGTAATCCAGCCATCGCCGATTTTTGATGTGATAAGCGCTGAAAGGGCGGTATTGGCGTGGAGAAGCCAGCGTCTGGGCGTGATGCCGTTGGTAACGTTGCGGAATTTTTCCGGCCACAATTCATAAAATTCCGGAACCAGCTTGGTCTTAATTAAATCAGAGTGGATTTGAGCCACGCCGTTCACGGAGAATGAACCGACAATGGAAAGGTTTGCCATACGGATAATCTGGTTGTTGCCTTCGCCAAAAACGATGGTAACCTTGTCTAATTTAGCAGTGTCATTGCCAAATTTTTCGCGGGCAAATTCCATAAAGCGGCGATTGATTTCATAAATAATCTGCAAGTGGCGCGGCAGCAGCCGGGCAAAAATGCGAGAAGGCCATGTTTCCAGCGCTTCGGGCAGCAAAGTGTGGTTGGTATAGGCAAAAGTCCGCCGGGTAATATCCCATGCCGTATCCCAGTCTTGTCCGTGGACGTCAACCAGCAAACGCATCATTTCGGCGATGGCAATTGCCGGATGGGTATCGTTAAGTTGGATGCATACTTCATCAGGAAGCCCTTTGAAATCATTGCTTTTTTCTAAGTAACGGCGGATAATGTCCTGAATGGCGCATGAGCAGAAGAAATATTGTTGTTTGAGGCGCAGTTCTTTTCCCGATTCTACCGCGTCGGACGGATAAAGAACCTTAGAAATTGTTTCTGTTTCAATCTTGTCTTTCATGGCCTCGATGTAGCCGCCCTCATTAAAAATGTTAATGTTGAGTTCGTCATCGGTTTTTGCGGAGAACAAGCGCAGATAGTTTACGGATTTCCCATTATAGCCGACAATCGGAAAATCAAAGGGAACGCCGAGGATTGTTTCGGTGTTCATCCATACAAAGTTATCTTTGCCGTTGGCGCCGGGAAGCGTTTCGACATCGCCGTAAATCGGGATTTTGACAACCCGGTCGTTTCTTGCAAATTGCCAAGGAGAATCTTCGCCCAGCCAGCTGTCGGCCTGCTCAATTTGATAACCGTTTTCAAATTTCTGTTTAAAAAGCCCGAACTGATAGTTAATGCCGTAACCAAAACCGGGAATGCCCAAAGATGCCATGGAATCAAGGTAGCAGGCGGCCAAACGTCCCAAGCCGCCGTTGCCAAGGGCCGGATCATATTCTGCGTCAAAAATTTCCTGCAAGCTTAAATCTTCGGGAAACCCGTCGATTTTAATATCTTTTAAAATATCATAAAGCCCAAGGTTATGGAGGTTGTTTTCCAAAGAGCGCCCGATAAGGTATTCGATGGATAAATAATAGATTCTCTTTGTGTTGCACTGGTTATAGCGGGCAAGCGTGTCATACATCTTGTCCATGGCAAATTCGCGCACGGCCAGGGCAATGGCATTAAGGGCTTCGTCTTTATTTATCTCGCAGGTCCTTTTGCCGATGAAATATTTAATATAGTGTTCAATAGAAAGTTTCAGGCGGGCTTTGTCAATCTCATTAATTACAGAAATTTTTTTCACAGATTCACTCCTTAATATAAAAACATACTGAGTTATCCCTAATATAAAAAAGAATTGTTTGAAATATCGTTAATAAAATAAGCCGAGTTTTAAGAAATTTAACCGTTATTATGAGTTTTTTAAGAAATAAAGTTGCAAAATTAAGCGATTGAAATATAATTTACCAGATTTTAAAAAGATGTTTTAGAGGTAATTAGATGAAAAAATTATGGCTGGCTGGGTTGCTTGTTGCAACATCATTGTCGGGAAACGTACAAGCGGAAACAATTTTTGAAGCGCTGAGCGAAACATATCGGAATAATCCCACGCTGCAGGCGCAGAGGGCTTATTTGCGCAGTGTGGATGAAAACGTGGCAATTGCAAAATCGGGTTACCGTCCGAATATTGCATTGAAGGCAGCTTATACAGATGCGGATGTCAGCGGAAATTCTCCCAAAGCGGATATGGACAATTCGCAAAAATCAATCGGCGCATCCATCACGCAGCCGATTTTCAGCGGCTTCTCAACTTATAATACCGTGCGTTCAGCCGACAGCGTTGTTAAAGCAGAGCAAAACAACCTTTATACGGTTGAACAAAGCGTTTTCCTGGATGCGGCAACGGCTTATCTTGATGTTTTAAGAGATGCCGCGATTGTCGATTTGCAAAAGAATAATGAAAAATTATTAAAGAAAAGGCTGGATGAAACCGTTCAGCGCTTTAATGTCGGCGAAGTTACGAGGACGGATGTTTCTCAGGCAAAAGCCAGGCATTCGCAGGCGCAGGCCGACAGAATATCGTCTGAAGGAAATTATGAAGCGTCCAAAGCTGCTTATGTCAGGGTTATCGGTTCATCGCCGAAGGATTTAAGCCAGCCTGAAAACATGTCCGGCCTGATTCCGGCAACATTGGGCGATGCCTTAAGTTACGCCTTGGCGCATAATTACAGCATCCGCCAGGCAAAGAATATGCTTAATTCAAAAATTTATACCGTCGCAGCCAATAACGGCGGACTGCTCCCGCAGGTAAATGCCAGCGCTTCTGCAACCAAAAACCGGGGCGAGATAGATTTATACAGCGGCGATACCACGATAGATAATGTCGAATGGGGCATTAATATGACCTTGCCATTGTATAATTCCGGCGAAACAAGGGCTAAAATCCGCCAGAGCAAATATCAAAAATGGCAGGCGCAGGAAGTGGTTCTGGAAGCTGAACGCCAGGTAAAATCCGGCGTAACCAGCGCTTGGGAATATATGAAAGCCAACAAAGCCAAAATAAAATCAATTCAAGATCAGGTTAAGGCAAATGAAATTGCCTTAGACGGCGTGCAAAAAGAAGAAGCGCTTGGAAACAGAACGATTTTGGATGTTTTGGATGCCTATCAGGAACTGCTGAATTCCAACGTGCAGGAAGTTACGGCGCGCCGGGATTATTATGTTTCCGGCATGAACCTCCTTCAGGCGATGGGCAAGCTGACGGCTCAGGATTTGGCTTTGAACGTGGATATTTACCATCCTGAAAAATATTCTGAAGAAACCAGAGATAAATGGTTGTCATTGTCTGTTGAAAAATAAAATATTTTTGCTAAGATAAAGAAAAACGATTAACCAACGGAGAAAATATGGCTGATAATACGCAAGAAGACTTATCCATGGAAGATATCCTTTCTTCAATTAAAAATATTTTAGTTGAAGATGAAGCTGTTCAGCCTGCGCCGGCGGCGGAAAAAACATTTCCGGCAGCCTCAGAGCCTTTGGAAGAAGAGCCTCTGAATCTTGGCGCTCCTGTTGAAGATGAGCCGCTGGATTTAGGCGCGCCGGTTGAGGACGGCGAACCTTTGAATCTTGATGCGCCTCTTGAAGAGGAAGAAATATTTGATTTGTCAGCAAAAATGCAAGTGGAGGACGAACCTTTAGAACTTCAGGCGGATGAAGAATCAGACCCCTTTGATTTAAGCCGCGAGCTTGAGGCCGCTCCTCTGAGCGCAAATAATGGCGAAAAGGTTGAGTTTTTGGCAGATGAAAATGCAGACCCTTTTTACGAGGAAAGCGAAATCAGCCCTTCTGAAATGCCGGAAATCGATTTAAGCCGTTTGGAAAATGAATTTTCTAAAGATGTTTATGAACAGGAAACCGTTGTTGAGACAGAACCTCTGACTGCGGAAACGGCTGTGCCGGATGATACGGCCGAAAATTTCTTGCCGGCCGGGGAAAATGAACCCGCGCCGCTGGAACCTTTTGCCTTGGAAGTGCCTGCGGCTTCTGAGCCTGAAAGCATAGAGGCGCCGGCTTCTGATAAAGACGAGGATTTTAAGCCTGTACCTGCGCCAAAAGCAGAAGAAACTGCCCGAGATGTTCCGGACGCATCTGACAATATGCTTAATAATTTTGCACAGATGTTTACGCCGGCGGCACCGCGCGCAGCAACATTGGGAGATGGCGGAAAAACTTTGGAAACCCTGGTAAAAGAGGTTATTGCAGAAGAGGTTTCTTCTTATGTTGAACAAAATTTGGAAACATTAGCCACACGCGACTTGATTATGGCCGAGACATCCCGGCAGATTTCTGCTTGGGTAGATGCAAATTTGCAAAAGCTGGTTGAAGAAATTGTCCGTCAGGAAATCGTGCGAGTGATGGCAAAGGTTGGCAACAACTGACATCTTCAGTGCCGGCCTAAAACATTTATGCCTTCAAAGATTCTTTGAAGGCTTTTTGCGGTTAAATATGTAAAATAAATAATGGAATAAAAGAATGTTGGAAAAAAATTACACCCCGAAAGAATTTGAAGAAAAAATATATGCGGACTGGGAGAAAAGCGGAGATTTTAAACCGGATATGCGTGCGCCGGGCGAGGCTTTTTCAATCGTAATCCCGCCGCCGAATGTAACCGGTTATCTGCATATGGGGCACGGTTTGGATGACACGCTGCAGGATATTTTGGTAAGATACAACCGCATGCAGGGCAAGAAAGTCCTCTGGCAGCCCGGAATGGACCATGCCGGCATAGCCACACAGATGGTTGTGGAAAGGAATTTGGCAAAAGAGGGCATTTCGCGCCATGACCTCGGCCGTGAGAAATTTATTGAAACGGTTTGGAAATGGAAAGAGCATTCCGGCGGCACGATTTGCAAACAGCTGCGCCGCTTGGGGGCTTCCTGCGATTGGTCGCGCGAACGTTTTACCATGGATGAAGGCTTGTCCCGCGCGGTTCGCAAAATTTTTGTCAGCCTTTACAAAGACGGCCTTATTTATAAGGCAAAAAAATTGGTCAACTGGGATACCCAGCTGATGACGGCTGTTTCCGATTTGGAAGTTGTTCAAAAAGAAACCGTCGGCAAAATGTATTATTACAAATACCCGATTGAAGGCGAAGAAGGCGAATATATCCATATTGCCACCACCCGTCCGGAAACTATGTTTGGCGATACGGCCGTGGCTGTTTCAAAAGAAAATCCAAAATTGAAGCATCTTATTGGCAAGAATTGCATTATTCCGATTATTAATAAAGTCATTCCGATTATTGCCGATGAACACGCCGACCCTGAAAAAGGGACCGGCGCCGTTAAAATTACGCCGGCGCATGACTTCAATGACTTTGAGGTCGGAAAACGCCATAATCTGCCGCAGGTTAATGTGTTAAATTTAGACGGCACATTAAATGAAAACACGCCTTTTGCAGGAATGACAACGGTTCAGGCTCGTGCAAAAACTATTGAAACATTGCAGGATCTGGGGCTGATGGACAAGATTGAAGACCATCCGATGGTTATTCCTTATGGCGACCGCTCCAATACGGTGATTGAACCGTTGATGACTGACCAATGGTTTGTTGATGCGCCGGTTTTGGCAAAAGAAGCTTTGCGCGTGGTTGAACAGGGCGAGATGGAATTTGTCCCGAAATCTTATGAAAAAGTTTATTACGAATGGATGCGCAACATTCAGCCTTGGTGCATTTCCCGCCAGTTATGGTGGGGACACCAAATGCCCATTTGGTATGGTCCGGACGGAGAAATCTTTTGTGAAGAAACAGAAGAAGAAGCCTATGCTGCCGCAGAAAAGCATTATGGCAAAAAAACGGATTTAACAAGAGAAACAGATGTTTTGGATACTTGGTTTTCTTCCGGGCTTTGGGCTTTTTCAACGCTTGGCTGGCCGGATAAAACCGAATATTTAGACACTTTTTATCCGACATCTGTTTTAGTAACAGGTTTTGACATCATCTTTTTCTGGGTTGCCCGCATGATGATGATGAGCATGTATAAAATGAAACGCGTTCCTTTCAAAAAATGTTATATCCATGGTCTTGTCCGCGATGAACAGGGACGAAAGATGTCCAAGTCCAAAGGCAATACGGTTGATCCGATGGAAACCATTGAAAAATATGGTGCGGATGCTTTGCGCTTTTTCATGGCTGCGATGGAAACCCAGGGGCGTGATATCAACTTATCAGAATCCCGGATTGCCGGTTACCGTAATTTTGCCACAAAATTATGGAATGCCGCCCGTTTCGGAGAGATGAACGAGTGCCGTTTGGCAGAAGGCTTTGACAAGAACAATGTAAAGCATGCTGCTAACAAATGGATTATTGCAAAAGCTGCGGAAGTCAGCCGGGAAGTAACTGAAAATCTGAATAATTACCGTTTTTCAGATGCGGCGAATGCGGTTTACCAATTTGTCTGGGGTTCTTTCTGCGACTGGTATATTGAAATGGTAAAACCGCTGCTTTATGGCGAAGATGAAGCGGCAAAGGCAGAAACAAGAGCATCCTTTGCTTGGGTAATGGATAGAATCTTGATTATTCTGCATCCTTTTATGCCGTTTATTACAACCGAATTATGGAATAATCTGGCAAAAAGGGAGATTAAGCTGATTCATGCCGCTTGGCCGCAGCATGAAACCATAGATGAAAATGCCTTGGTAGACATTGACTGGACAATTGATTTTATTTCCGCAGTCCGTTCGCTTCGCGCGGAGATGAATCTGCCGGCTTCCGCCAAGCTTCACATTTATTTGAAAGATGCGGGAGAAGCTTCTCAAAGGCGCATAAAAGAATATCAAAATATTATCTGCGCTTTGGCCAGATTGGAAAAAGCCGAAGATTTAGGCAATGCGCCGATAACTGCAGATATGGTTTCATCTGTATTCAAAGAAGGGACGCTTCTCCTGCCGTTAAAAGGCATTGTTGACTTTGCGGCGGAACGCGAACGCTTAGGCAAAGAATTAGATGCCTTAAATAAAAATCTGGAAGGCTACGCCAGAAAGTTAAATAACCCGAGTTTTGTCGAGCGTGCGCCGGCAAAAGTTGTGGAAGAAGAAAGGCGGCGCCAGACAGAAGCCCTGGAAAGCAAAGCCAAAGTGGAAGAAGCCCTCTCCAGAATAGCCAATTTTTAAAAAGCATCCCCGGTGTTCCCGGGGATGTTTTTATATGAGAAATTGCTTCAGACACGGGCAGTTTAATAAAAGTGCCAGCTGATGGAAGTCGTATTTCTGCCGTCATCAAGTTTTTTGCAATTTGTATAAGCCGTATCCAAAGAAACAGGCATATCTTTTACCGGAATGGTTACAGCGCCGTCTCCGCCGACAACAATACTGTCTAAACCGCCGGTACCCCAGTCGGCTGTGGCCAGCTGGATGCAGGATTCTTCATTGAGGCCTTTGTAAGTGATAGAAAATCCGGCATCGGCAATGCCGTTGTAGGTTTCTGCAACAATAATCAAATCGCCGCCAAACCCGTTAACCAGTTTGGCACTGTCAGCCACACTGCTGTCTTGAAACATATCTCTTGACGCAATAGAATATTTTTTTGCCGTGCCGTTGGTTAACCCTGTATAATTGGACATTGTCGAATAGGCTGTGCGGATATTTGCGATTAAGAGGGATAATTGGTCCATCGCTTTAGAAGCCTTATATTTAGCCATCGCTTTAGAATATCCGGAAATGCCGCCGACGGAAAGGACACCGATAATTGCCAAAACGCCCAACATTTCAACCATTGAACGCCCGCTTTGTTCTGTTTTGCTGAAGTTTCTCATAACACATCTCCTTACTTGCTGTTCTGCCTGTATTCAGAATAGCAAAAAAAGGAAGGTAAAATAAGCCTGACTTTAGTTATTTTTAGTTATAGCGCCTATGTCAAAAGATATATATCATTCTTTTGAGCCAATGACCTCAGACATAAGAGGATGCGCGCCGGACAAGCCTTGGGGCTTGACAAAGCTCGGCATGGCTTTTTCTGAAGCCGCACCGCCGGGAAGCGAAGCTTTGGGCGTTTCAGGCTTTTGAAAATCCACGGCCTGGTAAAGGCACGAAAAATTCGGAACCTTTTTATAAAATTTTTCAATTCCGGCAACCTGTTCATTCATGCCTAAATATAAGAAGCCGTTTCGCGTCTGGGTGTTAAATATCTTCTCAATCAGCATTTTCTGATATTCTGGCGTGAAGAAGCGCAAAACATTACGGCAGAAAATAACCTCATATTTTTCAGAAAAAGTAATGTCATCCAGAAGGTTATACTTGCGAAACTCAACCATGCGGTAAACATCGTCTTTTATTTGCCAGGCATCATTTTCATAATCAAAATTATCAATAATCATTCTGGCCGGCAATCCCATTTGGATTTCAAAATTATTATAAATTCCCCGCTGGGCTTTGGTAATTGCAACACCGGATAAATCTGTCCCGAGGATGTCAATGTTCCATTCGCCGAGCCCCAAAAATTTATTTTTTACGGCCATGGCGATAGAATAGGTTTCTTGCCCGCTTGAACAGCCCAGGCTCCAAATCCGGAGTTTCTTTGTTGCCCGGTTGGCTTCTTTGAGGTATGGGAGGACAGTATTTTCAAAATGGGTGAAAACAGAATAATCCCTGAAAAAATAAGTGTCAGACATGGATAAATATTCTATAATCTGCGCAATCAGCGGCTTGGAGCCAAGGCGCAGCTCATCAATCAATTCTTCAGACGAAACATAATTTTTTTCGCGCAGATAGTTGGAAATCTTTTTATCCAGAATGTAATAGTTTTCTTCAGAAAAGTTCCATCCGGCATTATCTTTGAGAATTTGCAGTAAAAATTCAAAATCAGATTTTTTCATGGCATAATCCTATAATAAATCCAAAATTATCAGCTTTGTTCCGATAATTTCTTCGTCAAAAGGTTTTAAGATGTAATCATCCGCGCCGCCATCCAAGGCTTCTTTTATTTTATCGACATCAATAACCGAGGAACAGAAAACAATTTTAGGCTGTTTGATTTTTTTATTGTTGCGGATTTTGTAAAGGACATCAATCCCTTCCATAATCGGCAGGCGCCAGTCCATGATAACCAACTTCGGCGCATTGTCTTTAACCAGGTTTACAACCTCTTCGCCATCTTCAGCCTCAATTACGTCAAAACCATAGTTTTCCATGATTTTAATCAGGAGCATCCTTATTACTTTTGAATCATCTGCAATCAAACAACGGGGCATCTTATATTCATCCGATTACTAAAGTTAAAATATTTTGTTTTTCCGCCAAAATTTTCAAATTGGCGTCCGAAGCTTCTTTTCTAAGGTAAAAAGCCGGAGCCAGCCAGGCAGCCTCATCCACCGGATTTCCGGTCAGGGCGTTAATGGCGGCGTCTGCTTTTTCCGCAGCAAGCCCTGATTCCGGCTGGGCTTGTAAAACAAGCTTCCCATTATCTTCATAAGCGCAAATCCTGCCGCCCCTGATAAACAAATCAGAAAGCAGCATGCCGCCTAAAAGCGCCATCCGGTAAAAAGGGGCGCTGACCATATTGATATCCGCCTGAATAGGAAAATTCTTATTGCCGATGGTTTGCAGATAATCAGCCAAACTTTGGCGCACAACATCGCCATTTTGCAAATTGGCGTTATCCAGCCCGAAGGCCAAACGGAAAAATTTAAGCCTGGCGCTCAAAACAGAGGAACTTGTCTTAAGGATGGATTTAATGTCATCCAGAAAGTCCATATCCCCTTCTTCTAAAAGTTCCACGGCATTGCCGACCGCGCCGATATTGCCGATAAGGTCGTGGCAGATGCGTGTACAGATAAGTTCATGAAGAGGCTGAGACATTTTCTTTCCTTCTTAAAAATTATAAAAATCCGAATTAATAAAACGCTGGTCTTCTCTGGACATTCTGGTATAATCCAATTCCCTGAACATCGGGTCTTCCAAATTTAAAAAGCCGGTGTTTGCTTTTAAAAACGGCTTATTTCCGCCTAATCCCCAGGTAATTTCGTCTTTGTTGTCAGGGGCGCCGTATTTTTGGTTTATTTTCTTCCAGAAGTCATAGATTTTGATATTGCGCAGATACATTGCTTTCGGGCTGTTTCCGATGATGCGCGGCGTCAGGCTTTTATATGTAATCTTATAGGCTTTGTTTTCCGTAAAGTTACTGGTAAAGCGCACTTCGATTTCCTCTTGGGAATCAAACTTTGAAAATTTGATGGTGTCGACATATTGGTGATTGTCTTTTTTAGCGCGCTCGACAACGCAGGCATCCAAACGCTCATAGCCGATAACTCCATCATTGCGGCATTTTTCTTCATTGCGCCAACGTATGAAATTTGGAATTTCCAGCTTTTCATACATTTTTCTAAAGCCCCTGTTTTGCATAATTTCTTCTATTTGCGGAACCTTCATTCGGAGCATTAAGCCGGAGATGTCAAAAACCGAAGCATTAGAGCGCCGTTTTTTTCCTTTCCGCCGTGATTTGACCATCCCTTCCAGGCTGATGTTGCCGTTATCGCCGACATCGCTTTGCGAGGTAACGTTTTTCAAAGTTGCAAGAGGATTCGTATTTTTAAGCTTGTCCACCCAGGTGCCTTCCACTTTAATCGGCAAGGCGGATTTCTTTTCTTCCGGCTGAAAGCTTTCCGTCAGGCTTTGGTCGGGGTTTATTTTTTTATTGTCGGCTGCGTTTTCGCTGTCAGTCTTAGGCGCAGCGGGAACAAAAGGGGCTGTCTGCACGCCGGTAACGTTTTTTTCTTCAGCCGGCTGTTCATACATAACGCCTTGCGCCGTGTCCGAAAGGTTATCCCATTCGGCTTGCTGGGGCGCATCTTCATTAATGGCGCCGGTTTCTTCGCCGCCTTGTTCAAAATCGCCGAAAGCAAAAGGGTCAACATCCTCGCTGGCTTGTAAAGCGGAAGATGAGATTAAAAAAGCGGCGATGTAAAAAAATATCTTCATAAAACAGCAGACTCGTTTTTTATCATGTTTCCCTTACTATAACGCTTTTTTTACAGAAGGCAAACCTTTCGCAAGACTTATCAAATATTTTGACTGGACTTTTTTATGATAAGCTTTTATAAGTTCAACAGAGGAAAAAACATGTCAGAAACTAAAGTAACAGTAATCGGCGGAGGCCTTGCGGGAAGCGAAGCGGCATGGCAGTTGGCAGAGCGCGGCGTTAAGGTCGTTTTAAAAGACATGAAGCCGCAAAAAATGTCTCCGGTGCATAAAAATGCAGGATTTGCAGAATTAGTCTGCTCAAATTCTTTGCGTTCTGACGATGCGGAACATAATGCCGTGGGGCTGATGCATGAAGAATTGCGGCAAGCCGGTTCGCTGATTATGTCCTGTGCCGATGCAACCAAGGTTCCGGCGGGCGGCGCGCTTGCCGTTGACCGCAACGGCTTTTCGGATTTGGTGAGCCGGAAGCTCCGCAGCCATCCGAATATTGAAATTATAGAAGGCGAACAGACGGCGCTTCCCAAAGAAGGCATAACGGTAATTGCGACAGGCCCTTTGACCTCGGAGGCGCTGAGCCGGGCAATTTTGGAAGCGGTGGACGCCAAGACGCTGTCTTTTTATGATGCCATAGCGCCGGTCATTTTCAAAGAAAGCATTAATTTTGACAAAGCATGGTATCAGTCCCGTTACGATAAAGGCGATAAGTTTGACTATATAAATTGCCCGCTGGACAAAGAACAATACGAAAATTTTGTATCCGAGCTGAACGCGGCTGAAAAAGTTGATTTTCACGATTTTGAAGAACCCCGTTATTTTGACGGCTGCCTGCCCATAGAAGTCATGGCGGCCCGTGGCCGGGACACGCTGCTTTTTGGGCCGATGAAGCCGGTCGGGCTGACCAATCCCCATTCGCCTGAAAAGCCTTATGCCGTTGTTCAGCTGCGCCAGGATAATGCAGAAGATACCCTGCGGAACATGGTCGGGTTTCAGACAAAGTTGAAATATGGCGAGCAGCAGCGGATATTTAAGATGATTCCCGGGCTTGAAAATGCAGAATTTGCCAGATTAGGCGGCATTCATAAAAATACTTTTATCCGCAGCCCGCAGCTGCTGGATAATTATTTCAGGTTAAAAACCATGCCGCATATTTATTTTGCCGGGCAGATTACCGGATGCGAAGGCTATGTCGAAAGCGCGGCAACAGGCTGGCTTGCCGGATATTTCTCTGCCTGCGGGGTTCTGGGGATTCGTCCGGAACTGCCTCCCTTGACAACGGCTTTTGGCGCGATGTGGAAACATTTGCAAGACGATACGGCAGAAGATTATCAGCCGATGAATATAAATTTTGGCTTATTCCCAAAGCTTGAACCGGAAGTTACGCCAAACGGCAAGCTGCGGCACCTGAAGGGAATGGACCGAAAAACGGCTTATTGCCGCCGGGCGCTTCAGGATATTCGGCCCTGGCTGGAGAAAGTAAAATGAATATGCGGCATAAAACGGCGAAAGACGAGAATTTTCCCGTTTCCGGATTCTTAGTCCGCAAAGATTTGCGCGGGGCGGTGGAACTCTATTATGAATTTGCGCGCTATGCCGATGATATTGCCGACAATCCGCAGCTTACCCCTGAAGCAAAGCTTGAAAAGCTTCATGAATTGGAAGATATTGTCGAAGGGGCAAAATACAAGGGAAAAAAGCTTCTTTTTGCCAAAAAGCTCGGGCAATTGTTTAACGAACGCGGGCTCTCCCTTTCCTTAGCCCTTGATTTGCTGATTGCCTTTCGAAAGGATGCCATCGGCTTCCGCTATGAAACCTGGGGGCAGCTGGTGAATTATTGCACTTATTCCGCAGCGCCTGTCGGGCGGTTTCTTTTAGCGCTTTACAATGAAAACCCGGCATCTTATCTGCCCTGTACATCCCTTTGCGCGGCGCTGCAAATCGTAAATCACTTGCAAGATATAAAATATGATGCTATGAATTTAAACCGCGTCTATCTGCCGGAAGAATTTTTAAAGCGCTATGGCGTAGATAAAAATGCGCTCCTTCAGGATAAATCGTCCGAAGGGCTGAGAAAGGTCATCTTATTGGTGTTGGAATTAGTTGAAGGGCAGTTAAAAGAAGCGGAATTATTGTTAAGCATTGTCAGAAGCAAAAGGCTGCGGCTGGAGATTTCTGTAATTATCTCTTTAACCGCCATTCTGATAAAGAAAATAAAAAGAGGGGATGTTTTGTCTTCCCGGGTAAAATTGTCCTCTTTTGATAAAATCCGCGGATTATGGAGCGGGCTGCTGCATTTTTTACGGCGGCGGCAAAAAACGCTTCCCGGCGGAAATTAAGAAAAGGACATAAATGAAAAATAATATTAATAAAATTGTCAAAAAATCAGGAACATCATTTTTTTGGAGCATGCGCTGCCTGCCGTTGCCCCAACGGAATGCCATGTATACAATTTATGCCTTTTGCCGGCATATCGATGATATTGTCGACGGAGATATGGACGTTAAAGAGAAACAAGAGCTCCTTGCGGCCTGGCGGGAAGAGCTGGATAATATTTTTGATAAAAAGGTGCCTTTGACGGATATCGGGCGCCGCATATATAAAAACTGTATGCGTTTTAAGCTGCCCAAACAGGACTTTTTAAAATTGCTGGACAGCATCGCCATGGATTTGCCTCGCCCGATACAAGCGCCGGAAATGAGTGAATATTACCGTTATTGCGAAGGCGTTGCCGGTGTGCCGGGGCGCTTGTCTTTGCGCATTTTCGGCTGTCAGGATGAAAAACTGATTGATGAATTGGCTTTAAGCCTCGGAACGGCTTTGCAATCGACGAACATTTTGCGCGATGTCAAAGAAGATGCACTTTCCGGACGTTTGTACATCCCCAGGGAATTTTTGGAAAAAGCAGGCATCTCTTCGCATGACCCGCATACCGTTTTAACCGATTCTAACTTAAGCAAAGCCAGGGAAGAACTTGCAAAAGTTGCAAAAGCCAATTTTAGCCGCGGCTTTGAACTTATCCGGAAGCTGGATAAAAAATCCGCTCGCCCGGTAAGGATTATGTCGGCCATTTATAAAAGGTACTTTGATATTATGGATGAACGGGGCTGGGAGGTAATTTCTCCGAAACCGGAAATCGGAAAGCTAGAGAAAGTAAGCATTGCATTAAAGGCATTTTTAGGAAAAGCATGTTAAACCTGTTAAAAAAGAAGAGCAAAACAATCCATATTTTAGGTGCCGGCGTAGCCGGGCTTGCCGCAGCAAAAGAGATAAAGCGGAAGAACCGCAGGTGCCGCGTTGTGGTCTATGAAGCCAAAGCCCATGCCGGCGGAAGAGCTTTTTCTTATTATAATAAAACGCTGGACAAAGAAGTAGACAATGCAACCCATGTTGTGCTCGGCTGCAATAAGAATGTCCGTTCGCTTATGGAAGTTTGCGAATTTGAACCCCGGCTCCGTTTTTGGGATGGGTTTAATAAACAGGCATATAAAGAATGGTGGAAGTGCCAGGATGCAATTTTGGTTTCAATTGTCAATACGCCGGCGCATGAAGTCGCCGCAAAAATTTTAAGGACGGTGTTTTGGAAGCTATTCCCCTTTACCTATGACAGGCGGAAAATTTATTATTCTCACGATAATCTGTCCGGCAACCTTATCGAACCTCTGGAAAAATATGCTGATGAGATTTGCTGCGGCTGCAAACTTGAAAATTTTGAAAATCAGGATGGGCGGATAACGGCGCTTAATTTTGCCGGCGGAAAAAGGATTCCTTTAGGCGAGGACGATGTTGTGATTTCCGCACTGGATGCCGCGGCATATGAGCAGATATTCCAAGGCCCGCATTTTGAATTTGAAAAAATCATTACGTTATCATTTCGTACATCCCAGCCTTTGCATTTGCCGGGAAATGCCAGATATCTTGGCGTGGTGAACAGTCTGGTGCAATGGGTCTTTGTAAATTATGATGTCATCAGCGTAACGATTTCAGCGGCAAATGATTTATATATCAATGATGAGGAAATAAAAAAAGAAGTTTGGGCTGTTTTGAGCGAAATGCGCGGCCTGAAGCCGGCTTTTATGCCGCCATGCCAGCTTTTTCATCATGAAAGGGCAACATTAAAGCAAGATGCTTATAATAATTCTTTGCGGCCGGCAAGCGCGAAAACAGATTATAAAAACCTGTTTGTTGCCGGAGACTGGACAATGAAAAATTATCCCTGCTGCATGGAAAGCGCGGTGCTCTCGGCATACCGCGCTGCAAAAGAAGCGTTAAAGCTTAAATAATATTAATAAGCAACGCAATCATTGCCTTTCCTTGCCCATCCGGTAATAATGCCCTTTTGGATAACGAAAGATGTTTGGCAGGTATATTTAACCTCATAGCCCATTTCGGCATAAGGCGACCAATCATAACCGCCGTTAAATGGCCCGTATATAACCTCGGCGTTGGGCTCAAACCCTTGGTTATAAATATAATATTCCGAAGGGACGTAAACGTCGTCCGCTTTTGTATAGGTTACAACCTCATCTTGCCCGTTAAGAATTATCTTAGCGCTCGGCTTGCCAAATTCGCTTTTTAATGCGCTGGCGGGCTTGCCGATAAAAGACTGCAATTTTTCATCATATTTTTCTTGTGTGGCGCAGGCTGTGAGCAGGCAAAGCAGAATAATCCCGAACATGATTTTTCTCATCGCAAATCTCCTAAATAAAATAACCATAAACAGGATGTAAGCTTTGGCATGATGATTTCAAGCTAACCAAAAGGAAAAAGCTATTGACATTAAATGTAATTATGTCTATGATGTAGACAAAATTTATTATTTTAAATCTAACCTTTAAATGAAGTAATTATGTTAATTTTTATCCTTTTCGGTGTTTCAATCTGCTTGAACGCTGTGTTTATTTTTACACAAGCGTCATTACGGCAAGGCAAAATATTTCAGAGGGTCGGCCGTTTTTCCCTCGTTGCCGGGATATGCGTCGCTATAGCGGCAACAGTCTTATGGTGTCAAAAAGACAGTTTAATAATTATAGGGGCAGCTGCTCTCATTAGTGTTATAGGGCCGCTTCTGCTCATCGCTTTCTTCTGCCTCATTATATCCCTATGCCATTGGATATGGACAGGTAAGTGGGATACCTAAAAAACTGTTGTTCTGCCAAAAGGCCGGAAAATTAAATCCCGTTTGCTTACGCAAACGGGATTTTTTTTGTTGCAAATTTTTCAAAAATTACTATAATTTCTGCAAAATTGATTATTAATTTAATACTTTTATATATGCAACAAGTTATTTTATTTATTGTTATGTGCCTGGGAGCTGTGCTTTGCGGCCTTCTGATGGGAAACATTATTCTCAATGACAGCGAAGAGAGAAGCATTTATGCCATCCGCGGCAACGATGCCTTGCTGGCGTTGTTTGCCTTGGGTACAATAGGCTGTGTGATTGGCTGCCGTTGGCTCTTTGAAATTGACACGCCCTGGCTTTCAATCCTTGTCAATATTGTGGTCAATTTTCTGATTGCCACGGTCTTTTGGGTTATCGGTATATTTACAATCGTCTTCTGGCAGATTTGTAAGCGGTTGTAATCATGATAACGGGGTTGTTTTTTGTTGTTGCCTGCCTATGTGCGGCAATAATGGGTGTCGGCGCCAGTTTGATGAAAGCAGGCATTATCTTTAAAAGCAGAAGGTATGTGCTGTGGGATAATCTGCTGCCGATCCTTTGGATTGTGGCAGTCTTCGGCGGACAATTCTTAATCCGGCTGGAAGGCGGATGGTTAAGCACCACAGCCTCTGTTGTGTTAAATATCCTGCTTAACCTTGCCGTAAGCTTTGTCGTCATGTTTTTTGCTGCCTGCATGGTCTTCCTTTTCTTAAGTTTAAGAAAAAAATCTTAAAGAAACACCGGTTTGTTATAAAAAACAAACCGGTGTTTCTTTGTTTAGCGGATGATTTTGCCAAAGCGGTTAAAGGTGATGCTTTGCCCGTCTATGACGGTTTTGAAAATCATTTCTTTTTCAGAAACAATGCTGATCGGGCTTTTAGACTGCAATATGCGGTTAAAGTCCAAATCCCAAAGTTCCTGATAGCCGTGATTATGGATAATCAGCCTGTCGCCGACAAGGGTAATATCCTCATAGCTTTGAGGCGTTTTCCTTCTGGGCGAGCATAACCCGTACAGGGATTTTTTAGAGCCGTACTGAAACAGCTCTGTCCGCAACGGGATAATTTTTTGCCCTTCCAAAAGTTTTTCCCCGTCAATACTGAACAGGGAAGCACCATCTTCAGTAGAGGCAATCAAATACTTTGCCGGCGGAATATCCTCCTCATGATAGATGCCATGCCGGGCTCTGTGCCGTTCATAATAAGCATGGATGTTGTCAACGATGTCAGAATATTCGCAGGGAACAAGCATCTTGCCGGAAAAGTTGAAAGCGCCTGTTTTGCCGTTTTCTGTCGCCAGAATGTAATTGGTGCCGTAAGCGCCATAGACGTGCTGCCGTTGCTCTCGCCGGATGGCGATGGATTCATAGCGGGGAAGGAGGATGCAGCTTGCATCTTTTGCCGAATAAAGGCCGTAAAGCGTTTTTTCGCCAAACCGCTGGGCTCGTCCCAAGAGAATGAATTCTCCGTTTCTTGTGGCAAATTCATACAGGGGCGGCACAAGAATTTCCTGTGTCTGAAGCGATTCCAAGCCGTATTTGCCGTAGGCTTCCATAATTTTGATTTTCTGAACAATATCCTGGATATTTTCAGAACGCTTTTTGTTGTTGTCCATAAAATAAATGTTAAAAATTTCTGAATACTATAAAAGTATTGGCAAATTTTAAAAAGTCAAGAAAAAACAAAACGCCCCTTCGGGTGAGTGAAGGAGCGTTGTCTTTGAAAAAAATAAATTATTTTTTCAAAATAGATTTTCCGGCATAAACAGCCATATCGCCTAATTCTTCCTCAATGCGGATAAGCTGGTTGTATTTTGCCATGCGGTCCGTACGAGACATAGAACCGGTCTTGATTTGTCCGCAGTTGGTTGCAACAGCGATATCGGCAATTGTCGTATCTTCTGTTTCGCCGGAGCGGTGAGACAATACGGCAGTGTAGCCATTGCGTTGTGCCAAATTAACAGCTTTCATTGTTTCCGTTAAAGAACCGATTTGGTTAACCTTAACCAAAATGGAGTTGGCAACGCCTTTTTCAATACCCATTGCCAAGCGTTTCGGATTGGTAACAAACAAATCATCGCCAACCAATTGTACTTTGTCGCCGATAGCGTCTGTCAACATTTTCCAACCTTCCCAGTCGTCTTCGGCCATGCCGTCTTCGATAGAGAAAATCGGGAATCTGTTGCACAAATCTTTGTAAAATTCAACCATTTGGGCATTGGTGTAAGATTTGCCTTCGCCCTTCATTTCATATTTTCCGTTTTCATAGAATTCTGAAGAAGCTGCATCAATTGCCAAAACAACATCTTCGCCAGGTTTGAAGCCGGCATCTTTAATTGAATTTACAATAAAGGTCAAAGCTTCTTCGGCAGATTTCAGATTCGGAGCAAAACCGCCTTCATCGCCAACGTTGGTGTTATGGCCGGCAGCTTTAAGGTTTTTCTTTAATGTATGGAAGATTTCAGCACCCATGCGGACAGCTTCTTTAACAGAAGTTGCAGAAACCGGCATAATCATAAATTCTTGAATGTCAATCGGATTATCGGCATGTTGTCCGCCATTCAGAATATTCATCATAGGAACCGGCAAGGTATGGGCCATTGTGCCGCCAAGGTAACGGTACAAAGGAAGTTCGGCTTCTTCAGCCTGGGCTTTTGCAACAGCCATTGAAACGGCCAAAATAGCATTGGCGCCGAGGCGACCTTTATTTTCCGTACCGTCCAAATCAATCATGGTTTGGTCGATTGCGATTTGGTCTTCGGCTTCCAAGCCGGCCAAAGCGTCATAAATTTCTTCATTGACATTGTTAACGGCTTTTTCAACGCCCTTTCCGGAATAGCGTTTTTTATCGCCATCGCGCAGCTCAACAGCTTCATGCACGCCTGTGGATGCGCCGCTTGGAACAGCGGCCCGCCCGAAGGCGCCTGACTGCAGCATAACATCGGCTTCAACAGTCGGGTTTCCGCGAGAATCTAAGATTTCTCTAGCATGAATATCAACAATAGCGCTCATATTTTTCTCCTTAAGTTATATATTAAACTGCCTATAACTTGTGTCAAAATTTATTTGATGTCAAGCTTTTCTGCATAAGAATGCATAAGTGTACGTATTTTTTGTTATCTGAACTCAAAATTTTCGTATTGCTATTTGCCTTTAATCCTCTAAACTAAAACTAAAGAATAGGATAGGAGGAAAAATGTTCTCGGAAAAATGGCATGAAAGGTTCATGGAAGTGGCCGAATTGGTTGCAACTTGGTCTAAAGACCCGTCGACCAAAACCGGAGCCGTTGTTGTCGGGCCGGACAGGGAAATCCGCGCAACAGGCTATAACGGCCTGGTAAGGGGCGTGGATGACAATATTCCCGAACGTTTGGAACGCCCGACAAAATATGATTTTTTTGAACATGCTGAACGCAATGCCATATATAATGCATGTTTAACGGGAACATCCTTAAAAGGCTGTGTGATGTATGCAACGCATGCCCCCTGTACGGATTGCGCGCGTGCGATTATCCAATCGGGCATAAAAATGGTTGTAACGCATGCGGTTAAGATTGATGAAAATTCACCGCAGAACACTTGGCGGGATAAACTGGTTTATTCTGAACAAATGTTCAAGGAAGCGGGCATAGAATATAAATTACTGCCTTTAAAATAGGAAAAAGAAAATTATATAACTTAGGAATAGAGAAATTAATATATTCAGGAGATAGAGATGAAAATTCTGGTTGCAGACGATCACGCTTTATTTAGAGACGGTTTAAGCATTCAGCTGGAACAGCTCGCACCGCAAACGACCATACTTCAGGCGGGTACTTTTTCGCAGGCATTAAAAATTATTGCAGACGAACCTAAACTGAATTTAATTTTGGTCGATTTGGACATGCCTGATATGAAATGGGAAGATGGCTTGCGCCGGCTTCAGGCCGAAGCAGGGGAAACCCGTATCGTTGTTATTTCTGCCAGCGAAGATTTGCGCAGTATCCGCCGTGTTATTGAAAGCGGCATCAGCGGTTATATTCCTAAACGGGCAGATACAAAAATTTTAACCGGCGCCTTAAAACTGATTTTAGATGGCGGAACATATTTCCCGCCGGTCGTTTTTGAAGGAACCGTGCCGACGGTTAAGACAGCGGTAGTCCCTGCCGGCAGCGGAAAATCATTAACGAACCGCCAAAGCGAAGTGTTGGGTTACGTCGCGGAAGGCATGTCTAATAAGCAAATTGCGTATGAAATGGGCGTAAGCGAAGCAACGGTTAAGCTTCATGTGAACGCGCTGCTGCGTTCCGTAGGGGCAACCAACCGCACGCAGGCCGTTATCAAAGCTCAAAAAATGGGGCTAATCTAACGATTAAAATAAAGCCTTGCCCAAATTAAAACTCCGGACATCTGTTCCGGAGTTTTTTGTCTGATAATAGTTATATTGCCGTTTTTTTCATCTTATAGAAAATTGATGGACAGAAAAGTCCTTGACACTATCATTATTTTGTGCTAGCCTAGTCTTGTGTGTGTGATATTAGATTGGGTGAACGAAAATGACTAAGGTAATTCAAAGATTCTTTTTAGCTGCGTGCTTTGTTTTTATAAGTGCGGCAGCTTGTTTTTCTGCAACTTATTGGCTTCCTGATTATCAAGAAAATTCCGGCCTTTCCAAGCCGTCTCCCAATCCTGCCGCAAAAAAATGTGAAGATTTTAACATGTTGTCCACAATGCCGCAGGGTAACGGTATTGTGTGCGATACGGCGTACCCGGGAAAAGGGTTGCGCTGCTACCGTAACTGTCGGTGCAATACAGTATATACCTACACCTCGCACACACAAAACCTGGCATGCACCGACAGTTGCACCTTAAACGGGGTAACTAAATACAAATGTAAAAAATGCTGTAATGACAGCTATATCTATGATGACGGAAGCGTTATTTCAGCGACGCTTATCGGCGAAAGCGCCCATTGCGGCACACAGAAAGAAGAAAACGGCGCGTTGCTTGATTCGAGCTGCACAGGCAGCTGCTATCGTTGTGTCAACGTTTGCGGCAGCGGGCAGAAATATTGTTCGGAGACCGGCGACTGCGCAAGCACGAGTGGTTACGGCTGCTGCAATAATGACGATTGCGAAAGAAATGGTGCGGTTAATGCCGGAAAACCTATCTGCGATAAGGCAACGCATAGCTGTGTTTCGTTATGTAAAGATGGATACAGCAGCGTAAAGCCAAAATGTCCCAATGGAGAAGTGCTTTGCCAGCAGGAAGGGGCATCAGGATGCTGGGGCTGCTGCGGGATTGAGTGCTATCTGAATTACAGCACGGCAATAACGTCGGAATCTTGCAAAGATGGCCAAACATTTGAAACGCAGACAGATAATGAAAAATGCGGAACCTGCAAAGGCGTGGCTTGCGAATTGGGCTATAGTACGGAAATCAAATTATTTGATGTACGACATCAGGAGTTGGTCGAGCAGGAGAGCAATCCGTCTTGTACCAAAATCCAAACTAAAACAGTAAATTGTTCTGAAGGCTATTCGCCGATATCCTTGGGAGAGTCGAGTTGCGTTCTGCCGAAAGTTGCCGTATTGGATCCTGCAAACAGCAATTGCCGCAAATGCGTATCTTGCGAAGAACAGGGACAGAAAACCTGTGGAAAAACGTGCGTCTCAGCAGATAGCTGTTGTACAAACGGGTTAAGTATGTGCCCGTTAAACCAGAAATGCGAGAACGGAACCTGCGTCAATATGACTTGTGAGGAGTTGGGCAAGAAGACTTGCGGCACAAGCTGTATTGAAAAAACGCAGTGCTG
>CAJUAK010000003.1:0-104999 GCA_910584385.1 uncultured Alphaproteobacteria bacterium | reverse complement strand
CACAAACGGGGCGGCATCCTGCCCGGATAATCAAAAATGCGAAAACGGCACTTGCATTAATAAAACTTGTGAAGAGCAGGGCAAGAAAACTTGCGGTACAAGCTGTATTGAAAAAACGCAGTGCTGCACAAACGGGGCGGCATCCTGCCCGGATAATCAAAAATGCGAAAACGGCACTTGCGTTGCTGATATCATCTGTCCGGTCGGAAAAATTACAGTAGAAGATTGTAAAGCAAAAAATGGTAAAACACGGCTTTATACGACTGAAAAGTATAATGGCAACACATGTGGCGAATGTATAACATGTGCAAGAGGATTTGAACCTGTGCATGATACTGCTAATCGCGAATGTATTGGTGAAACATTCCTTTCATATGATGGTGCTGTTAGTCATAAATGCTGCAAAATAATTAATTGCGAAGCCGGATATGACACAACAGCCAAAACGCCTAAAGACGGGCAAGTGTTAGAAATACAGCATGGTGAAAATAAATGTACAAAAATTAGCGGCGTGGCTTGTAATACGACACAAGGATACAGTACAAAGACAACAAGTTGTGCCGATGGGCAAACTTTGGAAAAGCAAAGCACGAATGAAAGCTGCGGAAAATGCACGGGTGCAATATGTGATACGGGTTACAGCACCAAAACAACCAGCTGTGATGATGTTAAAGAAAACCGCCAGCTCTTAACGCAGTCAACAAATTCAAAATGCCATAAATGCGTATTTGTTTCCTGTAAAGAAGGATATCCGGCAAGCCACCCAGAGTGTTCGTCAGGCGGACATCCTTGTGGGCTGCGCAAATGTAATACAAATTATTATGTGGACCTTAAAACGTCAGCAGGAACAGGAAAAGTAAAATGCTCAACGGGCGCAAAACTCTATGATTTATCAGGAAATGCTGTCTGTGCCTGGGATTGCGGTCAATGTCCGGAAGTATAAATATCTGAAAACAGTAACTCCAAAAGCAACAGCCCCGAAAAGAAATTTTCGGGGCTGTTGCTTTCTAATATTATAATGCTCTTAATAAGCCGGTGCAGGAATAACCCTTGCTTGGCGCCCATAAAGGACAATGCATTTTTGTCCCGGGGTCAGCAAAACGTCTGTCCCTTGGGTAATCGTAACCAAATTGCCGTTATCAAGCTGAATGACATATTCATAAGCAGATTGTTTGGAAAGCTCGCCCTGAGCCATATCGCCGGCAATACCGCCAATAACGGCGCCGCCGATGGCGCCCAGAATATGGGCTGTGCTGTCGCCGCCGATTGCCGAGCCGGCCACGCCGCCGGCAGCTGCGCCGATAAGGTTTCCGGCGCCGTTATTGCTTTGGGCAACGACCTGGCGGACGCTGACAATAACGCCGCGGACTGCGGAATTGACTTGTCCCGTGTTGGAAGTCGCATACTGGTCGGCGCCGATATTGGAAGTGCAGGCGCCTGTCAGAAGAGCCAGAGGCAGAAGGGCTGTTGCAAGTTTTTTCATGTCATTCTCCCGTAAATTTACAATTATATAAAATTTAATCCGTAGAAAACTATTTGTCAATGCTGGACAATTAAAGATATTTGATATAAATTTACAACCCGGTTGTTGGTAATAATCAAAATAAAAATGAAACAAGGACTATAAAGAATGTTGAAAAGAACAAAAATTGTTGACCTGCTAAAGTCAGAGCACCCTGTAGAAAAGGTGTTGGTTAAAGGCTGGGTTCGCACCCGCCGGGATGCAAAAGATTTTTCTTTTATTGAGGTAAATGACGGTTCCTGCCTCAAGAATATTCAGGTTATTGCCAATAATAATATCAATGGTTATGAAGAAATAAAAAAAGTAACGACCGGTTCTTCCCTTTCGGTAGAGGGTGCCTTGGTTGAATCAAAGGGCGGCAACCAGAAATATGAAATTCTGGCGGAGAAGATAGAGATATATAGTCTGGCACCGGATGATTACCCCCTGCAAAAGAAAAAACACACGGATGAATATCTGCGCACGATTGCCCATCTGCGTCCGAGAACAAACAAATATGGCGCGGCATTCCGGATTCGTTCGGAACTTTCTTACGCAATCCATAAATTTTTCCATGACCGCGGCTTTCGTTATGTCCATACGCCGATTATCACCGGCTCCGACTGCGAAGGCGCCGGAGAGATGTTTCAGGTAACAGCGCTGGATTTGAATAATCTTCCCCGCTTGCCGGACGGAAAAATCGACTATTCCAAAGACTTTTTTGGCAAAGAGGCGCATTTAACGGTTTCCGGGCAGCTGAACGGCGAAATGTATGCAACGGCCTTAGGAGACATTTATACTTTCGGCCCCACTTTCCGTGCCGAGAATTCCAATACGACCCGCCATGCCGCTGAATTTTGGATGATTGAGCCGGAAATGGCTTTTGCCGATATTTATGATGATATGGATTTGGCTGAAGATATGGTTCGCTTCTGCGTAAAACACATCATGGAAAACTGTGCTGAAGATTTAGAGTTGTTTGAAAAATTTGTTGACCCTGAATTAAAAAACACATTGGAGAACATCGCTCATAACAGCTTTGCCCGCATTACTTATACGGAAGCAATCGAAATTATGAAAAAATCAGGGCACAAATTTGAATATGCGCCGGAATACGGCATAGACATGCAGACAGAACACGAGCGCTTTTTGGCGGAAACCTATTTTAAAAAGCCGGTTATCGTCCGCGATTATCCTAAGGAAATCAAAGCCTTTTATATGCGCCTGAATGACGATGGCAAAACCGTTGCCGCGATGGATGTCTTGGTTCCGAGAATTGGCGAATTAATCGGCGGTTCCCAGCGTGAAGAACGTTATGATGTTTTGGTTAAGAAGATTCATGAAATGGGAATGCAGGAAGCCGATTATTCTTGGTATCTGGATTCCCGCAAATATGGTTCTGTGCCGCATGCCGGGTTTGGCTTGGGTTTTGAACGCATGATGATGCTTGTTACCGGAATTGGCAACATCCGTGATGTTATTCCTTTCCCGAGAACCCCGAATTCCATTAATTTTTAAGGAGAAAAAGGATGAAATATTTTCTGGCTTTTTTATTGATGCTTTCTTGTCCGGTGCGGGCGCAAGAAAATATTTCTCCTTCTTCCCGGCTTCCGCGCTGTGATGCGCCGGCGCTCATGGAAGCGCTGAACGCCAAAGTGGCAGAATATTATGCCGGGCAGCCTGCGGAAAATATTACTACCCGCAGGCGCCAGGCATTGATTCTTAAAAATATGGAAAAGTTTGAAGAAATAGACATCACTTCCTTTCAGCCTTCAGACAATTATCAGGTCGCCAACCTGATAATGATGAAAAAAATGAATCTGGGTTTAGTGGAAGCGGATATGCGCCTTTGCAAAAATGAGGCCGACAGCATTCTCTCAGAGGTTTATTTGCTGATTTATCCGGATAACGGCATGGCCCGGGCGTCTTTGATAAACTTCACAAACAACAGCGCGAACAGGGAATTTTTTGTAGAATTTCCATTAGACCCTCTTGAAAATAGCGAAAAAAAGGAATAAATTCTTTCTTTGGAATTTAATATGATAAGGTGTGAAACTTAGAGGTCGTATTATAAAATGGGTACTGGTTCTGAATTAATCCTTAAAAATAAAAGCAATCTGCCTGCTCTGGCAGATGAGAACAGCCTGGTGGCATATTTTGAAAATATCCGCAAATTTCCTGTTCTCAGCGAGGAAGAAGAAACGCGCCTGGTACGCGCTTTTCGCGAAGAAGGCGATTTGCAGGCCGCACAGAAGCTTGTCGCTTCCCATTTGCGCCTGGCGGCGAAAGTTGCCTTGTCTTACCGCCGTTATGGGCTTCCCTTGGCAGATTTGATTTCCGAAGGCAACATAGGCCTGATGCAGGCAGTAAAGAAATTTGACTTGTCAAAGCAGGTACGCTTGTCAACCTATGCCATTTGGTGGATTAAGGCCGCAATAAACGATTTTATCCTGCGTTCCTGGTCTTTGGTTAAAATCGGCACCCGCGCGGCTCAAAAAAAGCTTTTTTACAATCTAAACAGGATTAAAGCGCGCCTCGGGATTTATGAAAATAAAGAATTGGAGCCTGAAACGGTAAAATCGATTGCCAAAGAGCTGGTAGTTGAAGAAAAAGAAGTGGTTGAAATGAACCGCCGCCTTGGCGGGGACAAATCGTTAAACGTAAGCGTTTCAGACGAAGATGACGCGGAAAAAATCGATTTTTTGGTTGATGCCGGGCAAAATCTGGAGGCGAACTTGGCCGCCCGCCAGGAAAGGCAGATGAAGGCAAAAATACTTCATAGCTGCCTCTCAAAACTTGATGAACGCGAGCAATATATTGTAAAAAATCGCATGCTGACAGAAACGCCGGTTACTTTGGAAGAAATTGGCAGCCATTTTAATGTGAGCCGCGAGCGTATTCGCCAAATAGAAAAAAAAGCATTTGATAAATTAAAAGTGTTAGTAATGCTTGCAATAAAAGAAAGAATGTGATATATTCTAAAAAAAGGAAAGCGTGCGATGGAAACCTTAAGTCTTGACATGGAAAAATTTAATGAAGAGTTTTCTTTTGAAAACTTAAGAAAACGCATGTCTTTGCGCTTGCAAAAGGTTCGCCGGATTAACCATCCTGAAGAATATGAAAACCAGCAGTCTTTCAGAAAAGAAGACAATATCAGGCAAAAATAGTTTAATCGTCGGACGCCGTTACGGCGTTTGTTTTTTTACATGAACATGAGTTGCAAAATAGAAGATATCATAACGGAAGCCGCGTGCAAATTAAAGAATGCGGGTGTTTCGGCACCGCGGCTGGAAGCCCGTTTGCTTTTGGCAGAGGCAATAAAGTGCGATGCCTCGGAACTGTTGTTTATGCACGGAGACATTAGCCAAGATGAAAAAACGCTGTTTGAAGGTTTTATAAAAAGGCGCTTGGCAGGTGAGCCGGTTTGCAAAATCCTAGGGCATAAAGATTTTTATAAATATAGCTTTCTTGTAAATAATAAAGTTTTATCGCCGCGCCCGGACACGGAGATTTTAGTGGAAGCGGCATCGGCTTTTGCAAAAATGCAGGAAGCGCCTGAAATTTTGGATTTGGGAACGGGATCAGGATGCATAATCCTTTCATTATTGGCTGATTTGCCTAAGGCGCACGGCACCGCCGTGGATATTTCGCACGAGGCCTTGGATATTTGCAAAAAAAACGCTGAAGCGCTTGGTGTCAGCGAACGTTGCGACTTTGTTGAAGGAAGCTGGTTTGACAGCGGGCTGCATGAGCAATTAAAAAGAACGTTTGATATTATCGTAACAAATCCGCCCTATATCCCGACGGAAGAGATTTTTACACTGCAAAAAGAAGTGCGGGATTTTGACCCTTTACGGGCATTAGACGGCGGCGCGGATGGTTTTGAGCATTATCGCAAGTTGGCCGAAGTTGTGCCGGGGCTGTTAAAAGCCGGCGGGCGTATCTTTATCGAAGGCGGGGCAGGACAGGCGGAACAAATTGCCGGTTTATTTGAAAAATCAGGCCTGATGCTGATAGATATTCTTGCCGACTTGCAGGGCATTAATCGCTGTGTAATATTAAAAAAATAATTGCATTTAAAAAAAATATATGCCATAAGACATGCAGAGCGATGAGAATTTTTGTAATTGCGCTTTGTGTTTCTTCAGATAATAAATTTTTGCTTTAACAATCTTCACAAGGTGAAAGAATATCCTTTGGTACGTACTATGATGAAAAAAAACAATAAATACCGTAATAATTCAAATAACAACAATAATAGTTTCATTTACTCCTTAAATTATAAATTTGATAGTCATAGCCCGGCGGGAAAAATCTGTGGAACGGCTTTGGAATTAATAAAAAAATATAACGACTTGGCCAAAGAAGCCCATGGAAACAATAACTATGTCGAAGCGGAAGTTTTTCGCCAATATGCCGAACATTACCGTAAGATTGTTACCGAAATAAACGAAAAGAAAAACCAGCGCCAGGCGGTTGAAAGAAAAGAAAATGCCGAAGAGGTTTCGGCAGAAGTGCAAGTTCAGGAATGTGTAAGTGAGGAAAATGTAACAGCACCTGCTGAAGCCGTTGTTGAAGAAGCGCTGTCTGCGCCCAAAAAGGAATTTACAGTTATTGAAATTTCAAGCGCAGAAAAAGCTTCTGCAGAAGAAAAGGCAAGCAAACCGCGCGGACGCCGCCCGAAAAAGGCTGTTGCAGAATAAATTTTCTCAAAGGAGGAAATATGTATTTTTTTATAGCATTTGCCATTGTCGCTATCGCGTGTTCTGCAATCACCATTAAAACGCTGGTCGGATACAATGATATGCGCCTGCTTGGAAAGCTGGGAATATCTCTGGTCATTCTTGCCGGATGGTTTGCGCCGCTGTTGGCTTGCGGCATATACAAATTTAATGTTTTAAGCGGAGAATTGGCTGATTATCTTATTTCAGCATTATATTACCTGTTTGGTTTTTGCTTTATTCTCATCATGCTCATTTTGGTGCGCGATGCCGTTTGGTATTTAATATACGGGCTTGCCAAAATGCTGGGGCTGAGCAGCTGGAGCATTAACCCTAAAAATATCAGCGTGCTGAACCATGCCAATGTTGTCGTTACTGTTCTGAGCCTTATTGCGGCGGGCATTGCTGCCTATAACGGAAATATGGCGCCGCGCGAAAAACTGTTGGTTTATCACACGCCAAAGCTTGCCAAGGACATGACTTTTGTTCAGGTTTCCGACATGCACATTACCAGAAGGACGCCGGTTGAATATGTTGAAAATATTGTAAATCTTGTAAATGCCCAAAAACCGGATGCGATTTTCCTGACCGGGGATATTGTGGATGATAAATTGAATAAGATCCAGCCGCAGCTGCAGGCATTAAGCAAGTTAAAAGGAAGATACGGCATCTTGGCCTCCATTGGCAACCATGAGCTTTATTCAGGCATAAATTCCTGGTTAAAAGCCTTTAAGGATATGGGCATATGGGTGCTCTTTAACAAAGGCGTGCAAATCGGCAAAACGCCGGTTTATGTGGCCGGCATACCGGATATGAACACCTCCATGGTTCATCCGAGCTTAAACGTTGACTTTCCGCGGGCGCTTAAAACCGCTAAAGATAACCAATATAAAATATTATTGTCCCACAATCCGGAATTTGTTGATTATATAAACGGAAGCCTTTTTGATTTGCAGCTTTCAGGGCATACGCACGGCGGGCAGATTTTCCCGTTTCATATGATGGTTAAATATTCCAATAAATATTTGTCGGGGCAATATCAGGTTAACGGCGTGAATTTATATGTAACCAATGGCGCGGGAACCTGGGGGCCGCAAATGCGCTTGTTTGCTCCGGCGGAAATCGCGGTAATCAAGCTTATTGCGGAAAAAAATAAGAAATAAGCTGTTTTTATATTGATTTTTATACCTTCGGCTTCCTATATAATATAAAGAGATAAAGGAGGTTGCCGCTATGGATTATGAAAAACTGACCAATAAATCGAAACAGGTTATTGAAGATGTGATAAAGTTAGCTGTGGCTAAAAAGCATCAGCACATTACTCCGATACATTTGCTGAAAATCCTTTTGGATGAAAAAGACGGGCAAGCCGCGGATTTAATTGCAAAATCCGGCGGCAGCCTTCCCGTATTGCAAGATAAGCTGAATGATGAAATAAACCGGCTTCCCAAAGTTGAAGGCGGAAATGTGCAGAGCGTTATGTCTCAAGAATTTACCAGAGTCATGATGGATGCTGAAATGCTGGCAGAAAAATCCGGCGACCAATACGTAACTGTTGAACGCATCTTGCAAGCTTTGGCAACAAGCGGCGGCAAGGCTGCGGAATTGTTAAAGGAAGCAGGGGTTAATCCGGTTAAGCTTAACCAGAACATAAATGATTTCCGCCAGGGGCGGATTGCGGATTCTGAAACGGCAGAAGACAATTTTGCCGCCCTGAAAAAATTTACGATTGACATAACCGAAAAAGCGGCATCGGGAAAGCTCGACCCGGTTATCGGACGTGAGCATGAAATCCGCCGGACAATACAGGTCTTATCCAGAAGAACCAAAAATAATCCGGTACTGATTGGCGAACCCGGCGTTGGCAAGACCGCGATTGTCGAAGGGCTGGCTCTGCGAATTGTGAACGATGATGTTCCGGAAAGCCTGCGCCGCAAAAAAATTCTGGCATTAGACTTGGGGGCGCTTATCGCCGGTGCAAAATTCCGCGGCGAATTTGAGGAAAGGTTAAAAGCGGTCTTAAAAGATGTTGAAGCGTCCAATGGCGAGATAATCCTTTTCATTGATGAAATGCACACCCTGGTCGGAGCCGGCGCATCGGAAGGCTCAATGGACGCATCCAACCTTTTAAAGCCGGCTTTGGCGAGAGGCGAACTGCATTGCCTGGGCGCCACCACATTAAACGAATATAAAAAATATGTTGAAAAAGACGCCGCTCTGGCCAGAAGGTTTCAACCTGTTTATGTTGATGAACCGAGCGTGGAGGAAACCATATCGATTTTACGCGGAATTAAAGAAAAATTTGAGCTGCACCACGGCGTGCGCATTTCCGACGGAGCCTTGATTGCGGCGGCAATGCTTTCCAACCGCTACATCAGCGACCGCTTTTTGCCGGATAAAGCCATTGACTTAATGGATGAAGCCTCCAGTGCTTTGCGTATGTCTATCGATTCCAAACCTGAAGAATTAGATGAACTGGACAGGCGTATCCTGCAGTTAAAAATTGAGCGGGAAGCATTAAAAAAAGAGCATGATGACAAGTCAAAAGAGCGTTTGGAACTTATTGGCTATGAAATATCCGGCTTGGAAGCAAAAGCGAAAGCGCTGGCAGACAAATGGCATGAAGAAAAACAAGGCATGGCCGACTTGACCGGCTTAAAAGATAAGTTGGATAAAGCCAAAACAGAAATAGACATTGCCAAACGCGATGGAAATTTTGAACGTGCCGGAGAGTTGCAATATAGTATTGTTCCGGAATTGGAAAAGAAAATAAAGGCGGCAGAAGAACTGGCGCAAAAGCAAAAAAGCACAGCCTATGAAAATGTAACCGAAGAAGGGATTGCCGCCGTCGTTTCCAAATGGACGGGAATTCCGGTTGATAAGATGCTGGCCGGGGAAAAAGAAAAACTGCTGCATATGGAAGAATATCTGGCCAAAAGGGTTGTCGGGCAAAAAGAGGCTGTTGCCGTTGTTTCAAATGCGGTAAGGCGTTCCCGCGCGGGCATAAGCGATTCCCGCCAGCCGATAGGGTCTTTCCTGTTCCTGGGGCCGACGGGCGTCGGCAAAACGGAGCTAAGCAAAGCTTTGGCAGAATTTTTGTTTAATGATGAAAATGCCATGCTGCGTATTGATATGTCCGAATATATGGAAAAGCACGCTGTTGCGCGTTTAATCGGTTCGCCTCCGGGATATGTCGGTTATGAAGAGGGCGGTGCTTTGACCGAGGCTGTCCGCCGCCGCCCATACCAGGTTATTTTGTTTGATGAAATTGAAAAAGCGCATCCTGATGTCTTTAACATTTTGCTGCAAGTGTTGGATGACGGGCGGTTGACGGATGGCAAAGGGCGTACGGTCGATTTTAAAAACACCATAATCATCATGACCTCAAACCTTGGTTCGGAGATTCTGGCAAATGCGACCGGAGCCGATGACCCTAAAAAGGTAAAAGCCCGGGTAATGGATATTGTTAAGGCATCTTTCCGTCCTGAATTCATCAACCGTATTGATGACATCATTTTATTCCACAAGCTGGATAAAGGTAACATTAAAGATATTGCGCGTTTGCAAATTGCGTCTATTGAACGGCGTTTGGCAGACAGGGATATCCATTTGAATGTAAATGATGCCGCCAATATGTGGATTGTCAATAATGGTTATGACGCAATTTATGGTGCAAGACCGTTAAAACGCTTGCTAAAAACGCAAATAGAGAATAAATTGGCCACAAAACTTTTAAATGGAGATATTAGCGAAGGGGACAATGCCGATATCATTGTTTCCGGAGACGGTTTAGATATTGTAAGGAAAAAAAGTAAAAATGGGTGATTTATATCAAAAAGCGTTACGTGTGGCTTCTTCGCTTGATGTATCCACGCTGAAAGACAGCCTTGTCTTGTATAGTGTGAGCTACCTTCCGACGCAGGAAAACCGTGATAACGCTTTTGCCTATGTGGCGGCGCATAAAGGGAGCGGCATGATTGAACATACGCCTTGCGGCGCCAAACTGTTGGAAATGGGGCTGGGAAGTTCCGGAACCAGTCTGAGTCAGGACGAAGTTGCCGATGTTTGGAAAGAAGCATCTCGGAGGATGATTGCCGCGGCTTCCGGAAATGTAACGGCCTTTGTCGAAGGTGCGGATAAAAGGAGCGTGTTTCTCAGCATAGAATTGCCGGGAATTTTAAATAATCCGAACATCACCACGATTAACGGCATGGATAAAAATGAATTTGCCTCAGCCAGAGGGTGGATATAATAAAATGAAAAAGGATAGCGCAGCTATCCTTTTTTTTACAATTCAATTTTTGAAAAAAATTACTTTTTCAGCTGAATTGTATCAACGTCAATTTCAACGCCTTTCAGCATGCCTTTGTCAACTTCACCGCTGATAACGACAACATCTTCCGGCGTAACGTTAAGCCCGCCCCAGTCATCATCGTCGATTTCGATGATAACGGTTGCCGTACCGTCATTGAACAAATATTTTTCATCGCCCAGGCTTTTTTCGATTTTTCCGTTCAAGACGACAGGGGTGTCATCGCTCAATTTCAAAGCTTCAACAACGCTGATTGTCTCAACGCCGGGACCCTGAAATCCGCCTTTTCCTGATGCCGTTGCGCCGTTAAATCCGGCCAAAACAGCACTGGAAGCCATCAAAACAGCTGCAAAAACAGAAGCATTAATTAATTTTTTCATATCGTTTCTCCTAAGAATTACCAAAATAAAATATAGGCGCACTTCAGCATATTGCAAGAGATGTGCGCCTTTAGGATAGGTATTTATTGGATAATTTCGCCAGAGCCGGATACATTAAAATCTTTAACTTGTTTATCCGTTGCAAAATTTGCGGTATTTTCGATTGTGTGTCCGATTCCTTCTTGCAGGTAGTTATCATATAAATATTTTCCGCCATAGGCCAAGCCGGCTAAAAGGGCTAAAAGAACGATAAATTTCATATTTTTCTCCTCTAAGACAATTAACGGGGAAATTATAAAACCGTGAATCTTCATTGTCAACTTAACAAAAAAAGCTTCCTGTTTATAAAACAGGAAGCTGAATTCATTTCCGTAAACGGAAGATGAGGAACAAAATAAACAGGGAGATTCCGGTCCATAAAGTAAAATCCGCACAGCTGAGCAAGATAAGGTATGCCGTAATACAAATTATGGAAGGCAGAAATCCTTGCTTGCGGTGGAGGGAGACAAAGAAGCCATACAAGAAGTATGTTTCCAAAGCAAAAAAGAGAAGGTCCCGCCAGGATATTTCATCCAAAAGCAGCAAGGCCAACAGCAAGATTGCTAACACTGAGCAGAGGCTGCCAATTGTTTGAAGCGCCAGCCGTTTATTTTGAATGCCGCGATAGTCGCCGATGGCGTATTTTTTGTGCTTAACCAGATAGAACAAGAAAAGGCAAAAAGCAGCCGCCAGTACGCCAAAGACGTGAAAGAATAATTCCATAGGCTTATGATTTAAGTGAATAATAAATTTATAAGCAAGCTCTAGCATGGATTAAATAAAATTGCAATATTTTATGTTTAGAAATTTTTAAGTAAAAAAAGATAAAAATAAAATGATAATTTTAACAAAGGAAAAGAGATGAAGAAAATATTTGCAATAGGGGCATTGGCTTTGTTAGCCGCTTGTGCCGATGTTTCAAAATATACGGATGTTGACAGCAACGCTTCCGCCAAGACAAAAATGAAAGCCTGCATGATAAGCGAGGCGAATAACAAGTTCCAGGCAGGAACGCTGTTTACAAACGGTTTGAGCGATACGGCGGATGAAATCGTAAACACCTGTTTGAAGAAATTAGCTTTGCAAAAGGCGGGCATAAGCGAAGAATCCCAGTCAACGGCTGAAAATATTATCGCGAATTTGAGGAATCTTGGTTCTGCCAAATAAGTAAAAACCCGGGGTTAAATCCCGGGTTTCTTTTTAAGGGCAGCCTGTTCCAAGGCTGCGATGTCATTTGAGCAGAGCAGGGGAATGAGCCTGTCGGTTTCCTGCTCGGGCAAATCATAAATTTTTAATTTCAAAAGCCTTGCAATAGTGTCATCATCAACGCGTTTGCGGATAGGCTTTGCCGGATTTCCGCCAACGATTGTGTATGGCGGAACATCTTTGGTTACAATGCTGCCGGCAGCAACAACGCATCCTTCGCCGAGGCGGACGCCGGGCATAATCATGCTGCGCATGCCAATCCACGCGCCGTCTTCAATAAAGGTATCCCCTTTTGCCTGATAGCTTTCTGTAATCATTTCCATAAATGGATAATTGGAAAACCAGTCATTGCGATGCGTGTTGTTTCCACCCATCAAAATAATTGTTTCCGCGCCGATGCAAACATAATTCCCGATGTGCAGCTTGTCTATTTCCCATTGCGGCTTCCAATTTTTTAAGCTGTGTTCGTCTCCGTATAAATAACGGACAACATAGTCTTCAAAATTTTCGGACCATGCATTGCTGTAATAGCTCTTTGTTCCTTTAACAATAATGTTGGGGTTTTTTACCGTTTTATGCAGATATTCGACTTGCGACCATTTTTTTTCCATTATATCATCCTGCCGGGTTAAGTTTTAATCGTCAAAGCGTTCAAAGAGGCTTTTAAGCTCTTCTATCTTTTTTAAGCTTTCTTCTTTGTTTTCAAAAGATTGTGCAACGCAATGCTGCAGATGCTTTTGCAGAATGTTTGATTCAACCGCCTTGATAGCCGAACGCACGGCACGGAGCTGGCTGATGATTTCCGGGCAGTAACGCCCCTCGGAAATCATCTTTTTAATGCCTTCAATCTGTCCGGAAATGCGGTTAAGGCGCGGCATATTTTCCATATGGCAGGGATTGTTTTCCATGGCAGGCCTTTACTTTTTAGAACCGCATGTGCATTCCGGGCAGCATTTGTGCTCTTCCGTGCATTGGCAGTTTTCGCCGCATGAACAATGCTCGCCGCAATGGCATTCTTTTCCGCAAGTGCAGTTTTCGCCGCATTGGCAATCTTCGCAGGTGCAATTTGGATTATTACATTTTCCCATTTTTCTTCTCCTCTGTAAAATAAATCCTATAATATACATATACCATGTATGGGTATTTGTCAATAAAAAAATCTTGCAAAAATATTATTCTTTAGTATTATCCCAGCAGAAAATTATCATTTATAAATCATAAATCCCATTATTATGAAAAGCTTTCTTATTGAAATCAAAGGTTTCGTAGCTAATGCCAAAGGCTTTGTGCAGAGTGCGCCAAACGGGATAAAAGGCGAGCAGCTCATTAAAGAGAATTTTGCCGCATTATTGCTTTCAGGACAACCCGGAGCAAGCCGCACATACCATGTGCTGGAGTGCCTGACGGCCGTAAATCAGGAGATGAAATCCGCAATCGGCCCAATCCCGCATACCGTCCGAAAGGCATACTCAGAAATTTATCTGACAGGCAAAGAATCTCGGTGGCAGCCGCAATCGTTCTTTTATGATGCTGCCGGAACAATCGTTCAGGATAACACAGATTCTTACATCGTGTTGCACCCGTTGTTCATGGAAATCGGCGTGCCGGGTGAAAAGGTCCTCATCGGCGGCATAGAGCGAAGGGTTAGCAAATTCAGAGGTCCCAATAATGTCGGCGACAGAGTGGGAGTTTATTCTCTGGATGAAGTCTTAGAGCTTCTTGGAAAAGATGCCTTATGGTACTATGCTCGGCCCTACGGAGTGCTGCAGCGCGTTTTAGGCATAAAAAAGCCAAAGCCGAGGGCTGAATGCGGCGTTAAAGTTGAGTTGCTTTACATCGGTAAACATCCTATCTGTGGAGCGAGCGAGAGTAACTACTATGTGTCGCTTGAAGACTTTGAAAAGCTCCCTTTATGCAAATGAAACAAAATCCCCGTTTAATCATAACGGGGATTTTGTTTTAATAAAAAGATTGACAGAGAACCGGGGGTTGAATATATTAACAATATAAAAATATACATGTTCTCATTATTTAACACTGTCTTATTATGGATAAATACTTCTTACTCACAGGGGGAATGATGCCTGTTGGCAGCTTGTTCTTCGTCCTGTCTTATCTTTTTATGCATCTTAAAAAAGATAAAAGCGGAAGTGTAAGCCTGATTATCGGCATGGCGCTGATGATTAGCGGCTTTTTCGGAATTATCCTGACGGCAATCTGTGAAAAAAATGCCGTCATGGGTGTTGTAACATTTTTCTCTTCAGTGTTCATCTGCGTTGCTCTTATGAGTGCATTGTTCTGGGCTGTGAACGCCTATGTAGAAAAACATCCCCGGAAAAATCCTGAAGATTCTTGATTAAATAAGCAGAAACCCTTAAGGGCTTCTGCTTATTTTTTATACTTAAAAGTCATCAAAAGAATAGGAAAAGAACAGCAAAAGCTGATTGAATTAAATAAAGCGATTTGCACGGATTTTATGTAAAAGCCATAAATAATCCATCCGAATATCCCAAGGCAGTAAATGCTGTATGTAATGCGGGATAAGCCTTGAACATCCTTGGTTTTAAATGTTTTAATCGTTTGCGGCAGAAATGCAACGGCAATAAATAATCCGGCGAGGTAGCCGATAGCTTCAAATAAAATGTCCATAATTTTTTTCCTTTATAATATGCATAAACTACAACAGATTTTTTTCATTCTGCCATCCCTTGGCAGCGCGGTTAACACAATCAGAATACGCCTTTTTCGGTGGGGCAGGCATTGCAACCCGCCCGCAAATAACAGATTTCCCGGCTTGGACAATTTCAGGAATTTCCCAAGCCCTTCCTTCTAATTTATAGAGTGCTAAATCAGCAAACAGCCTGGCTTCCATATATTCGCCAAAATCAGAAGTGCGGACAACCGGTTCTGTGGCGAAGCGTTTTGTTAATTTTTCAAATTGTTGGCGATGTTCCGGCAAAACATAGCTTTGCCCGTTAAGCAGCTTTTCAAAAGTTTCCTTAACAACAGGATTTTTCCAGCCGCCGCCAAATAATATCATTTTAGGCGGCATCGCAATATTGTCTGGAACGAACGTCAGGGCTTGTGCGGCAATATAAGCGGCAAAATATTCAAATGTGTGGACAGCGTCTTCAAAACGGATGCCCTTGTCTTTAACATGATCAAAAATTTCTTTTTTATGATAATAGGCGGGATCTCCGGATTTTGGCAGAGGCGCTTCATAATAGCGGCGTCCAAAATTAAAAAGCTCTTGTAAGAGATTTTTATCAAGCTTTCCGTTTTTGCCGATTTGTCCGTCTTTATCAAAAGCTTCATCCGTATATGTGCGGATAAAATTATCCGTATATTCGTTGAAAGGGCCTGCATCCGCGCCAATTTGTGCGGTACCGTTGACGATTAAGGCAAAGTTGGACGTGTTGCCGCCGTTGTAATAGCAGCCATCGCCTTCTGTTTGGGAGATATGTGCGTTGTGCGGCGGTACCAGGGGTGCGCCGTCAAAGCCGGCCATAAGCGGGTCGGAACGAAAATCGTATACAACGGGAATGCCTGTCAAGTCGGCAAGCATTTGTCCGGAACCCATTTGCAGCGTATAAGCTTCCGTATTGTCTAAGCAAGCCTTGGATGGCGGATTATGGTCAAGCGTTTTTCCGTGGAAACCAATGGCGTCAATTGTTTTTTTGTCAATATTGTTTTTTGCGCACATATCATTGATGCATTCGGCAATTTGCCGGATATAATCATCATGAATCTGCTTAAAATCAGGCAAAGCCTCAATCTGTTTTCTGGTTTTGTTAAAAACCTGTTTGCGCAGGTTTTCGATTTTGTCTTGCATATCTTTTGAGTAAGGGCGGGTGTAGGTGCAAATATCCGCCATGATGTCGCCATCAAATCTGGTAAGGGCCAAATCAATCGCATCCATTGAGTTGCCGGTCATATTGCCGATGATGTATTTTGCCATTATTGCCTCCGTCGCAACTATACCATCATTTTAAAACAGGGCAAGAAAATAATTGCAAGCGCATGCATAAAGAATTCATCTTGACAAAAAATAAGGCGGGTGCTATCTAAAACCCAATGTTTCACTTATTTAATAAATAGATATGGAGAATTATTATATTATAGCTGTTGCTGTCGCAGTACTAGCTTTGGGAGCCGGAACAATTTATGTTGAGGCTCTGAATAGAAGAAACAAGGATGAAGTCATCCGCCGTTCAAGAAGTTTCCTCTCGGGAAAAGAGCGTGCCGCTTTTGAAATAAAGGTTGAGAACATGCTGCCCAGGGAAGTCCGGCGCTGGAATGCCATGTCAAATGCGGAATTCCGCCAAAAGGCCGAGCTCCTTGTTAAGTAATATTTGCTCGTTATCCGTATAACTCTGGGGTTATACGGATTATTTTTTATCTGGATTTTTATTTTAGAATTGTTAGACTGCCGGCAGATAAGGCGTAAGGATAGCCGAAATTTTTTTGCCGGTCAGACAAAAGGGGATGAAATGCAAGATTTGATAAATTCGCGTTGCGGTTGGGCAGGGACTGATGAATTATATGTCAAATATCATGACGAGGAATGGGGACGCCCGGTTACGGATGACAAAACATTATTCGAGTTTCTGATTTTAGAAAGCGCCCAGGCGGGTTTGTCCTGGGTAACAATCCTTAAAAAAAGGGAAGGGTATCGCAAGGCCTTCCATCAGTTTGACGTCCGGAAAGTCGCACAGATGAATCCGGAAGATGTCGAAAGGTTAATGTGCTTGGACGGGATTGTTAAAAACAGGTTGAAAATAAAAAGCGCCATCGCCAACGCAAAATTATTTATGGAAATCCAACAAGAATTCGGAAGTTTTTATAATTATCTTAAGTCTTTTTTTCCTAATGAGACACCGATTGTCCACCACTTCAAAACACTAAGCGAAATTCCCGCCACCTCGGCAGAATCAGATGCAATAAGCAAGGATTTAAAAAAGAGGGGATTTAAGTTTTTCGGTTCAACAATTTGTTATGCGTTTTTGCAGGCAACCGGTTTTGTAAACGACCATTTGGAAGATTGCATTTGCCGGCTAAAATAAAGCGCCAGGCTTACGGTTAAGGCTCTGCAAATAAATTTATTTACTTTAAAATAAAACGCCATATACTGCGCATAAAGAAAATTGTTAAGATTATAATTAAGTTAGCCAGCCATAGAGAACCTATGCTCGTAGAAGCCGAGAAACCAAAATATGAAAAAGAATTTAACAGCGCCGACGATATTCGTGATAATTCTGCCTTTTTTATTTGCTTTGGGGATTATTGCCGATGCAAAAAAGTCTGAAACAGAAACAATTGACTGCGGAAATTCTGTTGAACTGGTGATAAACAGATATTCAGATTTCGGGAAGAAAAAAGTTCTGTACGGCTTGCGTAAAAACGGAACGTTAATTTTGGCTCCCTGCCATAAGATGGCTGAAAACGAACATCTTAAATTGAAAGTGTTCTATGGGATGAACAGAAAAGTTCAGGTTTTTAATCTTGAAACGGGGCAGAAAGAATTAACAGGATATCTTCCGGCATATAAAGTGCTGGATGCCGGATTCCATAAGGTTGATTCCCGGCAAAATTTATATTCGCTATGGGTATCTTATCGCCGTCAAGAGGCGCCGGAGGTTATTTCCTGCGATACCATAGCCGTTTTTTCCATGGTCAATGGCAAAACCAACCGATTGAAGTAATAAAACAGCGCTCCTAAAGAGCGCTGTTTTATTTTATACAGATTTCATAGTTTTGAACGGAAACACCGGTTTTAAACTAAACCCCCCATTCCTTGCAACCACTCTCCGAAGTTGAATGGTTTCTCTCCTTTTTCATTTTTCAGGTCAAGATAGGTTTGTTCCGATAAAACTTTTTCCGCCGGAGATGTAGAACCCCGGAAAATAACCAAGGTAACCTCTTCAATACGAGCTTGGGGATAAACCTTGGAAAACTGAAAAACGGCCCCGAAAATTGCTTTGGCTGCCTGCTCGGAAGTTAAACAGCCGATAATGCCGGTTCCGACCTCAGGTACGGCAATGTTTTTTATTCCCAAGGCATTCGCAGATGCCAAGGTCTGAAAAATTGCTTTTAAAACAGCATTAAACTGTTCATCATGATTGGCACCGGCAGTTGCAATATGTGCAAGTTTGACCCCTGCTTTACCAGATTCAGTGATTAACACATCGCCATAGTTAAATGGTTTATTGCTGGCGGCTTCGTCATAAGCCTCTAAACCGGCTCTCATGCCTGCGGCTTCGATTGCATAGCCAACGCCTCCGTATGACGCACAATCTTTGAATTCGGGAACGACGATACAGACTGTGTTTTCTTCTGCAATGTTGCCATTTTTTACAACAATCTTAATGTTATTGATTGTTTTCATTGTTTTTTGTTTATTTAAGTTAGAAATAAAGTTTATTGCATAAAGCATCTATAATAATCTGAAATGCAGGTTAAATATATCATAAAAAACGATGGATCGCAATAAAATTTTCGCTATTTAGACAAAATATTGAGCGGCTTATGTTCTTCATCCTGTTCTCAAGCGGGTAACTCCAAATTATCGCCTTGTAAAAACTCCATAAAAATACGACCATCCCGGTAATCATAAATTTTCGGCAGATGAAACATATAAAAATCATTATCCAAAAAGATTGTTTTTCCTGTCAATGCTTTACGGGCGGCCTCAATATTTTTAATTTCATCAAAAGAAGACCGTTTGGTAATAACGTCCTTACCGGCAATATAAGTTCTGTTAATTCTTCCTTCAGTTAATGATATTACTTCCATATTAATCCTTATAAAATTGCAATAAAGAAATTGCTCCCAGGCGATTGGCGTATTCTTTGGGATTATTAATAATTTGGTTATACAATTCGTCTGGCTCTATCCATTTTACCTCAGAAACTTCGCCGTCTTCAAAAACGAAATCCTGATTATTTGCAACTTTAATCAAAAATATTCCTAAAAGTTCTTTATTTTTATTTTCCTGAGAGGTATAGCGAACTTCTCCTAACTTGATAATATCACCAGAATGAACTATCAGCCCTAATTCCTCTTTACCTTCTTTAATAACATTAGCCAATAGGATATTGTTATCAAGAGTTTCCGCACAATGTCCTCCAAATGAAACATCCCATTTTCCGGCACTTTTATCTTTAGTTGCAGCTCTGCGCTGAATAAGAACTTTGCCTTGTTCATTCATTACCCAACACTGAACAGCTGAGTGGAGCATTCCACATGAATGAACCTCTTTACGGTCTTTTAATTCTTTAATACTGCCATTTTCGTTTAAAACATATATGTTTTCCATAAGTACCCCACTTTTAAAATTTGAACGGAACCTAGATTTTAAAATCTGTCTTACAACTCTCAAACTCGCTGAAAGCCATAATCTATATAGCAAAAAAGCACCCTAAAAAGAGTGCTTTCTGAATTGGTGATCCCAACGGGACTCGAACCCATATTACCACCGTGAAAGGGTGATGTCCTAACCATTAGACGATGGGACCATCGCTTAAGACAAGAGCATGTATACAGGCAAAAAAACAATAGGTCAAGTAAAAAATTATATTTTTTTTATTTTTTTTCTTTACCAAATTTTTAATTGATGGTAGATTGCAGTTAATAGCTTATATTTTGTTTATAATTATGCATTTAGGACGAGTTCCTTTCCGCATAGCAATATTAACTCTTAATATTTCAGGTTATGAAAAATATTTCGGAAGGTTAACCTTCAAACTCAGAGAATGTTCCTTATGCATAAAGCTAAGCTTTTAATGCATAACAGTATTAACTTTTAATATTTAAAATTATGAAAGAAGTTGATGAAATTGAGGAAGCTCCGGTCTCTGCCATCATGAATGGAGACACCGAGGGATAGTCTGCGCTGAAGAACTCGATTGCCGTTGAAAAGCCTGTCGTTATCCGCTTATTGCGTAAAAACGGCAGGCTTTTTTGCAGATTTTATAAAAAAAAGCGCTGCCCAATCATGGACAACGCTTAGCATTAATACTTCCGCCTATAAAGATTACAGCCGTGTATTGCTGTCTGATATTTCTCGGAAGAGGATAGCATTTCCATAATTTCCGGAAGAAAGTCGTGAGCCTTTAAAAAACGGTAAAACAGTTTAGGGTACTCCAGGCGATAATGTTTGCAATCAGCGTTAAGTTTAATCTCCCTGATTTCGCAAAATTTCTTTTGCAATTCTGCATTTTTTTCGGGAGAATACCGTTTAAGGATTGCAAAATACACATCGGAAACATAGCCATATGTATTTAAAAAGCTCAATGCTTTGCCGTAATGGTGCAGGACGGGGACGAGTTGTACAAATGATTGGTTTATTGCATTGTTTTTAATCATCCCGCCATTCGTTTTATCCAAGCTGCGGAGAACTTTCATAACGGTTTCTTCAGAAAGGCATCCGCGCCTGAAAAGCTCTTGAGGATTGCCTGCATAAAAAAGGCGCCCCAGCCATCGGCGGAAAGTCTTAGGTAATAATTTAGGTTTTCGCATAATTATAAAGTTAAGTAATTAAATATTGCCGGAAAAGCTATAACAATATTTAATATTTGTCAAGATTCAGGGCTGTTTCTCAATGGTTGGATTTAGAATATTTATAATTTCGCTTAAATGAACCAGCTTGATATTTTTTTCTTCCAAACTGGGCAGCCAGGCTCTTAAAGCTTCAAATGTTTGCGTTTTGGGATGCCCGATAGCTATGGCATAGCCGTGCTTCCGGGCAATTTTTTCAGTTTGCTGCAATTGCCGGGTAATATAGTCAAATTCGTTTTTATTATCTAAAAAAACATGGCGGTGAGCATAGGCAACGCCATTTTCTGCTGCCGCTTCTTCTGCTACGGAAGCCGCGGAAGTTTTTGAATCTAAAAAGAAAATTTGTTTTTCTTCCAGGATTTTCATAACGGCCTGCATTCGCACCTTGTCTGCAGTCAATTTGCTTCCCATGTGGTTATTAATGCCGCGGATATCCGGAAAACGCTCCAGCATGTCGCGCAAACGCTCCTGGATTTCTTGCGGCTCCATAGCTGTTGTCAGCATATCTGGCGCCGTATCTTGATGGATTTTAGGTTCCATGGGAACATGCAGGATAATTTCCTGCCCGCTGTTTTTAGAAAGGGCAATCTGCTGGTTTGCATTTTTTATATAGGTCAGGAAAGAGGCCGTGAGCGGAGCTTGCAGGGAAGATATTGCCCTGCTGCGTTTAGGGCTGACGCCCATATCGTCAATAACAACGGCAAGAAGCGGAACCGAGCCAAAATAGGGCGGTTTCTTCTTAACCTCGATTTGCATTTGCGTAACGGGCTTGTGCCGGGCATATATATGATAATCTTTGGGCAGGGAAGCATCATCTAAAATTTCTTCAGGCAGTTCTTCTTCGTAAATTTTAGCAAGATATTCATCGCTGAAATCATCCACAGAATAAGTATCGTTCAGAAAGAGGTACGCGTTTTCATCTGTTTGGGGAAGCTTAAGCGAAACGCCGTTAAGCATTTGGGTAATATAAAGGCGCTTGCCGGCATCAGAATGTATCTCGGAAGATATCTTATGCGGATAAAATTCAAAATCGTTAAGTACGGAACTTTTCTTTTGAAAATCAGGCATCCATAGCTTATCAGAATGGTCATTTTTTAAAACGGATGCTTTTTGAGATAAAATGATAATAACCAGCAGCGCCAAACTTGCAACAGCCATAGCAACAAAACCCAAAAATTTAAGGGTAAAGAGCTTTTTAGGCGATGCAAAATAAGACCGCTGCTGGTTATTAATCACGATTAATCCCTTTTGCGCAAAGTGGGGAAGGCAATAACATCACGGATAGTTGCTGCGCCTGTTAATAAGATTGCGAGCCGGTCGATGCCCATTCCCATGCCGCCGGAGGGCGGAAAACCATTTTCCAAAGCCAGGATAAAATCTTCATCAAGCATTTGGGCTTCATCATCGCCTTTTTCCCTGTCGGCGCCTTGGGCTTCAAAGCGTTCGCGCTGTTCAAGCGGATTAGACAGTTCTGAATAAGCGCAGCCCATTTCCATACCGGCAATATAAGCGTCAAAATGTTCAACCAGACGGGGATTGCTGCGGTGCGTTTTGGCAAGGGGAGAAATATCTCTAGGCATGTCCATAACCAAAATTGGATCAATGAGGTGTTCTTCGACTTTTTCATCAAATACTTCGGAAATGACTTTGCCCCAAGAAATGCAGTCTCCGGCATCAACGCCGACAGATTTTGCCAAATCTTTTGCTTCATCCAAAGTATTGGCGGTCATGAAATCTGCACCGGTATATTCTTTGACTAAATCAATCATTGATTTTTTAGCGAAAGGCTTGCCCAGGTCAATTTCCCGTCCGTTGACATTAATAACGGTTGTACCCAAAACTTTTTGTGCCACATAAGCAATCAAGTTGGGGATGAGTTCCGCCATAGTGTTATAATCGGCATAAGCTTGATATGCTTCCAAAGCCGTGAATTCAGGATTATGGCTTTTGTCGATTCCTTCGTTGCGGAAGTTGCGCCCAATTTCAAATACGCGGTCAAATCCGCCGACAACCAAACGTTTCAAATACAATTCCGGAGCAATGCGTAGAAAGAGGTCTGCATCTAAAGCATTATGGTGCGTTACGAAAGGTTTTGCGTTTGCGCCGCCCTGGATAGGATGCAGCATAGGCGTTTCAACTTCCAAAAAGCCGTTTTCTTCAAAATAATGGCGGACAGCAGAAGTAATCTGACACCTTTTTTCAAAAATTTCACGGCTTTCTTCATTCATAATAAAGTCGACATAGCGTTGGCGGTAACGCGCATCCATATCAGTCAGGCCATGAAATTTTTCAGGGAGCGGCTGAAGCGATTTTGAAATGATGTCAAATTTTTCAGCGGCAATTGAAAGTTCCCCTCTTGGCGTGCGGCGAATATAGCCGGAAATTCCGACAATGTCGCCCACATCCAGATTTTTTAATCTGGCTAAATCATCTTCGGACAAATGGTTCTTATGGCAGAAAGCCTGAATTTTTCCGCTTTTGTCTTTAATATCGATAAACATGCCGCTGTTGCGTACGGCCATTGCGCGTCCGGCAACGGTAACACGGTCTTCGGTATCTGTTCCGGCTTCAAGGTCTTTGTATTTTTCCTGTAAATCAGCCGCAAAAGCATTAGGTTCAAATTTGTAAGGATAGGGATTATATCCGCTTTCCAAAAGGTTGTTAAGTTTTGCAAGGCGTGAGTCGCGGTGGATATTCGTTTCTTCTGTCATTATTATACCTGTTTGTTAAAAGCATTAAAACTTTGCACACTATAACCACATTCACATATATTTTCAACCATTTATTTTATTTAAGGACTAGACAAAAAGAACAAAAAGCCCTATTATTATAATAATACTTTTGGGTCTGTTGTGAGGCAGTAAGAGGAAAGAAAATGGAAACAAAAGAAATTAGAGACAAAATAGCAAAAATGAAAAACAAATGGCATCCGGTTGCAAAAAATCAAAATCAGGGAGAAATGCTAAAACCGGCAAGGGGCAAACTTGTCCGCAGTTTGCAAAAGGCAGCAAAGAAGCATCCTCAAAAATATGCTCAAAAGATTATTTCCATGGGATTAAATCGAAAAATAACAAAAGGTTTATGTGGATTTATAATAAGCGCTTCATTAACATCTATGGCATTTTCAAACAATATTTGGAAAGCAAATGCGAATGCAGCTTGGCAAGGAATTACTAATAATATTGTTAATTCAATCCAAGATACTATAGCTATAGATAAAGCGCAGGTTTATGAAGATGCTGTAAAAAACGGCGGCTTTTTTATAGATTACAAAATTTTTAAAGAAACAGGAAATATTGAAAAAGCTTTAATTTATAAAACAAATGAAGAAATGCAGGCGGAAGGGCTTATTAAAAATGTTCCTGGGGGAATAGGCAGTTTTGTAAGGGAAAATGATATAAACCTTAAAGGGGCGACTTCAGAGAAACAAGAGAAGATTCTTACCGCAGCCTATCGGAATACAAAAGGTTCTTTTTATGGAGCTTATCAATATAATAAAAAAAATGTGGAAAGCATGATTCTCTGGGGCTTAGTGCAAGATAAGCATCCTGAAGTCAAAGAAATGTGCAAAGGGTTTTTGAATGAAGATGCTGACATGGATGCGCCGGAGCTGCAAGCTTTTAAAGAAAAATTTGATGCTGCGCAACAAAATATTGAAGCCGGAGGAAACCTGAAAGCGGAATTAGGGAAGGTTTTTGCGATTGACACGACTAATAAAGAGCGAACGAATGCTCTAAAATGTATTAAAACGGTTAATGATGACAATTTTAAGGCTGTTTGCGACCCAACCCCGCTAAAAACATTACAGGCATGGCAAGATAATTATTTATATGATATTTATATCTCTCTGTCTGCTAATCGTGAACACCTGCAAAATGTTGATCCGACAGTATATGCATGGATGCTTGCGTCCACAGTCCATTTGCCGGCTATATCGGCTAAGGCTTATACCAAAATGCAGCCAGAAGAGGCGGTAAAACAAATTATTGCAAAAGAAGGCGGAGAGCGCTTGATAAAAGGAAAAGATATGGTTTTGCAAAATGGACGTTATATCCCGGTTTCTTATATGCATGACTATTTTCATTACCATCCGCAGCAACAGGATTCTTTGCAGGCGTGCTGTGAAAATAAATCAGTGGAAATGGTTATGGAGCTGAATAACTTAGCAAAAATGAAACAAGATAGTTCAAAGACAGACAGTGTAAACTTTGCGGCATTTGCAAATGCGAAGGGGCGGTAGATTAAACGCTTGACAAAAATATAAAAAGAACTAAAGTAGAACAAATAATATTGTTCTACTTTTTTATTGGGGGCGCCATGCTGACTGAAAAACAATACAAACTGTTGATGTTTATTAACAAAACAATTAAAGAAACCGGCTGCTGCCCGTCCTTTGACGAGATGAAAGATGCTGCCGGCCTGAAGTCAAAATCAGGCGTGCATGCTTTATTGGAAGCTTTGGAAGAGAGAAATTTTATTAAGAAGCTTCCCCACAAGGCTCGCGCATTGGAAATTGTCCGCATGCCCAAATTAAAACCAAGTTCGATTATTGAAGAAGAACGCAAGAGGGAAGAGGCGATAAAAAACGGCATGGTGGAAATTCCGCTTTATGGCAAAATCGCCGCCGGCACGCCGATTGAGGCCATAGCCAATGAAACGGAAAAATTTTCGGTCCCCTATGAGATGGTCAGCCGCGGAAGATATTATGCCCTGACTGTTGAGGGCGATTCGATGATGGAAGGCGGCATCCTTGATGGCGACACCGTGATTATTAAAAAAGCGGAAACAGCGAATAACGGCGATATTGTTGTTGCTTTGGTTGATGATTGCGAAGCCACTCTGAAAGTCTTTAAAAGAGATAATGCGGATATTTTGCTCATTCCGCAAAATTCTTCTTATGAGACCAGGCGTTTCCCGGCCTCCCGGGTAAAAGTGCAGGGGATTTTGTCCGGGCTGATGCGCAATTACAACTAGTTTTTCACCTTGGGATTCTGATATAAAAAAGCAGCGCGCGCTGCTTTTTTATACCTTTTTCTTATGCCACTTGCTGCTTTTCATATATGCATAAGAAATAATGCTTAAGACAATGTTGTAAGAATGTTCACAAGTCCAGCACCAGGCGATATCTGCCCGCAGGTAGGTTACAATATAAAGGATTTGTGCAACATAAAAAACAAGCGAGATAATTTCCATAAAAAATGCGGTTTTTGTGTGCCCGGTTCCTGAAACGGCATTAAATAAAATAAAGCCGGGAATAAGGGTTATATAGGTGGAAAGCATAACAAAGAAAGCTGTTTTTGTCCGGTAAATCAAGGCAATGTTATCTGTATAGATACGCATGGATTCGACAGGGAATGCAGCCATTAAAACCGTGAAAATAAAAGTGATGGCCGTCGTCATGAAAATGATTTTTTTCATTGTCGGCATAACGGACTTGTCTTTGTTTGCCCCGATCAGATTGCTGGTTATTGAATTTGCAGCAGCGCCAAAAGCTGCGGAAATCATAAATAAAAGCGTGGAAAGGCTGCGCAGGATGTTGGAGATTGCCAGATATTCCTCGCCGAGATGTTCAATCGCGATAAAAAACATAAACCAGGTTGCGATTGAGGCAAATGACTGCACGATTGTCCAAACGGAAATATCTAATATTTCTTTTAAAAGTTTATTTTTCCATAAGATGATTTTATGGAGCCCATATGTCGGAAAAGAAATGTTTTTGATTGTGTAAATGATAAGAAACCCCAAAGAAGCAGCCTCCGCAATAACGGAAGCGATTGCCGCGCCGCGAATGCCCATAACGGGAAAACCCCATTTCCCAAAAATCAAAACATAGTCCAAAACCAGATTCATCAACAGCATGACAAGGGCGTTGTATGTCAGCACCCTGGTGTTGGTTATGCCGACATAAAAGGAGCGGAACATGACAATGGCAAAGGCGAAAATAAATCCCCAAATCCTGGGTTCGAGATAATCGTTAACCGCCAGCAAAACAGCGGGAGAGGAAATTATTTTTTCTAAAATAAAAGGTGCTGTTATCCGGGTTAAAAATATCAAAATAAATGAGCATAAAGATAAGAAAACGATTCCCTGATAAAAAACTTCGCCGATTTTTTTTAATTTTTGTTCGCCGTTCCTGCGGGCAATAATGATTTGCGCGCCGATTGAAAATCCATGCCCGAACATAAAGAGCATAATATAAAAAACGCCGGCGATGGCCGAAGCGCCAAGCTCAATTTCGCCCACTCTGCCTAAAAAGGCGGTGTCCATTAGGCCGATAAGCTGCTGGATGATTAATCCGGCAAGAATGGGTGCTGAAATATTCCAAATTTTTTTATAATCATAAGTCATGTTAACCAACTATTATGCAGTGTAATATTACTATATATAATAAACTTTTTTAAGAAGGTAAAGGCTATTGATATTGAAACAGCGGTTGGGCGAACAAGTGGCAGAAGTATTGGCATTGTATGCAAATAAGGATTTTGATAAATCTTTAAGCTTAGCCTTAAAACTGCTAAAAAAAAATCCGGATAATTTAAGTTTGCTGATTAATTGCGGCAATATTTTCCATCTGAAAACAAATTATCAGGAGGCCCTGAATTATTATCGGAAAGGGTTAGCGCTTGATCCGGAAAATGATATCGTCATTCAAAATATTTCAAATAGTTTTTATGACAGCGGCGATTATAAAAATGCTGCAAATTATGCCCTTTTAGGATTGAAGAAAAAATATAATCCGACATTGGCGGGAATATTGGGCGCATCATTTTTTGAAATGGAAAAATATTCTTCGGCAATAGATATTTTAGAGCGAAAAATGCACCTTGAAAAAAAGAAAATGCATCCTGAAATTTCTCCTTGGGACGAGGCTTACCTGATTGAAGCATATTTAAAAACCTGCCAAGTGGAAAAGGCGATTCCGATACTGGAAAATTTGGTTTCAAAAAACATAAGCGATGAAAGCCTGCATTTGAATCTCGGCTATGCTTTTTATGATTATATCCGTGAAAATGGCGATGTGGATTCTCTAAAAAAAATCATTCAGAAATGGCGTGAAAATAATCCGGATTCCCAAAATGCCAGACACTGGTCAAATGCCTTTTTAAAACAGAGCGGCGTGTCAAAAGCGGAGAGGGGATATGTGCAAAAAGTTTTTGATGTTTTTGCGCCGGAGTTTGAGAAATTATTATCCGAACTTGACTATCAGGTTCCGAAGTTTTTAGAAGAACTCTGCACCGAATTTTTAGATAAAAAATTATTTCGGAAATATGATATTTTGGATGCCGGATGCGGAACGGGATGGTGTGGAAAATTCTTAAAAAAATACAGCCGTTTTGCAAGGCTGGACGGTGTGGATTTATCAAGCGGAATGCTTCAAGAAGCCCGGGCAAAAAAAATATACGGCTCATTGTTTTGCAGTGATTTAATTGAGTTTTTGCAACAGCATGTACAACAATATGACGTCATTTTTTCGGCCGATGTTTTGACCTATTTCGGTGCCTTGGATTCTTTTTTTGACGGGTGTCAAAAATGCCTTAGAGAAAAGGGCTTGGCCTTTTTTTCCGTCAGTGAAAATCAGCTGGATGAAAGTGATTATGTTTTGCATTGTTCGGGGCGCTTTTTGCACAAAAAATCATATGTGGAAAAATGTTTTTCAGAAAAGGGATTCCAATGTTTGAAATCAGAGAAAAAAGTTCTCAGGAAAGAAGGCGGAGAGCCGGTTTGGGGTTATGTTTACGCCATAAAAAAAACCTTCTGAATTCAGAAGGTTTTTTTCAATCTCTAAAGAAACTATTTAGATTTCTTAGAACTGGTTTTGCAAGAAGCTTTTTTAGAGCTGGAAGAAGTCTTTTTTGCAGAAGAAGATTTGCAAGAAGAAGACGTGCAGCTGTTTGAAAGCTGTTCAACAGCCAAAGCCCAGAAATATTCGTCCTGGCCTTGGGGGCAGCCTGCATTTTGCCAGTTGTAATAAGCTGCTTCGCGAACAGCATTTTCGTTAATTTTAACCATAGTAAACTCCAAAAAAAATATTTCGGTAAACACTATTCAATATACAATCAAAAATTAATCCGTCAATAGTTTCTTGCAAGAAATAATTCATTTATCAAAAATAAATAAAAAAGGAGTTTATATTTTCTTGCAATTATGCTTATATGACTTTATAGATATTTTTTACAGTATGTCTGACACTCACAAATAATGAGGAATTATATTTATGGAAAATTTGTTATCTAAAGAAGAAATGGATGCGGTCATTAATGGCGATCATGGAAATGTTTTTGCTGTTTTGGGCATTCACAAAAACAAAGGCAGCAAGGAAGTTTTTATAAGGGCTTACCAGCCGCATGCCGCTAAAATTGAAGTGCTTGACGAAGCCGGAAAAAATTACGGGGAAATGTCAAAAATAGACCCGCGCGGATTCTTTCAGATAAACTTGGGAAAAATTGAAAACTTTAATTATAAATTCCGCATAGAAAATGACCGTGGAAATATTTATGAGGAAAAAGACATCTATTCTTTTCCGCCGGTCCTTGGCGATATAGACGTTTATCTTTTGGCCGAAGGAAACCACCTGGACATGTATAAAAAATTAGGCGCGCACCCGATGGAAATGAACGGGGTAAAAGGCGTCAGTTTTGCTGTTTGGGCACCGAACGCAAAACGTGTTTCCGTGGTCGGAAATTTCAACAACTGGGACGGGCGCGTCAATGTTATGCGCAAGCATCCGACTTGCGGCGTTTGGGATATTTTTATCCCGGGATTGTGTGTCGGAGAAGTTTACAAATATGAAATAAAAACGCCTGAAGATTATATTTTTGTAAAAGCGGATCCCGTAGCGTTTTATTCGGAAAAAAGGCCAAATACGGCTTCGGTTATTTATGACATAAACCAATATCATTGGAATGATGAAGGCTGGATGAATTATCGCGAAGAAGCTAACAGTTTTGACCGTCCGGTTTCCATTTATGAAGTCCATTTGGGTTCTTGGCGCCGCAAAGGGGAAAACGGCAGCGAGTATTTGACCTATCGCGAATTGGCAGACAGGCTGGTTCCCTATGTTGTGAATATGGGCTTTACCCACGTTGAATTTTTGCCGCTGGCCGAGCACCCGTTTGATGGTTCTTGGGGATATCAGGTCGTGGGGATGTTTGCCCCGACTTCCCGTTTCGGAACGCCCGATGATTTGCGCTATTTGATTGATACGTTTCACCAGGCGGGCATCGGCGTGATTATGGACTGGGTTCCGGCGCATTTCCCGAAAGACGGGCACGGCTTGAACGAATTTGACGGCACGCACCTTTACGAGCATGCCGATCCCCGCAAGGGCGAACACACAGACTGGGGAACTAAAATATACAATTACGGCCGTACGGAAGTGAATAACTTTTTGTGTGCCAGCGCTTTGTTCTGGTTAAAGGAATTCCATATTGACGGCCTGCGCGTCGATGCTGTGGCTTCAATGTTATATTTGGATTATTCGCGCAAAAACGGCGAATGGATTCCAAACATTTATGGCGGCAATGAAAACCTGGAGGCAATCTCATTTATCCGCAAGATGAACGAACTGGCTTATTCTCAGGTTAAAGGCGCAGTTACCATTGCGGAAGAGTCAACGGCATGGCCGATGGTTTCGCGCCCGACATCCATGGGCGGATTAGGTTTCGGCTATAAATGGAATATGGGATGGATGAACGATACGCTGAAATATATCGCCCATGAGCCGATACACCGCAAATACCACCATGGAATGCTGACTTTTGGTTTGCTCTATGCTTTTAATGAGAACTTTATATTGCCGATTTCGCATGATGAAGTTGTGCACGGCAAGGGTTCGATGCTGTCCAAAATGCCGGGGGATGAGTGGCAAAAATTTGCCAACCTCAGGGCTTATTACGGCTTTATGTATACGCACCCAGGCAAAAAACTTTTGTTTATGGGATGCGAATTTGGCCAGGATTGGGAATGGAATGCTGATGAAAGCCTGCGCTGGCACCTTTTGGATTATCCGATGTATAAGGGAATGCAAAACTGCGTACGCGATTTGAACCTGATGTATAAAGGCAATGCGCCGTTTTATCAGCAGGATTTTGATTATCGCGGTTTTGAATGGATTGATCATTCAAATGCGAATGACAGCGTAATTGCCTATATGCGCAAAGGATATGATCCGAGAGATTATATGATTGTCATCAGCAACTTTACGCCGGTTGTTCGCAATGATTACCGCCTGGGTGTCAATGAACCTTGCCGCTATCAGGAAATTTTTAACAGCGATGATAAAAATTATTGGGGAAGCGGCATAAAGAACGAAGGGCTGATTAACAGCGAAAACATAGAATGGAACGACAAGCCCCATTCTATCCGTCTGACATTGCCGCCTCTGGCGACGATAGTTTTAAAGCCTGTTCGCGACTAGATGGGAGACACATATGGCAGAAGCAGAAAATAAACGCGGCCGCGCTTACCCGCTTGGATCTTTTTTCGATGGAAACGGCGTGAATTTCGCTTTGTTTTCTGCCCATGCCGAAAAAGTAGAATTGTGCCTGTTTGACGAGACCGGCGCTGAGGAACGGGTAAGATATGCAATCACCGAGAATGACAACAATATTTGGCATATATATATTCCGGGGTTAAAGCCGGGGCAGGTATACGGCTATCGCGTTTATGGCCCTTATAAGCCCTCGGAAGGGCACCGTTTTAACCCGAACAAGCTTTTGTTTGACCCCTACGGCAAAAAGATGGTCGGAAAGCTCATCTGGAACCCGGCTATTTTCGGCTACGACATTGACAGCCCTGATTTGGATTTGTCTTTTAATGAAGCAGACAGCGCACCTTATGTGCCTAAGTCTGTTGTCGTTGAAAGCGAATACGATTGGGAGGGCGATGAAGCGCCGCAAATACCTTGCGAAAATACAATAATCTATGAAACGCATTTGCGCGGTTACACAAAGCTGCACCCTCAAATTGCAGACGCCAAGAGAGGCACGTTCAGTGCCATGTCCCATCCGGCAGTTACCGGCTATTTGAAATGGTTGGGCGTAACGTCTGTGGAATTTTTGCCGATACATGCTTTTTTTGGAAACCGGCATAAAAAAGGTTTTGTGAAAGACAATTATTGGGGATATGAAAGCTTCAGCTTTTTTGCGCCGGAACAATCCTATCTGGCCAGCCATGACATTACGGAAATCAAAGATATGGTCAAAGCCTTTCATAAAGAAGGTTTAGAAGTTATCCTTGATGTCGTATATAACCACACGGGAGAAGGCAACCAGCTTGGCCCGACTTTGTGTTATCGGGGCATTGACAATAAAAGCTACTATACGCTCTCGCCGGAAGATAAGCGTTATTATTATGACAGCACCGGCTGCGGCGCTTCTTTTAATCTGCAAAACCCGTATGTGTTAAAACTGGTGATGGATTCTTTGCGCTACTGGGTGCAGGAAATGCATATAGACGGTTTCCGTTTTGACTTGGCGACATCTTTGGCCCGCCAAAAAACAGAATTCACTCAGGAAAGCGGTTTCCTGTATGCCGTGCAGCAAGACCCTGTTTTGCAGAATGTAAAGCTGATTGCCGAAGCGTGGGATGTCGGCATGGGCGGTTACCGTGTCGGCGGTTTCTTGCCGCGCTGGATGGAGTGGAACGACAAATACCGGGATGTCCTGCGCCGTTTTTGGAAAGGCGACCAGGGGCAGACAGCGGAAATGGCAAGCCGTTTGGCCGGGTCGAGCGATATTTTTAACCATTACAACCGCAATATCTGGACCAGCATCAATTTTATCACGGCGCATGATGGTTTTAATCTGCGGGACCTGGTAAGTTATAATGTTAAGCATAATTACAGCAATGGCGAAGAAAACCGGGACGGCAATGACAGCAATTGGAGCTGGAATTCCGGTGCGGAAGGGGAAAGTGAAAATAAACTGATTTCTGAAAATCGGACTGCACGCTCCAGGGCGATGCTTTCCAGCCTTTTCCTGTCCTTTGGCACGCCGATGCTTGTTGCCGGCGATGAGCTGGGGCACAGCCAACAGGGAAACAATAATCCTTATTGCCAAGATAATGTCATTACCTGGATAAATTGGCTGGGCATAGATAAGGAAGATAAAAAGCTTGTGCGTTTTGTCAGAAAACTTATCGGCCTTAGGAAAAAGCTGAAAATATACAGCCGCCTTAAATTTTTTACCGGTGAACCCGTCAGCGGGACAATAAAAGACATGACATGGTATACGGAACAAGGGCTGGAATTTAAAAATGAAAATTGGCATGAGGCGGAACGCCGTTCTTTATCTTTTGCCGCTTTTGACAATGGCGTTTATACTTTTGTCATTTTCAATGCCAACCATGTTGAGAAAAAATGGAAGCTTCCCGCATTGGGCGGAACGTGGAAACTGCTTCTTGACAGCTCTGAAAAATTTGAAGAAGGCACGGTTAAATCAGGGCAGGAAATAACTGTTCCGGCATGGTCGGTACAAGCTTTTGAAGTAAAAAACTAGGAGAATATTCTTATGGAAAAGTTGCATTTGTTAGCAGAAAAACTTGGAATAGCCACAGAATTTTGCGATGCAGGGATGACACGCTGCAAATATAAGGCAGATGACAATATTCTCAAATTTTTTGCCTGGCAGTTTGGCTGCCATACTTGCACGGAAGACGAAGTAACAGAATCTTTGCGCCAGCTGGAAGAAAAAAGGTGGCATCGCGCTGTTGAGGCAGTTTATGTATGCAATGAAAACAATATCGGTTTTGATATAATTGTGCCTTCGGGTTTTGAAGAAGAATATATAGACGTGGCATTTAAAGCGCAGGAAGGAAAAAAATCCTTTGATGTTTCTTATGATGTTATTGATAACGGCGAAAGCCGCATTATCGGAAAAGAGCGCCTGAACCGTTTGCAAATTAACATAACAAGCCCGCTGCCGATAGGTTATTATAACGTTGAGATTAAAATAGGGCATTCAAAATACCGGACGGTTGTTGCGGTAGCGCCGAAGACATGTTATGAAAACCCCGCTTTGGAAAAAGGACGCCTCTGGGGATTCTCCATACAGTTATATGCGCTGCAAAGCGAGCATAATTGGGGTGTCGGAGATTTTTCGGATTTATACGATTTTGTCGGGATATGCAAAAATTGCGGGGCGAATGCCATCGGTTTAAATCCGTTAAACGTGCTTCAGCATAATTTTCCTGAAGAAGCGAGCCCTTATGCCTCCATCAGCAGGCTGTTTTTAAATCCGATTTATATTGATGTGTCTTCTGTTCCTGAATTCAGCCTGGAGGATATACTGCCCTATAATACGGAATTGGAAGATATCCGTAAGCAGAAACAAATTGCCTATGGGCGCGTGTATCCGTTAAAAATTAAAGTGCTTGAGAAGCTTTATCAAAGATTTTTGGCATATGGCACGCCGCAGCGCCGTAAAGATTTTGAAAAATTTTGCAAGGAAAAAGGGCAGGATTTGGATTGCCTTTGTGCGTTTCAGGCATTGAGCGAAGTCAAAAGCCAGGGGAAATGGAGCAGTTGGAGAAGTTGGGAGGAAGAATATAAAAATGTTTACTCTCCCGAGATTGAAGAATTCTGCGAAGAGCACGCAGAACGGATTAATTTCTTCAAATTTTTGCAGTTTGAAGCGGAAAGGCAGTTTGCAAGAGCTGCAAAAAGATGCGAAGAATTAGGGCTTGCCATAGGTTTTTACCGCGATTTGGCCGTCGGGGTCGGACAAGACAGCGCGGAGGTTTGGAGCCGTCCGGAGCTGTTTTTTGAAAACGCGGGCGCCGGTGCGCCTCCGGATGCTTTTTTCCCGGCGGGGCAAAAATGGGGGCTTGGCGCTTTTAATCCGCAGAGCCTGAAAGATGATGCCTATCAGGCGTTTATAAAAATACTCCGGGCGAATATGAGCCACGCGGGGGCATTGCGCATAGACCACGTGATGGGATTGTTGCGCCTTTACATTATTCCCGATGATAAAGAAGTCGGAACATATATATATTATAATTTGGAAGATATGTTAAACTTGGTTGCTCTGGAAAGCCAGCTGCAAAAATGCATTGTGGTGGGCGAGAGCATAGGCAATGTGCCGGACGGATTTTTGGACAGCCTGTACCAAAAGCGCATTTATTCGTTAAGTGTGTTATGGTCTGAGCGCTACGATTCCGGCTGGGGAGATTTTATGCCGCCGGAGGCCTTTGCGCCTTATGCTTTTGCATCTGTCGGCACGCATGATATGGCACCTTTAAAAATGTGGTGGTTTGGCTATGATATTGAATTATCCCACGCATTGGGGCTGATTAAATCCGAGCAGGAAAAACAGGGTGCGTATAAAAAGCGGGAAAATGACCGTTGGAAATTGCTTTGTGCGTTGGATAAAAGCGGTGTTTGGCCGGAAGACCGCCCAAGAAGCGGAAACTTCCTGTATGGCGAAGGCTACCCTGAGGGGATTGATGAAGCCGTCCACCGTTACATGGCAAAATCGGCATCTTCTGTCTTTTTGGCACAGCTTGAAGACATCCTTCAGGTTGATAAAATGCAGAACCTGCCGGGAACAGACCGGGACAAACATCCAAACTGGCGTTTGAAGCTGCCTGAAAAAATTGAACGGCTTGAAAGCCTGGAGGCTTTTTCCAGAAATGTGGCGGCGATCAGGAAAGAAAGATAAGGCAAATGGCACAAAGCGGCATATTGATAGATGTAGACAATACGCTTTATCCGGTAACTTTTGATACCGAGCCTTTATTCATTGAAAAAATTATAGAGTTTATTCAATATAAGCTTCATTTGGATAAAGGGCAGGCGGTTGCCCTGCACGAAACATGGCATGAAAAAGGAATGTCGGATTTAAATGGCATTGTTAAAGAATATGGCGTGTCGCCCAAAGAATTTATGGAATATGTTTGCGCAATAGACATGTCTTTCCTGCAGGAAGATCCGGATTTATGCAAGCAATTGCAAGCCATCCCCTTACAAAAATATATTTATACCGACAGTTCCGTCGGGCATGCAAAAGATGTTTGCGCGCGGTTGGGGATTTTAAACTGTTTTTCAGGATTCTTCTCACCGCATGAAGGCGGCTACACTTGTAAAAAGCAAAAAGAGTCTGTGGAGCGCATCCTCAAATATTTTAACCTTGATGCTAAAAACAGCTGGCTGATTGACGACTTGCCCGATGCCGTCAGAAATGCAAAATCATGCGGTCTGCGAACCATTCAAATTGACGGAAATAAACAAGATTCCGAAGCGGAATTTGTTGCGCCGGATATTATCTCCGCCCTGAAAATTATCCAATCTTTTAATATCTGATAAAGTCATTTTTTTCTTGCCTGCCTCAAAAAAATATAATATATACCTCCGTGAATGTATATTTGAGGATAATATGGCAAGAAGAACAAAAGAAGAGGCCGAACAAACCAAAACCGACATTATTTATGCCGCGCTGGATTTGTTTTCGGCCAAAGGCTATTCAAAGACGACTTTTGACGATATTGCAAAACATATCGGGCTTACCAAAGGAGCTTTGTATTGGCATTTCCGCAATAAGCCGGATTTGCTTTTTGAACTGATTCGGCGAATGTTTTCAGAAAAAGTAATGCGCTCGTTTAGCCAGCTTCCGGCAAATCCGGGGCTTAACCAGGTGCGTGATTTTTTTGTGCTGGAGGCTAAAGAAGTTGTCTGCGATTCGCAATACAGAAAATTCTTATTTTTTGTTTTATTTCAGATGGAATGGTCTGAAGGCTTAATCGCCAAAGTTACCCAAACCATTCATGAAATATGCAGTTTTCCTGAACAAATGATAAAAACAGCATTGACTTCTGCGCAAAAAAATGGAGAAATTGGGAAAAATGTTAATATTGATGAAACGATTATAATGATAATTTCATTATGGAAAGGTTTGCTAAATACGGAATTAGGCGAAAATAAAGGGATTAAAAATTTTTCAGAAGTCGTTTCACGCGCGTTTGACATATTTTATAGTGGATTGAGGAGAGATTAAAAGAATGCGGGTAGGTATGGTACAAAACAGAACAATTATAAAAAATGTTGCAATCTTTTTATTATGCGGTGCAGCCGGTTGGTATTTGAAAGGGCGCCTGACGCCTTCCATGCCTGCAATGGGCGCAATGGGCGGCGGCGTACCTTATGTTTTGGTTGATAATTTGGAACAGCGGAACATCGCGCCCAAAAAGAGCTATATCGGGCATGTTGAAGCCATCAAAAGCGTTAACCTCAAACCGCAGGTAACCGGATATGTTGAAAAAGTTTTGTTTGAGGAAGGCGGCTTGGTGAACGAAGGGGATATCTTATTTGTTATTGAGCAAAAAAGATATCTGGCAACTGTTGAACTCCGCCAGGCCGAATTGGCTGCAGCCAAAGCAAATCTGGTTAAAACCAAAAGGGATTACGACCGCCAGAAGTCTTTGAGCAAGCAAAACATTACCTCAAAAGCAACCTATGATACGGCGGAAAGCGCCTATTTACAGGCACAGGCTGCTGTAAAACAGGCAGAAGCAAATCTGGACCTTGCCAAAATCGACTTGGATTATACGGAAATCAAAGCGCCGATAACAGGTTACATCGGCAAGGCCTCCGTTACCGAAGGCAATTATGTAAATTCCAATTCGGACAATCTGGCGCGCATTGTTCAAATGAACCCGATCCGCGTTGCCTTTTCCGTAACGGATAAAGATATGCTGGATGCGCAAAAGCTGTTCCGCAACGGCAAAGAAGGAAAACTGAAAACCGAAATCATATTGCCAAATGGCGAAGTTTTGGTAAACCACCTTTTGTCCCGTTTTGCGGATAATGAGGTTAATTCGGATACGGCGACAATTTCCATTTATGCCGAATATCAAAATGAACATCATTTGCTAATTCCCGGAAACTATGTTGACATACTGGTCGGCACCGGCGAAGACAAAATGGCGCTTCTTGTGCCTCAGGCATCTGTCGCGCAAGACGAAAACGGCAACTATGTTGTTGTTGTAACCGATGAGGGAATAGCTGAGCAGCGCCGTGTCGCTTTAGGCGAAATCATTGGGGACAAGCAAGTTGTCCTTGAAGGCTTGTCTGCAAATGACAAAGTTATTGTCCAGGGGCTGCAAAAAGTAAGAAACGGGCAAAAAGTAAATGCCTCTGCTGTTTTGGCAGAAGAAACGGAGGTAAAATAAAAGATGTTCTCTAGGATTTTTATTGAACGTCCGCGCTTTGCGATGGTAATCTCCATCGTGTTGACATTAGCCGGAATTATTTCTGTTTTTTCACTGCCGATTTCCCTTTATCCTGAAATCACGCCGCCGGAGATTGTCGTTTCCGCAACATACCCGGGCGCAAGCGCCGAAGTTGTGGCCAAAACGATTGGAATTCCGTTGGAAGAAGAGGTCAACGGCGTTGAAGATATGCTTTATATGAGTTCCTCTTCGGAAAACTCCAGCTACCAGCTGACAGTAACCTTCAAAGTGGGAATTGACAGGGATATGGCTCAGGTAAAAGTACAAAACCGTATCCAGCAAGCCACGTCTAAACTTCCCACGGAAGTAACGCGCCAAGGGCTGACAATCAAGAGCCGTTCCTCAAATATTTTGGGCTTTGTAACCATCGGCTCGCCGAATGGCACTTTCTCAACACTGGAACTTGCGGACTATGTCCAAAACAACATTAAAAATAACTTAAGCCGTGTTGACGGCGTTGGCGAAGTGAATGTTTATTCATCGCGTTTGAGTATGCGCGTTTGGTTGGACGCGGATAAAATTACCGCGCTTAATCTGCCGGTGAGCACGATTAAGGCGGCAATTGAAAGCCAAAACTATCAGCCTTCTCTGGGAAGCGTCGGTGCGATGCCGGGTGACGGCGAACAGCAGATGGTTTACACATTGCAGACGCAAGGGCGCGTAAACGAAGTGGACGATTTTAAAAATATTATCGTCCGTACCGCGGCACAAGGCGGCTTGGTTTATTTAAAAGATGTTGCGCGCATTGAAATCGGCGAGGAAATGTATAAAGCGACTTCCAAATTTAACAACGCGCCGAACGTTTCCATTGCGATAAACCAGTTAGCCGGCGCAAACGCTTTGGACGCTATGGCCGGGGTTAAAAAAGAAATGGAACGTTTGGCAAAAACATTTCCTGAAGATATGAATTATATTATCGGTTACGATTCAACCGAATATATTCGCGCCTCTATTGAAGAAGTTGTTTTCACATTGGTTTTAACCTTTGTTTTGGTTATCTTGGTCTGTTATGTCTTCTTGCAGGATTGGCGCTCAACTTTGGTTCCGACTTTAACGATTCCCGTATCCATCTTTGCGACGTTTGCCGTCATGCTGGCGTTGGGCTATAGCTTAAACATGCTGACTTTGTTTGGTTTGGTGCTTGCAATCGGCTTGGTTGTGGATGATGCGATTGTTGTGGTTGAACGCGTGCTGTTTTTGATGGAAACCGAAAAGCTGGCGCCGAAAGCGGCCACGATAAAAGCGATGGAACAGGTGTCCAGCGCGATTATAGCAACCACCTTGGTGCTCTTGGCAATTTTTGTGCCGGTCGGATTCCTGGGCGGAATTACCGGAAAAATCTATCAGCAGTTTGCCGTGGCGATTTCCACCTCTGTTGCCTTTTCTTCATTAAATGCTTTAACATTGTCGCCGGCCCTGTGTGCCACGATATTAAGGCCGTTAAAGCCAAGCCAGTCCGGACCGCTTTTCTGGTTTAACCAAGTGGTCGGAAAATCAAGGGATAAATATGCGGCAGTGGTTGGTTTGCTGGGAAGGAAAATAAGCGTTATTTTCCTGGTAATGGTCTTGCTGTTTTTGGGCGTGTTTGGATTTTTGAAAATCAGCCAAACATCCTTCATTCCAAGCGAGGACCAAGGCGTTATTATGGTCAATATCCAGCTTCCTGAAGGCGCAACCCGGGTAAGGACGCAGCAGTTTATAGATAAGATTTATCCGCTTATCCGCGAAGAAGAAGGCGTTGACAATATCATGACCGTGAGCGGCGTGAGCATGATCGGCGGTTCCGGAGAAAATGTCGCCATGGCGATTGTAACTTTGAAACCGTGGAATGAGCGGGATAAAGAACACTATTCTACAAATATCCTTAACCGTATCCGTGCGAAGGTTATCGGCCTGCCGGAAGCTGATGTCCAGCTTTTTGAACCGCCTGCAATTATGGGGCTCGGAATGAGCGGCGGCATGGATTACCGTCTGCAATCATTAAACACGGACAATCCGCAAAAAATTGATGCGGCTCTCCAGAATATGCTTTTGCAGATTAACCAGTCGCCGGATGTGATGTATGCTTACACAACCTACACGGCAAAAACGCCGAATATCTATGTGGATATAGACCGTAAAAAAGCCGAGGCAATGGGCGTTTCGGTCGGAAGCATCTTTTCTGTCCTGCAAAACTATCTGGGATCAAGCTACGTCAACGACGTCAACTTCGGAACTCAGGTAAACAAGGTGATGATTCAGGCGGATTGGAAATTCCGCAAGGATATTGAAAGCATCGGCGATTTGCATGTTCAAAACAAAAATGGCGAAATGGTTCCCTTAGGAAGCATGATAAGCCTGCGCAAGGTTTTGTCTCCGCGTGTCGTAACCCGGTATAACCAATATCCGAGCGCTGCGATTACGGCTGTTCAAAGCCCGGCTTCCAGTACGGGGCAGGCCATGGATTCTTTGGAAAAACTTTCAGAAAAACTGCCTTCCGGCTTTAGCTATGACTGGTCCGGCATGAGCTATCAGGAAAAATCAAGCAGCGGGCAGATAGGTTATCTTATCTTGCTGGCGATGATTTTTGCTTATTTGTTCCTGGTTGCGCAATATGAAAGCTGGGCAACGCCCCTTCCGGTGCTGACGTCTGTTTCTGTTGCAATGTTGGGCGCTTTGTTCGGCTTATTCATAACTGGGCTGCCGTTGAGCATCTATGCACAGCTCGGGCTGATTTTGCTGGTCGGTCTGGCTGCAAAGAATGCTATTTTGATTGTGGAATTTTCCAAAGAAGAAAGGGAAAACGGCTCTTCAATTATTAAAGCGGCGGTAACCGGAACCAGAGAAAGGTTCCGTGCCGTGCTGATGACGGCGTTTACTTTCATCTTGGGCGTTTTGCCGATGATTGTGGCAACCGGCGCGGGCGCTTCCAGCCGTATCGCAATCGGCGTTCCTGTTTTTTACGGGATGCTGTTGGGAACAGCTCTGGGATTGATTATCATTCCGCTGCTTTATGTGTTGTTCCAAACATGGAGCGAAAAATTTTCAGGTAAAAAAATAGAAGAAAAGGAATAAAGATATGAGGCTGAGCACGCTTATCGGGAAAACTGACTTGCAATTCAAAGGGAGTGATCCTGATATCTTGGGCTTAGCCTTAGATTCCAGAAAAACGGAGAAAGGTTTCCTTTTTGCAGCCATAGACGGCGAAAAGACGAAAGGCAACGATTATATCCTGCCGGCGCTTCAAAACGGGGCGTCGGCAATCCTTTATGGCGGAAGCTATGAAATTCCTGAAGGATTTTCAAATGTTGTTTTCTTAAAATCAGAAAATCCGGCAGACGATATGGCGAAAATTGCGGCCGCCTATTATCCGGAACAGCCGCAGCATCTGGCCGCCATAACCGGAACCAACGGCAAGACGTCGATTGCCGATTTTGTCCGCCAGATTTTGGTTATGCAAGGCAAAAAAGCGGCAAGTATCGGCACGCTCGGCATTATCAAAAACAATGAAGCGCCAATCCCTTCGCCAAACACCACGCCGAATTGCATTTCCATCCACAAATGGCTGGATGAATTGTCCAAAGAAGGATTTAGCTATACGATTATGGAAGCTTCCAGCCATGGAATTGCGCAAAAGCGCATAGGCGCTGCGCGTATAAAAAATGCCGGCTTTACAAACCTTACGCTTGACCATTTGGATTATCACAAAACCATGGAAAATTATTATCAGGCCAAAGAAGGATTGTTTACGAAAATCCTGGAAACAGGCGGCATTGCGGTTTTGAATGCGGATATTGATGTTTATGGGCGTTTGCGCGAAGCATGCCTAAAAAGCGGAAAACAAGTTTGGAGCTATGGAATAAACGGCGATAAAATTAAACTTTTAAAAAGCGAAGCGCTTCCCAAAGGGCAAAATCTGCATATCCGTTTCTTTGGAAAGGAGCATAATTTTTATATTCCGCTCGCTGGCGCATTTCAAGCCATGAATGTTTTATGCGCCATGGGCTTGGTTGCTGCGATGACAGGTTCTGCTGAAAATATTGTCGAATATGTTCCGCAAATAAAAGGGGCAAAAGGGCGGATGGAGCTTGTTGGCGAAACGCAGGGCGGCGCAGCGGTTTTTGTAGATTATGCCCACACGCCGGATGCCTTGGAAAATACGCTCCGTGCCCTGCGCGAGCATACGAAGGCAAAACTTCATGTTGTGTTTGGCTGCGGCGGAGACCGCGATAATTCGAAGCGTCCGGTAATGGGAAAGCTGGCAGAAGAATTGGCGGATGTTGTTTATGTGGCGGATGATAACCCGCGTACGGAAAACCCGGAAGAAATCAGGCGCCAGATTATGGCCGGCTGCCCGCATGCCCAAAATATAGGCAATCGCGAAGAGGCCATCCGTTTGGCCGTGGCAGGGCTTGCCAAAGGCGATATTTTGCTTGTTGCCGGAAAGGGGCATGAAACAGGGCAATATATCATGGGTAAAGTTTATCCTTTCAGCGATCAGGAAGTTATTCTGAAATATCTTTAAATTCTAAAATATTTGGCATGTAATTTGCATATAGTCCCGTAACGATATGTTTATTTTATTGGGATTATAGAGATATGTTACTGCGCAACCTAAGAAAATCTGCTGTTTTAGCGTTAGTTTCCGCCTTATTCTGCTTATCGGCCGGCAAGGCGGATGCCGCTTCGCGTATTAAAGATATTGCAGATTTCGAAGGCGTCAGAGACAATATGCTGATAGGATATGGACTGGTTGTTGGCCTAAATGGAACGGGCGATAATATAAAATCTATTGACTTTACAAGAGAAAGCCTGATTTCCATGTTGGATAAGATAGGAATCAACGCCAGGGACGGGCAGTTGAAAGCAAAGAATGTTGCTGCGGTTATGGTTACGGCAAACCTTCCGGCGTTTGGGCGCCAGGGAAGCCGTATAGACGTTATGGTCAGCGCCATGGGCGATGCCAAAAATTTACAGGGCGGAACTTTGATTGCAACGCCTTTGCAAGGTGCGGACGGCGAGATTTATGCCGTGGCCCAGGGGCAGATAGCCGTTTCCGGTATTGCCGGAAGAGGAGCGACCCAGTCCGTTGTGAAAGGCGTTCCGACAGCCGGGCGCATCGCCAATGGCGCGATTATCGAAAATGAAATACCTTTTAACTTAGACAGCTTGGATGTTATCCGCATTGCGTTGCGCAATCCTGATTTCACGACATCCCGCAGAGTTGCCGATGCGATTAATGCATTTTTAGGGCAGGATATTGCAAAATCGGTTGACCCTTCTACGGTTTCTATGGATGTTCCTGAAGAATATAAAGATAAGATTGTTGATTTAATGACAAAAATCGAACAACTGAAAGTTCAACCCGACCAATTGGCAAGGGTTGTGATTGATGAAGGTTCGGGAATTGTCGTGATTGGCAAAGATGTAAAAATAAACAGGCTGGCGATTGCCCAGGGAAACCTCACAATAAAAATTACAGAAACGCCGTGGGTGTCTCAACCGCTTCCGTTTAGCAACGGAGAAACAGTTGTCGGCGTTAACAGCGTTGTAGATGTCAATGAAGGCGTTGATGCCAAGCTGAGCGTTTTGGATACCGGTGTCAGCTTGCAGGAATTGGTAGATGGGTTGAATGCCCTGGGCGTTACGCCGAGAGATTTGATTAGCATTCTTCAGGCAGTTAAAGCAAGCGGCGCTTTGCAGGCAGAAATTGAGGTGATTTAAGATGAATACGGGGCTGGAAAATAATATTGCGGATATACGCTGGCAGATGCCGGCGCAGTCTGCCGCATCTCAAAAACTATCCTCATTGCAGGATAAAAAGCTGCAAGCGCAAATTGAAGAAACCGCTACCAGTTTTGAAGCTTTTTTCCTGAGCCGGATGATGGAGTCAATGTTTGAAGGCATATCGACAGATGGCTTGTTTGGCGGCGGAAATGCAGAAAAAATATACCGTTCCATGTTGCTTGACGAATATGGCAAAGCGATGGCTCAAAGCGGCGGAATTGGCGTAAAAGATTATGTAATGTCTTCCATTTTGGAAATGCAGGAAATGGACAGCAAAGGATATATTGAAGCAGAAGGGAGGATGGCGTCATGGAAATAAATGAAAATAATGAAACAGTTAAAAAAGTTCATGATTTTATTGATATCGTGGCACGTTTTTCTGAGGTGCTGGATGCGGAAAACGCAGCTTTGCGCAAATTAGACACGGATATGGTTGAAAAGCTTTATGAAAATAAAATAAAGCTGGTCAGCTCCTATCGCAATTTGACCGCCTATCTTATTAAAAACCGCGATTCATTAAAAGAGCTCCCGGAAGAGACCAGAAATAATTTAAAGGATTTATCCCTCGCGCTTGAGGAAAAGCTTAAAGAAAATGATATTTTGTTAAAGACCAGAATGGAAACCAGCCAAAATGTTTTGGATACGATTATCCGCATAGCGAAAGCGACCAATAACAGCCGTTCCACATCATACGGGGCGAGCGGCGCCTATTCGCCGTTGGATAATAATCATAATGCGCTGGCAATCAACCGGACGCTTTAGGAGGGCAGAAGCATGTCATTATTAGCAGGATTACAAACATCGATAAGCGGAATGAAAGTGGCTCAAAGCCAATTAGGGCTTGTCAGCCAAAATATTGCGAATGTTGATACGCCAAATTACACCAGAAAAGTTGCCCAGCAAAACAATCTGGTTCTGGCCGGCTATAGCTGTGGCGTGGAATTAGGCGAAATCGGGCGTAAAGTTGATGAGGGCTTGTTAAAAAGCTATCTGGCGGCAAATTCGCAACAGAAAAATTTAAGCGCGCAGCATGATTATTTAAGCAAAACAGAACTTCTGCTTGGAACGCCTTCCAGCAATAATTCAATTGCTGCCAATGTGGCAAGCCTGCAAACGGCTTTTGATACTTTTGCCGCGGATGTAACATCGGCTTCAGGGCGTTATGGATTGTTAAACACGGCGCAAAGCCTTGCAGGAAGGTTGAACTCCCTCACGACGGAAATACAAAAGCTGCGCGGCGATGCTGATGTCGATGTCGAAAATGCGGTTCAGAAAATCAATAAAACCCTGCAGACGATTGATGAATTAAATGATGATATCGTAAAATATACGGTATTGGGCTATGATGGAAAAGCCGACTTGCTTGACCAGCGCGATGCCGCCCTGCGCGATTTAAGCGAAATGTTGGACATTTCTTATTTTGAACGCAATAACGGCGAAATTGTTATTCAAAGCAGCGGCATGACGCTTCTTGATAAAGACCCGCATTATTTGACGCATGGCGCCATTGCGCAGGCCAGCCCGACAATATCTTATGCCGGCGGCGGAATTAACGGGATTTATGTTGACGGTGTTGATATCACTTCTAAAATAAAAGATGGCGAGCTAAAGGGGCTGATCGAAGTCCGTGATGAAATTCTGCCCTCATTGCAGACACAGCTTGACCAATTGGCAGGGAATCTTCAAGACTCTGTCAACCAGATACACAACCGCGGAACGGCATACCCTTCGATGCCTTATGAGTTGAGCGGAACCAGAGAATTTGTAAATTCGGCGCGCCAGCAAGTCAAAATAAGCAATGGCGATGTGCGTTTTACAATTTTTGACAAGGATGGCAAAGAGGTTAGTTCGACAACTTTGCTGGGCGGCATGGGTTTTCCCGATGACGGGGATACGGTTGACAATCTTGCATCAACTATTCAAGACTGGCTGCGTTCGCCGAGCGGTCCCGGATTAACGGATGCCGTTGTCGGGGTAGATAAGAGCGGACATTTTTATATTGATACCAAAAACAGCGAATATACCATTTCAATTATGGATGAGGCATCGTCCACGCCGGGAAGCGCCCAGCAGGATGTAACAGTCAGTTTTGATGCCACGGGAGATGATTATTACAACCGGGAATTCGAAGGATTTTCAAGCTTTTTAGGGCTAAACGACTTTTTTGTAAGCGATTCTGAATATGTTTATGATTCTAAAGTCCTGAGCAAAAATGCAAATTTAGGCGTCCATGGAAATCCGGTTATCTGGCAGTTTTCCACGGAGGAAGCCGGAGGCATCGCCGGAAGCATAACCATAACCAGCACCGATAGTTTGCAGGATATTGTAAATAAAATAAATTCTAATGAAGATTTAAACCAGAATATTGTTGCTTCTTTGGTTCCGAATGGAAGCGGGTATATGCTGAGGATTATCAATAATACCGGCGGACAAATGGAAATAACCGAAAATCCGGGAGTTGCCAACGCATCAACGCTGATTAACCGGATTGGCTTAAATCCGTCTTATACCAGCGTATCCGGAAATATCGGCGTTCGGGAGGACTTGCAGCTTAATCCGAGCCTGATATCCTCAGGCACGCCGGAATTTAACCCGGACAGCGGCGAATATCAGATGAATCCGTCTTCAAATAATATTGCAAACGATATGGCAAAAGTCTTTACCACAACAGTTGATTTTGGGCAGGCGGGAACAATCGCATCCACCAAAACAACATTAGGCAACTATGCATCCACTTTTGTGGGAAACATTGCGTCGCAAACCAGCAATGCGCAGAGCGCGTTGGCTTATCAGGAGGAGTTGACTTATTCAATTTCATTAAAGGAAGCGCAGGTCAGCGGCGTCGATATTGATGAAGAATTGTCTCAAATGATAATCTACCAGCAAACTTACGCCGCTTGCGCAAAAACATTTACGGCGGCAAAAGAAATTTTAGATATGCTCATGAGCATTGTATAGGAGGTGTATGATGGTTAGGGTTCCCACTTATGCGAGTCAGATGAATTTAACGCGGCACACGTTAAATAACCAATATCAGCTTGATTTATATACATTCCAGGCTACAACAGGCTTGAAAGCGCCGAATTATTCAGGTTATGGCATGAGTGCCTATAACATTGTCAATCTGGAGGCCGCTCTGGGCGTTACCAGCAACTTTATGGAAAATAACAAAATTCTGGAAGTCGAGATAAAAGCGTTAAATACTTCTGTGGAAGCGATTGACAAGTCGATTAATGATTTCAAATCGATTCTAAATGATTTCAGCGGCCAGGATTTGCCGAACATTACCCCGGATTATACAGGAGGCGAGCTCGTCTTTAGCAAAGGCGAAAGCCTGATCGGGAAGACTTTGACCTTAAACGGGACGCAATATACTTTTGCAGCAGACGCCGCGTTGGATACAAATATTGATATCGGCGCTCTTGATCCGAATTCAGATGATTATGGTACGGAAGTTGTTGAAGCTTTAAAGCAGAAATTTTCGGCAGATAATCCGGATTTTGCTTTTGAAGGGAACAAGTTTACTTTTCCGCTGTATACGGTAAACGGCACATCGACGGTTTTGGATTCGCCAAATGTGGCAACGGGAGAACCGCATATCATGGGCAAAGACCAGTACCTTAATATGCAGCAGTTGCAAACCAGCGCCTTTTCGGCAATGAAAATGATTGCGGACAGCTTAAACACATATGTTAACGGGAAATATATATTTGGCGGCGGCGTTTCCTCACAGGCGCCCATCAGCTTCCCGTTTAACACATTGGAAGAGTTCCAGAGCTATTATGACGGAATAAATATCCAATACCCGCAAAATACCAGTGCCAATTTGAGCAACCGGAATGTTACTTCCCGCGAGACCGGAAAAATAACGCTTAGCACAGCGCCTGAAGGCGGTAACCATGGCGTTATTACCGCAGAAAATGCCGGAGCTTTCTTAAAAGAAGCCGTGAAGGCTAATGAAAAAACAACCGGAGACATCACTTTTGATGCGGCGAATAACACAATTTATGCGCAGGAATACGGAGCCTTCAATTCTTTGAGCGCCGGAGATACGCTGGTGATTAATAATGCCGGAGATGATAAAAACGGTGCTTATATCATAAAATCTGTTTCAGAAGACGGGCGGACAATAACTTTCGATGAAAAAACGCCGATTCGCCCTCAGGCTGACCCGACACTTCCCAATGGGGAATATACCGACGGCGGCGTTACAAATAATGTAACTTTCAGCACTTCTTTTCCGGTGGGGGCAGTTATAAACATGAACGGTTTTCAGGATATAAACCGGAATATTGCTGAAAATGTCCAGGTAACCGGCGTCAGCGCAGATGGCAAAGAGCTTTATGTAACGATGAATCCTGACCGCTGGATTGATATTACAATTGATTCTCCTAACTGGGAAATGAGCGCCGAATCTTATTACCGCGGCGGAGATTTGTCGACAGAAAGAATGATAACCGAAAACCAGTCGGTAACGATGGATATCAATGCCAAAGACCCGGCCTTTGAAAAATTGTTCAGAGCTTTGGGAACCATCGCTCAGGGCAATTTGGTCGACACAAGAGACCCTGCGGATGATTTGGACAGCTTAATAGATCCGCAGACAGTCGTTGACAGAATAAACGAGGCATTGGATTTGGTAAGCGAAGGTATTTTTAACGGCGGTAAAAACGCGGAAGGAAAAAATGCCGATTTATATACCATTCAGGCGAAAATAAATTCTAACTATATTGTTTTGAACAATGCCAATGATAATTTGACTCAGGTTAAAACAAATCTGGAAAATAGTGTCGATTCGCTTAAGAATGTTAACAGGGAAGAGGCTTTGACCAAGGCAATAATGGCTTATAACACGCTAAATAGTTCATATGCCGCTTTACAACAAGCCTTAAATGCGTCTTTGTTGAACTATATGAAGTAATAAAAAAATCCTGAATATTCAAAGAGGGGGAAGAGAATATTCAGGACAGGGAGTAAAATAGTCATTTTTTAGTTATTAAACCTAGTCTTGTATGTGTTATCGTTTTTGAGGTTGTTGTAAACGCTGTTTGCGAAAGCTTTTTTGGCAACATAAGTTAAAAAGAGAGGTTCTTCAAGCTTGAGGGTTCCGAGAGTTTCTTCCAGAGCTTCAAAGCTTTCGTAAATCTTGCCGATTAAAACGATATTTCTTTCAATAACGTTATCTGTTTCGTCTCTCATATCTTTTTTCATTTTAGCCTCCTTTGTTGTCATGCTTATATTATTAAACGGGGCGCAAAAAAAGTATATAAGTAAAAAACGGCAACAGCTATCGTAAAATTCGTACACTCTATGCTTGAGTATCTGTTTTATATGGACGGTTTTTAGAATATAAAAAAATCCTGAATATTTAAGAGGGGGAAGGCAAATATTCAGGATGAGGGGATAAATTGATAATAATTTTAATTTTTGAAATGCGCTTTATAAAGGTCATTGCCTTTAATGCTGTTATAAACACTGTTTGCAAAAGATTTTTTTGCAGCGTTAATAATAAAGAGGGGTTCTTCAAGCTTAAGGCCTCCAAGGGTTTCCTCCAAGACTTCAAAGCTTTCATAGATTTTGCTGATTAAAACAATATTCCTTTCAATAACGTCATTTTTCGTATCTCTGATATCATTTTTCATAATCATGTCTCCGTGTTTATTTGTTGCTTATATTATGGTGATGCATTTTAAAAAAGTATATCAGCAAAAAACAATATCAGATATCGAAAAAATCGTACATGGTGTAGAAATTGGTTAGTAAAAGAAGGACATAATTAAAGCCTTTGTTTTGAAGTTATGTAAAATCAATGAGTTGGAATATGACGGCGCCGTCGAAGTAAGAAAAAATAGAATCCAGCAATAGAAAAAACAGCACGCTTTAAATGTGAGGGCTTAAAGATAGAATATTTTTTATGAAGCAGGCGGTGTTATTTGGCACAGCGTAAACATATATACAAAGTATATTAAAAAAGGAGATAAAAATGGATATAAAAGATAATACGGTGCTCTGCCACTGCATGCATGTTACGGCCGAAGAAATCAGAAAAGCATTTGAATCCGGAGCCAAAGATTTTAAACAGATCCAAGAAAAAACAGGATGTTCCACTTGTTGCGGCACATGCGAAAATGATATTCGCAGTTATATTAAAGAATTGCAATCAGAAGAGAAGCAAAGCCTGATTTGATGCTGAAATTAATAAAAAGTAAATTTTTTTGCCCAAGGGATAAAAAAAAATTGCCAAAAAAAGTAAAATTGTTATACTGCATAGCAGTATGAATTAAGTGTGAGTTAGAATGTTTAAGAATAGTTTGCTAATATTCTTATCGATATTGGTGTTTGCGCAAGCGCATCCGGCCAGTTCTGCCGTTGTGCCCATTACAGAGACGATTTTTACGGCGCCTGCAAATAACTCTAAGCATTCTACTTATTCGGTAACTGGATGCGGCGACTATTATGTTGAAGCGGCGACCAAAGTTGAAGCTGCTGCCCTTTGCCAAAGCAAATATAGCGATTTAAACCCGGCCGGTGCGGTTTTTTCAGTGGTAAGCTGCGGCATGGGAGATGCATGGCGTTGCGATTGCCCGCATAATTATAGCGAAGACTGTTCAGGCAGTACGGGCTCAGGGCGTTCCTGCCTGGGCAAATATGTTGCCTGCGCCGGCGATGAAGGCTGCGGAAAAAACGACCGGCTTTCCGTAAACGGGCGGGATGGAACACAAAGCAGCGTTCCCTGGCGCCAATGCGAATTAAATGGCTCCCCTTATGATTCTTATACCTGCAACTCCAGATATAAATATTATGCAGGCGACAGCAGCGAAACAAATATTGATGCGCGCCGGTTTTATTCTGAAACGATGGCAGAAAGCTCCTATGGTTTCATTTGCCAATCAGAAACTTATAAAGAAGACGGTAATGAAAAAACTTATGCAGTGCATCCGGCCGGTTTCAAAGCTTGCCCTTGGGATGCGCAAACCGCGCTGGACGCCTCGACCGGGCTAAGCCATACTGTAAATGAAAACTTTTATAAATATGAATACTGCCTGCCAGATTGCAAAGATGTTCTCCGTCAAGATGCCTTAACCGACAGCGGAGAAGTTGACGAGGCAAAGTTAGCGGCATTGCAGGGCGAATACCCTTCTGTTGTAAATGCTTCTGAAAGTGGTATGGCGGCGGTTTCTTGCCCCTATGGGCAGAATGAAACAAAATGTATGTCAAAATCAGGGAGCGCTTTGCGTATAATTTCATTTTGCAGCTGCGCCGCTGATGATAACGGCCCCATATATAAAAAATGTACGGCAAGTCAAACGCCGAAAGGGTATAAATGCTATTATAACCATAATGGCACGGATAATGTTTATAACCAGTTTTGCTTGGATTCTTGCGATTCAAAACGGGATGATACCGTTCCCGGCGGCAATATCCATCCGGATAATGAAGCCTGCCAGGACAATATCGAAAACCAAGCTTCGGCAGAAAATAAAATTTACATGGCTTCCGCCCAAACCTCCCATATCGAAACCCTTGCTTTTGCGGATGTCCCTACAGGTATTTGTATTAAAAAAACTTCTGCAAGAATACCATTAATATGGGGTGACTACGCAACAACAGCATATTGTGATGGCAAAGAAATTTGGCCAAAGTGTAAATCAGAGGGAAAGAAATCTCCTTATGAGAAAGGGGGATTTGAATGTACTTTAAGTGACGGTGTGAGATATCATCTCTGGTCAAAAGATGGAGGGCAAACCTGCTCCTTAGCTGGTGGAGATTTACATAATAAAACATTAGATTATACCGCTTCTGGATATGTTCAACAGCCTTGTTCCGCAAATTATAATAAAGAAATTCGTTGCTGCTCAATTACACCTTTTGAAAGTGAAGATATAAATGATAATCATTGGCGTTTTTGCAGTCCAGCCTATACCTGGGAGGGAACATTATGTACCCAAAAAATGGCGCCGAGCAATGGACACTTTTGTGCTACTGAAGATGGTTACTATGTCGGAAGTTGTGATGAAGCCAAAGGAGCAAAAAAGTGTTGTGAATTTGCTAGTGAGTTTATTGATTATGAAGGCGAAGAAACATGTTATGATAGTTGGGAAGAAGACCCGGATAATGTAGGAACGGGAAAGTGTATTGAAAAGGCACAGCCTCCTTTTGAGACGGGATATTATTGCGCAGATGCAAACGGAAAATGGCTCAACAGTTGTTATACCAAAGATGGTGTTGCTGTTTCTTACGATACGGCAGGAGCTACAAAATCAGCTGCAAAATGTTGTTATTTTCAGGAAAATAATTATACATCAATCCAGTGCTCAAACAATTGGAAAGCAACCAGCAAGGAAATCCTGAACCAATGCCAGGATGCTAATAATGAAGATTTAAGCGTTTTAACGCCCAAAAGTGGGCAATTTTGCTTTAATAGCGCTAATGCCCAAGATAAATATGTGGTGGCTGACTGTAATATAGCTTCTGATTTTCAAGCATGCCAATCCATAATTTATGGGCTTTGCAAACTGGATATTTGGGGACAGCGGCAATGCAAGGTAACAATAAAAAGTGGTGATAGCGAAATATCAAAATCTTATGAGGTTTCCTTATCAAAAGATAGCAGTCTCTGCCAGTTGAACGATAAAGATAATTTCACGACTTTGGATGGCATATGTCAAGTAGCCGGCTATTATGAAACAGACTGTCCGGCTAATACGACAGATTCTCCCTTGACAGTTTGCTGCCATGTTATTGATGGAAGATTCCAAACCGGTCCTTATAGTTATAATCTTCCTTCAGGAGATTCTGGTCGCCTATGTTCACGGAGTTATACGAAAGCGGAAGGCAGCAGTTGTAAAATTCAGTATATCCATAAAGAAGGCGAATTCTGTGCTCGGAAAGTATCTGAAGAAAACGGGATGTTAATAGGAGAGTATCCTGTAAAATATGATGAGAGTAAAATAACGGTTCCTACTTATTCCTGCACAGATATTCCGGAAGATGAACGCCTTTGTTGCAAATTTAATGCGGATGCAGATTCTTCAAGCAGTTGCAGTACATTTATTGGAAATGCCGATACACGTGATGGAAAGGGTTCTTGTTCAGTCATCAGAACGGAAGCCGTGCCTGAAAGTGGCTTTTATTGCGTAGAGAATGGGTTTGTTGCTTCAAATTGTAAGTTTGATGGTACATATAAATTAAATGCAAATCAAAGATGTTGTTATGTAGAAAAAGGTTCTACCACGCCTTTAGAGGGAAGTTGCCAGAAAAGAGCTCAGGAAGTAGGAAATAGTATTGAAATTGCAAATACTCAAAAGAAATGTTATCCTGCCTTTTATCAGAATGAATTTGACTATTACATATTTGATGAAAATGATGAAATTGTAGATGAGTTAGATGGCAATGAAGGGCGATATGCTTACACAATTACAGATAAAGGACAAAAAAATCCTGAAAGTAAAAGGCAATATGGTTTAGTATGGCAGTCATATCAAAGTGGTTATTATAGGTCATATTCGGCAAATGATAATTTTTATTGTAATAAGGCTTCACAAAGAGGAACGCCGACACCTTGTAAAACGACAGATCCTTGCTGTCAATTTTCTCCTTTAGGGGATAATTGTTTAGAAGCCGGGAGTTTTGAAATAGATTCTCCTGCTATTGGGCAATGCAAATCCAGCAAAAACTGGCGTGCGGATACTTATTGTGCAAACAAGGACACTCACCGCATGAGCGAAACCTGTACAGGCGATCGTATTACCTGTTGTGCCTTTGACAAATGGCTAGGAACGGCAAAAACCAAAACCAGCGTAGAAAATGGCGTTACCGTAGAAACTTATGATTGTGATGACAGTTTTCTGCCCTTAAGCACTTCACCAAAATGTATCCAGTCCAAAGATATGGATTCTGCCTGCTGGGATGAAACAAATTCGAAGATTAATAAGGTTTGTTCTTGCCCAACAAAGCAAATAATTTGTGATGCATTGGGAAATTGTAAAGAAATTGATGGCTACAAGACATCTAATGAGTGTCAGGATGGCGAGTCGGGTATCGGACACGTTTGTTATTATGACCAAGAAAACAAATATCAATATTGTGGTATCCCTTGTTCGTCAGACAGCCAGGAAAGCCCATTGTGTGAACAAACGTTCCAAAGTGTTTCGGTTAAAGTTTCAGAGACTCCAAAACCGGAAGACATTGAGATAAAATCTTTTGTCCGGCATCCAGTTGCCTGTGGCATTGCCGGTGCTTCATCGACTCGTTATATGTGCCAGTGCCCTGTTGAGTTTAAAACCAAAGAGCAAGGGTGCACATTCTGTGAAGTAGGAGAAGAGCTGATTGCTGTTGGTGAAACCTGTAATGATAAAGCTGGCGAGTGGATTAGCGAGAGCTATAAATGTGATGGGCGAAAAGTCTATTCTTCGGAAAGTGTGTGCCAACAAGTTGACGGTGCATCCTCTCATTTATGCTTATATAGCGATTTAAGCGGGCCGCGTGCAGCTGCTTGGTATTGCAAATGTCCGGAAGGCTACCGTAAATTATTCCCGGGAGAGATAGGCGCTAATCCGTGTACTTTAGAATCTGATAATGAAGAAGATTGGGTTTACTCTGAATTAGATATTGCTTCAGATTGTTCGGCAGTTTCTTTAGAATCGGACGAAGCATTGAGCGACAGGCCTTGCAAAGGAATAGAACTCAATAATCAAAGGACCTGCATTGTCAGAGGGGCTTCTTTGGCAGAAAACAAGACAAAATATATTTGTACTTATGAAGCTTGCAGCGGCATAACGGCGGATACGCAACAAAAATGTCAAGAACATTTTGGCCCCTTGGCAGCATCTTACGAATGTTTAAATAATAATGAAAAAGAAATAAAATATGCATGTGGCTGCAAAACTAAAAAAGAAGATCATTGGGATGGACAAGTTGTTCAAGATTGCTATGCACAAAGCATGGTTCCTGAAAGCGTTGAAGAATATTGTAAGCTTGATAGTGGCAAGTTATTATATGCTTCTTGTATTTACAGGCCTTGCAGCAACGGAGCCCTGTTATCTGATAATGAAGAGGGATGCAAAGACATCGCCGGAACAGCTTCCGTACCGGTCGTTTGTTCGCTTCATGGCGAGAAAAAATATGAATGCCAATGTGATACTTCAGTTTACAAAACTGAATGCATTTATCCTTTAGCTGTTCCTAACGGGAATCCGCCATATTGCCTCAAAAATGAAACAAAGTTATATCAATTTTGCGAGCGTGCTCCGCTTGAAGCCTGCGGACCGGATACTACCCGAACAGCGGAAGAATGTGTCAACAGGCTGGGCGAGGGAGCAGAACCCCACTTGTGTGTAGATCCTCAAGGGAACGAACGGTATAACTGCATTTGCAAACCGGGAAGAGAGTATATTTATGATGAAGAAAATTGTCCTATCCGTATGATCTTGACCGGAAAACAATGCGGCGGAAAATATACGGGATGTGAATGTCATCCGAGCTACATTTATACTTCCGGATCTACCGTTGCCGGCGATGACTGTCCTGCGGGCAAAGGAAAATGCCAGCAATGTACGGATGGTGTGGTTTCCGGAGGATCTTGCCGCCCGTTTAATGCGGATGGAACAAGATCAAATACGGCATATTATGCCTTTTGTAGTTGCCCTGAAGAATATAATCAGCTTTGCGATGGCGAGAGATTCCGGGGTGTCGGAACACCTTGCCAAGGAAAATACCGCAGTTGCGAATGTGCACCCGATCCCCTCCCTGAGAACTGGACAGACTACTATTATGGTTGTCCATCAGGATTAAAACCGACCGGAATAGTTAAAGACAATGGCTGCGGTGGGCGTTATTACCAATGCAAAGAGAGTGATTGCGATTGGCAGCATGTAAAGCAATGCCTGGGCGATTTTCAGGAAGGCGTTAACGGCTGCCAGGATAATCAGGGAAATGTTGTTAATTATAAATCATGCAAGTGTCCGGACGGATGGGTAAAATGCTCGGGAGATTTGATTGGCGTTGGCAAACCTTGCAGCTTGGATGGCGATAATTATTACCAATCTTGCGTAAGCAAAAACGAATGCCGCAACGGTGAGGCTGAGGTTTGCAACGATCCGTTACAGGTTGGCGTTAATATGTGCACGCGCAACGGACAGGCTTATTTTGAAAAATGCACTTGTGCTTCTGGTTACAATAAAATCTGCAAAGACAAAGAAGTCGGGGTTGGCAGTGCCTGCGTATTAAACGGCGTTTCTTATTACCAATCTTGTACTGTTCCGGCAGCCTCATGCACCGATAAACATCGTGAAGCTTGTGCAGATAATCAGGAAAAATATGCGCCTTGCCTGACAGCAGAGGGCAATGTTAATTATAAATGCCGTTGCCCTTCAAATTACAGTTCCTGCTCGTCAACATCTCCGGCAGAAGATGCAACATCTTGTTATGATTCTGAAAAAGGGACTTTATACAGCAAATGTGTTGGTAATGCTGATTGCTCGGAAGATGAGGAAAATATATTTAAAACCTGCAATGCACAGCAGGTTGGTAAAGGGAGAAGTTGTACATCGGCAGACGGAAGCATAAAATACGCTGAATGCCAAGATACGTCAGATTGTAAATCAAACGGTTATAAATATACCTGTTCCGGATACAATGCTGACGCCTTGGGAACGGATTGGTGTATAGATTCGATGGGTAACAAACTCTTTAAAGAATGCCGTTGCCCGGTTAGCTATCTGCAATGCCCAGCAAATACGGAAAAAGAAACAGCATGCACGCCGTTAAATGCGGATGGAAGCTCTGGCAGAACGGTTTATGCAAGCTGTACTTGCGAAAGCGCATATAGAGAAACTTGTGATGGCAATGGGCAGATACCAGATTCTGCAGATGATTATTGTGAAAGCCAGGACAGCAGCGGCACTAAAAAAAGTTTTTATAAAGGCTGCAAATGCCTTTCGGAATTTAATAAAACTTGCGATACAACGCCAAGCGACAGTAAAGCCGTTTGCGAACAAATTACCTATAACGGAGTAAATAAGGTCGTAACGCCAAAATACAGCAGCTGTTCTTGCGGAGAAACTTTCAAATATAAATGTGATGGCACAGATCCCGGAGATACGGCGGAAAATGCGGCGAAATATTCGTTAGGAAATGGTTGTACGACAAGCATTGACGGCAAGGAAGTAACTCTTTATGAAAAATGCAGCTGTTCCAGCAAATATACAGTGACATGTTCTGACAACATACAGCCCGGGGCAGATTTCTGTAGTGAAAACGGTAATGGAACAAAAAAATATACAAATGGCTCTTGTCCCTGTGTTGATAATGGGCAATGTACTTACCCTTATTCATTGGCAGAAGTTGAGAATAATTGTGAATTTGCGGATAATTGGGTAAGCTGTACCAAAAATTGCACATACCAGTCATTATATAAATGTGCTATCGGTAAAGATATGCTGAATCAATATCCTTATACGGAAGATAATTGTAAGGAACCCTATGAATTATCAGGCTCAAAAGTATTTAGCGTTAAAAATGGCTCAATGAATGTAACGCGTTATAGTGCCTGCAATTGTCCGGCGGCATATGATAAAACAGAATCGTCTTGTAAGAATATGAGAAATGATACGACCGAATTAAAAGAAGGCACGCTTAGATGCTATCGCCGCTCAAGCACGCCAAATGAAGAAGGCAACTATACCTTCTATGGAGACAGCTGCGGACCGCTCTTGGTTCAGGATACGGCAGATATCTGTGAAGATAAGAAGACCAAGGAAAACAAAGGAAAATACTGCAAAGTTGATGCAATGTCTTATTCGGAAGACAAATGCCCGGGACAAGCAGCATTGGTTGGTGCAGTAAACGGCGAGTATAAATATATCACTTGTTTATAAGCTTACGGCCGACGAAAAGAAAAATATTTATGCAGCAGATAAGTTGTGATGGTGGAAACCGTTAAATAAACAGCTTGGGCAATTAAAGGCGGAAGTTTTAAAACGATGACCAATAAATTTAAAACAAAAGCATTTAAAAAATACATGCCGATATAAACGCTGAAGGTTTTCACATATTCTCGCCAGAAAATGCCATGGCTCTGAAAAACATAATAACGCATAGTCAAAAATGAAACATTGATTGTGATGATGTTTTGCGTAATTAATGCCAGGTTATAATTCAGCCCGGCAAATTGATACAGTCCGGCAAACAAGCAATATGCCAAAACCGTGTTAAACCCGCCCACGAGTATAAAACGGATTTTTTGGTTAAAACGAAACCAGATTTTTTCTAAAAACAGATAAGATTTAACGATCATTCTCAACAATCTCGTTTAGGATATTTTTATCCATCACCGTATTAAATTCAATTTCCCGGAAATGGTTCAAAAGGTTATTGTCAAAGATGTCCTTTCCGTAATTGCGGTCAATATCCGGGTGTCCGGGATGGATTCCCACTTCAATTGCTTTGTATTTTGCAGGGATTTTTAGTTTGTTAAAACGATTGCGTCCGATTTTGCAGGTGTAGAGAATGGTGTAAAAATAAGTATCGCTGGGGTATCTGTTGTAAAAAGCCAGCATCCTTAAAATCATATATTTAATGAGCCCGCCGTCAAACAGAAAATCAAAACTCCAATTATGCCGTAAGGTGTTGAATATATTTTCGTTAACAACCCGGATGCGGGGAATTTGATATTCTTCTGCCAATTTTTTTACCACGTCAAACAAGAGCGGAATCATATGGATATGGCGGTGGCTGTCAATATGGGAAAGGTTAATTCCCATTGTTTTCGCAAGCTCTATTTGCCGGCGGATTTCTATTTCTGCCTGTTTGCGCAACTCTTGCGGCTTAAGGAAAGAAAGCAAGAGCAAATTAACAAAGCCATTTTTAAACTTGCCGTTTTCGTTTACTAATAGCGGAAGTTCCTCTGCCGGAGAAAGCGGCGTTTCGTTTGTCAGGTTTATATGCAGCCCGATATTCAAGTTTGGCATAGATTGTGCCAGATGCAAGGCGTGATTGACATATTTTAAATTAATCATAATGCTGGTCGAATTTAAAATACCGTCTTTATAAGCCTCGGCGATTGCGGTGTTGACGCCGGGAGAAATCCCAAAATCGTCGGCATTAATGATTTTTTTGAGCATCTTTTTCTTCTTTCTCAATAAATTCAGCCAAATAAAGCGGGCGGTTTTTAACTTCCATATGGATTTTGCCAATATACTCGCCAATAATCCCCAGCATGATTAATTGGATAGAACCGATGAAAATAATGGTTGTCATAATTGTAGCATAGCCAGGGGTGGGCTTATTTAAAATGAAGTGTTCGGCAATCACATAAATGCCAAGCAATCCGGCAAGCATCGCGGTCAAAATTCCCAGATAAATTGAAAATCGCAAAGGCTTGACTGAAAACTGCACAATGCTGTTTAATGCCAATTGCAGGCTCTTGGCAAAATTATATTTAGATTCCCCGGCAAAACGTTCCGGTGCCACAAAATCCAATACGGTTACTTTGTCCCGGGGCATGGCCCAACTGAGCAATCCGCGGAAAAGGCGGTCATGTTCGTTAAAGTTTTTCAAAAATTCCACATATTTACGGTCAAGAAGCCGAAAATCCGGCATTTTTTCAGGAATATGCGTATCCGAAAGCATATTTAATATTTTATAAAAGGAAGCAGCCATAAATTTATAGAGTTTTGATGTCGAAAGATTGTCTACCCTTTTGGTTAGAACAATTTCAGAACCTTCCTGCCAAGCTTTTACCATTTGTTCAATATATGCCGGCGGATGCTGCAAATCGGCATCCATAAAGACAACGGCATCCCCTTTGGCATAATCCATGCCGGCTGTCATAGCAATCTCATGTCCGAAATTGCGTTGGAAGTTAACAATTTTAACAGAAGCGTCTTTTTTTTGCAATTTCAGGCATTCTTCATAGGTTTTATCGGAACTGCCGTCATTTACAAAAATGATTTCAACCTTTTTCAAGGGAAGTTTCTTTATTGTTTTTTGCAATTCTTTATATAAAGCGGCAATATTAGCCTCTTCGTTGTAAGCAGAAACAACAATGCTTAACTTTTCTTTTGCCATTAGAAACCTCCTCCCGGATAGATAATAAAGAAGTAAACATTTTTGCTTTTGGATTTTCCAATCCGGTTTTTAAAAGTAATATTTTGAGAAAATAACGGAGAAACAGCCAGATATTTTTGGTGGGCGCTGGCGTAGTCATCCGGGCGTCCCACAAAAATGACGGCGCCTTTCGCATAAAGGTCCTTATCCGCCACCCAGGGGTTGTTTTTCAAGTTAGTGTCCAAGATAACAAAAGGATGGTCGGGGCTCGTCAAGGAAAGGTTTGCCGCATACCAGATTTCGCCGCCCGTATAAGGCAACGGTGCATTATTTGTTTCTGCTTTCCACTTTTCCATAACCTGATAAGCAAAATCATTTCTGGGAAAATGCATTTTTTCGCTTTTATTCAAAAAATAAACCATTGCTGCGGCAAAGCCAAGCAAAGCCATAGAGGCATAAACGCCGCGAATGGCTTTATTAACGGTGTTTTCTTTAAGCTCAAAATTAAAGCCGGCAAAAAGTAAAATGCCAAGCATATAGAGAAGCGGCGAACCCCACATGCTTTTAAGGGGAGAACCGCTTATAAGCGCTGTTCCCGCAAACAAAATGAGCGGTAAAATTCCCAAATAGAAAAGCAATTGGTTTTTCTGATGGCTCATGGTGTTTTTTTGTTTTTTTGCGCCAAAGAAAGCAACAAAGAAGATGATAAATGCCAAAGCTCCGGCAGCGAGCTGGGCTAGTATAAATTTCAAGGGGTAGAGCAAATGCCCGTACCAAGCGCCGCTTTCGCCGCTTCGGCTCATAAAGTATGAAATAACAAAGAAATCATGCTTGTAAAGCCAATAAACATGGGGTGCGATAACAACAGCCGCAATGGCCGCGCTGCAATAAGGCCCGAAAGATTTAAGCTGCTTGCGCCCGTTTCTTGTAAAGAGGAGATACATTGCCATAGCCAGGAAGAGAATGCCGCTGACATACTTATTCCATAAGTTGGCGCCGGCGGCCAATCCAAACCATGCCCAGTCCGCTTTGCGCCCTTCCAATACTGCGCGGCAGAAATAGAAGGAAGCCATCGGCCAAAGTGCCAAAGAAACAATATTTACGTTATATTCCGCAGAAGCAAAGCCATAATAGATAACGCCTTCCAAAAGCATAACGGAAAGAATGGCTTTTGTTTCGTTGAGAAAAAGTTTTGCCAAACGGAAAATATAAATAAAACCAAGCAAAATAAAGAGTTGGCTCAAGGCATAAATTGCCCAGTCGCTGCCGCCGGAAAGCCAATAAAAGAAATCTGCGGGAAACCCTGAAAATGTCGGGTGCTTATTTGTTCCCAGCCCGCCGATTTGTCCCCAGACAATTGCTTCAATGCTGTCCATGGGCAGGCTGCCGCGCAATAGGGGAATAATGCTCCAAAGAATAAAGTGAATGCCTAAAAATTTATACCAGGATTTTTTCATGGCGGCTCCATCTGAAAATTTAACAATATGCGGATATTTGTATTACACTTTACGCAAATTGTCAAACATTGCCTGCCACAGTTTATTATTTCAGGGAAATGGATTGACAATAGGCAGCGCAGTGATATTTTGAAAACGGAGGAAAAATGGATAAAACAAATGCAATGCGCATGCTGGACAAGCATAAGGTAAATTATAAAATTTATGAATACGAGCAGCTGACGAATGGCGAAGAAATAGCCATCCGGCTGGGCGAAAATCCCAATCAGGTGTTCAAAACGCTCGTAACCGTTGCAAAATCCGGGCAGCACTATGTGTTTATGCTTCCGGTCAATCAGGAGTTGGATTTGAAAAAAGCCGCTTTGGCGGTAAAAGAAAAGTCTGTTGAGATGGTCAAGTCAAAAGAGCTTCTTCCGCTGACAGGCTATATCCACGGTGGGTGTTCGCCGATAGGCATGAAAAAGCAGTTTAAGACCGTTATCCATAAAACCGCTTCAGAATTTCCGAAAATTATATTCAGCGGCGGGCGCATCGGTTTGCAAGTGGAGATGCCGCTGGCTGCGCTGCTTCAGGTCGTGCCGGTTGTGCAAGCAGATATTATTCTTGAAAAACGGGGTTGATTAATGGAACTGGGTAAGAATAAAATTGTTCGTTTGTTGTCAGATGAGGCAAATCAGGAAGAGCTGCTGCATTTGGCAGATGATGTGCGCCGCACCCATGTGGGCGATGAGGTCCATTTGCGCGGTTTGATAGAATTTTCGAATATCTGCCGCAATAATTGCCTTTATTGCGGCATCCGTAACGGAAATCATGAGGTTAAGCGTTACCGCATGGCGCCTGAAGAACTTATAGGCATGGCAAAAAAAGCGGCGGATATCGGTTTTAAAACCATTGTGATGCAATCGGGCGAAGACATGTATTATTCTAAAAACGTTATGTGTGAAATCATCAAGGAAGTAAAAAAGCTGGATGTCGCCATCACATTGAGCATAGGCGAAAGGGATTATGAGGAATACCAAGCCTTTAAAGAGGCCGGTGCTGACAGATACCTCATGCGCATAGAAACGACAGATAAGGATTTGTACCACCGTTTAGACCCTAAAATGAGCTGGCAGCACCGTTATGATTGCCTGATGATGATAAAAGGGCTGGGATATGAGCTTGGTTCAGGAATTATGGTTGGACTTCCGGGGCAAAGCATTGAATCAATCGCGGAAGATTTGCTGTTTTTAAAAGAAATCGGCGTGGATATGGCTGGGATTGGCCCGTTTATACCGCATCCGCAAACGCCGCTCGCCAATGAAACAGGCGGCACGTTGAACTTGGCTTTGCGAACGATGGCTGTGATGCGCCTTTTGCTGCCGGATATCAATATTCCGGCAACAACAGCGATGGAAAGTTTGCATCCCGAGGGAAGAATTATGGCTTTGCAAGGCGGTGCAAACGTGGTTATGCCGAATATGACGGAAGGCGAATATCGCAAGCTTTATGAGCTTTATCCGGGCAAGGTCGCTGTTAACGATTCCCCGGCTTGCTGCCGCAGCGAAATCGCCCGGAAAATAATTTCAATCGGGCGGACAATCGGTACGGGCTGCGGGCAAAGCAAAAGCTTTGCGGCTAAATAAGCATATCCCCAAAGGTTGACAAAGCGGGACAATTGTGCTAATATCCTGATAAATAAAAATTATTAAAACCTCAATGATATGAAAAAGATTTTCTATCTGATTATTTTATGTATTTTGTCTGGCTTGTTGAGCAGCTGTGAGTCATTGTGCAGAACGTTGAATTCAACCGGACGCGCCTTGGACGGTATTGGAAACTGCATGAATTCGGCAATACGTTTAGGCAAGCCCTGGACAATAGTGGATGTTCCTCCAGACAGTCTGGAAGTCCAAAACCCGATAACTTAAGGAAGGCTTCGCCTTCCTTTTTTTGTGCGTAAAATAAACACTTATCTTAATTGGTTAATATTCATAAACAAAATTATCTTATTTTCTCCCGTTATGGTGGTGTCAAAACGTAAAAGTGCGGTATAAATAAAGTAATTTGCTTTTAACTACAGTGGCAGATGTGTATACTGACAAAGTGTTTAAAATAAAAAGACGAGGGTAGGAATGTTGTTTTTCAGCAATATTGTGATGTATGGGGAATTAAGATAATGCCGCAGCTTTCCTCATATATTGATAATTTTTCCAATGTTAAGGTTTTGGTTATCGGGGATATTATGCTTGACCGCTTTATTTACGGGAAGGTTGAACGCATATCGCCGGAAGCGCCGGTGCCTGTTTTAAAATTTAACCATGAAAAATATATGCTTGGCGGTGCGGGAAATGTCGTGGCAAATTTAAGCGCTCTTGGCTGCAAAACCACCTTTATCGGTATTGTCGGGAGTGATGGCAATGGCGGTTTGGTTGCCCGGCAGCTTTCAAAATCAGGAGCACACAGCCATTTGATAAAGCTCTCAAACTATCCGACTATTGTCAAAACCCGCTTCATTGCGGAAAACAGCCATTTGCTGCGTGTTGACCAGGAAGAAGTTTTGCCCGCCTCCGAAGAACTCTTGCCGAAGTTTCAAAAAATATTGCGCCAGGCTGTCAAAAAAGCAGATATCGTTGTTGTCTCTGATTATAACAAGGGACTGCTGACGCTTCAAACGACACAGATGATTATTAATGTTTGCGCTGAAATGGATAAAAAAATAATTATCGATCCAAAAGGCTGCGACTATTCAAAATACCAAGGCGCTACGCTTGTTAAGCCGAATTTAAAAGAATTTTCAGAGGCCACCGGGCAAAAATACACCCCTTCAAGTCCGGATTTTCATAAGCAGGTTCAGAAAGGCGCAAAAAAACTTTTTGATAAGTATAATATCAAAAACCTGATTATCACGCTAAGCGAATACGGCATGCTGCATATTTCCGCCGAAAATCCTGAAGATTTGCTGCAAATTCCCACCGAAGCCAAAGAAGTTTTTGATGTTTCCGGCGCGGGAGATACCTCCTTGGCTGCTCTGGGCGCCTCATTGGGCAGTGATGTTCCCGTTAAAGAAGCAATGAAACTGGCTAATATTTCATCAGGAATTGTCGTGGGCAAATTAGGTACGGCGACAGTAACTGATAAAGAACTGAAAACTGTTTTGTCAGTTAGGGAAACGCCGGAAGGCGGATGGAGGCAAAAAAGAAAGCTTATAACCCTGAAACAGGCAAAAGGCTTGGTAGAAACTTTAAAACGGCAAAAGAAAGTTGTCGGCTTTACCAACGGCTGTTTCGATTGCTGCCACCTGGGGCATTTAAATTCTTTTATGCAGGCAAAAAATTTGTGCGATGTGCTCATTGTCGCTGTTAATTCTGATGCCTCGGTCAGGAAGCATAAGGGGGAGGGGCGTCCGGTGCAGGATGAAAAGACTCGGGCAATGCTTTTGGCCTCTCTGGAATTTATAGATTATGTGATCGTTTTTAATGACGATACGGCGCTTCCCTTGGTGGAAGCCTTGCGTCCGGATATCGTGTCCAAAGAAGGTTACAAGCTCGAAGATTGGCCTGAAGGGCGCCTGGCAGAAAGCTATGGCGGAAAAGCTGTTGCATTAAAACGCCTTGACGGATATTCAACTTCAAATTTAGTGAAGAAAATGAAAGGGTAAATAATGCAAGATTTTATAAAAGCTGAATTTAAGAATATCTCGGATAATTTTACAAAGCTGCAGTCTTTGTCGCCGCAAGTGGAAGCGGTGGCTTCTCTTTGCGTAAATACTTTAAAAAACGGCAATAAGATAATGTTTTGCGGCAATGGCGGCAGTGCGGCAGATGCTCAGCATCTGGCCGCAGAGTTGGTCGGGCGTTATAAAATCAACCGCCCGGCAATGAACGCACTGGCGCTGACCGTCGATACGTCAATCTTAACCGCTATAGGCAACGATTATGGCTATGATACGGTTTTTGAACGCCAGGTTGAAGGGCTGGGCAAAAAAGGCGATGTTTTAATAGGGCTTTCCACCAGCGGGAACTCAAAAAATATGCTCTTGGCTTTTGATATGGCTGCAAGGAAAGGGATAAAAACTGTGGCGATGACCGGGAACTGCGGCGGAAAAATGAAACAAAGGGCAGATTATGCGATTAATGTCCCCTCGGAGGCGGCTAACAATATTCAGGAAATGCATTTAGCCGTCGGGCATCTGCTTTGCGGCGTGATTGAAAAGGAATTTAATGGCTAAGGCATTGTTTTTAGACCGGGATGGAACTATCAACATCGATTATGGTTACGTCTTTGAACCTGAAAAATTTCATTTTATCGAGGGGATTTTTGAGCTTTGCGCAAAAGCCCGGGAACTGGGGTATTTGATTATTGTCATAACGAACCAGTCAGGCATAGCCCGGGGCTATTATGCCAGGGAAGATTTTCAAAAATTAAATAATTATATGATAAAAAAATTCGCAGAAAAAGGCATTGAAATAACAGATGTTTTTTATTGCCCGGACTTGGATGGGCAAGACCGCAAGCCAAACCCCGGAATGTTTCTTAAAGCTCAAAAAAAATATAATATTGATATGTCCGCTTCCGTTTCCTTGGGTGACAAGGAACGGGACGCAGAAGCCGGGCGCCGCGCCGGTGTCGGAAAAAATTTGGTTTTTAAAGGAAATTTCCATCCGGTATTGCATGCATTGCAATAGGATTCATTTTATTTTAAGCATTCGTGCCTATATTTACAATAATGTTTATTTTATAGGAAAATGCGATGCAATATCAGGAAGTTCAAGTTTCAAAAGCGGCGGGATGGCGGATATTTGAAGAAATACGCCTGCCCGGAGGCAGCCTGCCGTCAGGGCATAAGCTTGAGGAAAGCGATATTATCGCACTCAAACAAGCCGGCATAACCCATGTCTTTGCGGCTTTGTTTGATGACAAAGACATTGATGCGGCAACGGCGCTTGCCATCCTGGCCGGAAAAATCTGCGGGGCAAATTTGGCATATAGTTTAAACGGAAGCGGAAATTGCAAAATCGTAGCCGCGGCAGATGGCTGTTTTGTCGCCTCTGAAGAACGCGTAGCAAAATTTAACCGTTTGTCGCCGCTGATGTTGATAAACACAATTCCGCCTTATACGATTGTGAAAAAAGGGGATGTTGTTGCCTGGTTGGAATTAACTGTTCCCGGATTGCCACAGGCGCAAGCGGATGATTTTTTGCTTCGCCTTTCAGGAAACGTGGAACTGCTTGCTGTTCAAGATTTATTGCCGCTCAAAGTCGGCATTGTTTATTCCAAATTTTATAATTCCGTGGAGGAAACTAAACATTTTACTTCTGTAATCCGCCGGCTGTTAGACAATTTCAAAGCTTTTAATCTGGATTTTTCCCATGAATATAACAGCCTCCATAATGTGGAAGATTTAACAGACAGCATAGACAGGGCGCTGCGTGATGATAATGATGTCGTTTTTGTTTTGGGCGGCATGCCTAACCGGCACCCGCAGGATATTATTCCGTCGGCGTTGCGCCATTTGGTCGATGATATCGCAAATTTAAATTTGCCGCAGGCAGGTGTTTCGGATTTGATTCTGGCACAAAAGAAAAATAAAAAAATCATTTCTCTGCCTTTTCATTATGATGAGGCAGAAACGGAAATAATAGATAGGCTGGTGAAAGAAACCCTGCTTTGTGAAAAATTATCCGCTTTTGATTTAACGCACCTGCATAACAAGCAGCTGAAACCGGAAATGAAGCTGACCGAAGATGAAAAGCAAAATTTAATCATTTCCAAAAACAGCCGCCGCAAAGGCAAAAAAGGAAATATCGCCGCGATTGTCCTGGCGGCGGGAATAGGAAGCCGCGCCGGGCGCAATAAGCTGATGGTGGAAATGGAAAACGGCAAACCTCTGTTTATGAAGGCTGTTGAGGCTGCTTTAAAATCTGATGCCAGCCCGGTTTATGTCATCACCGGATATAATGCCGATGCAATGGAAGATTATTTGGATGAAGTGGATGTCAATGTCATTTATAACCCATCCTTCCGTTCGGGAATAAAAACCTCCATCGCTCTAGGCATAAAAGCTTTGCCGAGTTTTTGCGACGGGGCTTTGCTGCTGCCGGCCGATATGCCGAACATCACCGCGGCAGATTTAAATAAGCTGATAGGCACCTTTGATGCTTCTGAAGAAAAGCAGTTGTGCCTAATGCTGAAAAACGGCATAAAGCATAATCCCGTCATCTGGAGCAAATCATTATTTTCCCAAGCTGATGTTGTGGCGGAAAACGCCGATATCCGCCCTGTCTTCTTGGAACATGTCGATTATACGAAAACATGCGAGTTAAAAGACGCCGGACACCTTTTAGATGTCAATTATCCGAGCGATGTGGACATTATTCTCAAAAACTAAATATTTTTATCTTTCAAAGCTTCAGCCACGCGGGCGGACAAATCATCCAGCTTTGTCAGAAGCTGCTTATTGCCCTTTGCCAAAAGGCGGGCTTGCTCAATTTGCCGTTGTGCCGTTTGGGGTTCTCCGGCGGCAAAACTGAATTCCGCCGCATTTTGAGAGGCTCTTGCATCATCTCCTGCTGCACCGTAAGCTCTGGATAAAAGCAAATATCCCAAGGCCGAAGGGCGTTTTAATTGCGATTTATTGAGCAGGGAGAGAATTTTTTGCAGGTCTGGGGCAGAAGGTGTGTTTTCAAGCATCGCCTGTGCCAGGGATACTTGTAAAAGGGCTGAGCCAGGCCTTAGCTGCAAGGCTTTTTGATATTCCGCAACGGCTTGTTTTATTTTTCCCGTTTCAAGATAAATCTGCCCTTTAAGCTCGTGAAAATAAGGATTATTAGGCTCTAGGGAAATCAAACCGTCAATGCCTTTTTGGGCGGAAGGAATTTTAAGCTGTTTAAAATCGGCAATAACCCGGGCATATCTGGCCGGAACAGATTTATCCGAAGCCGGGTATTTTTGTCTGGTCGCCTGCGGACTGTTAAGAAAAGCGAAAAGTTTTGCCTGAACGCGTAAAAAATCTTCCTGATATTTTGAATTTTCGGGAGCTTTATTTCCCTGTACTAAAGATTCAAAAAAGGTAATCCTTTCCCTTGTTACCGGGTGCGTGCGAAAATAGGGGATTTCTTCACGCCCGTTAAGCTGGTTTTGCTGGTTGAGCTTTTTCATGAAGGAAAGCATGCCGTTAGGAGAAACATTGTTTTCTTTTAAGATTTCATTGGCGGCTTGGTCGGCGCTGCGTTCTTCGCTGGTTTGGTAAATGCTGTAATTATTTAGGGCTGAACTTTGGCTGCCGAGCAAAACCGCCATGCCGACATCCGGTCGCCCGGTTGCTAAGATGGCTGTTCCGGCAACAATTGTAGAAACCAGGCCGACTTCCTGCAGGGACTGCATTTTGAGTTTAAGCCGGAGAATGTGCCCGCCTTGGATATGCCCGGCTTCATGGGCAATAACGCCTTGCAGCTCATTAACTTTATCTGCGGCAAGGATCGTCCCGCTGTGAATAAAAAGGCGGTTGCCGTCGCCTACAAAGGCATTAAGGGAATTATCATTAACAAGATATACGTCATTAGGGTTAAAGTTAATGCCGGCAGTTTTAAAAATCGGGCGGGAGATGTTATGCAAAAGCGTTTCGCTTTCTTCATCGGAAATGAGGTTTATTGCTTTTGCGTCAAAGCTGAAAATTGTGCAAAATAATGCTGCCGCTAAAAGAAGCGGCAGCTGTTTTTGAAGTTTTAGCCTTTGATGAGTTTTTTCCACCATGTCGATTTTTCCTTGGGTTCTTCCACCGGAGCTGCGGCCGGTTCAGGAGATTTAATATCTTCATGGCTGTTATACAAGATAACAGGTTCAAAACTTGAAACATTTTCTTTGCCTGAGGCATTGTTATCGCCTTTATAGCTTTCTTTTTTGCCCCGGCGGTCAAAGCGGTCTCTTCTTCTGCCGCCCCGGCGGTTGTCTCTGGATTGCCGGCGCGGGTTTTCCTTTTTGTCTTCTTTGCTTTGTTCTGAAGGCATTTCTGCTGTTTCGGCTTCTTTGGGCAAGGGCGCTTCTTGTTTCTCAATCGTATCAATAATTTCCTGGGCGGATTCTACTTCCTGCTGTGCCTGCTTAACAGCTTTTATTCTTTCAAACCGGTAATCGGAAATGTTTTTGATTGTGTCATCAGCCGTGATAAAGACGCTCATTTTGTATTTCTGTTCTAAGTTGATGAGCATCTGCCTTTTTTGGTTGAGCAGGTAAATGGCAACATCGCCGGGAATAAATACATTAAGCTTAGAAGAACGCCCTTTAATGCCTTCTTCTTCAATCTCTCTCAAGATAAATACGGCAGAGGATTCTGTATTGCGAACCAAACCCTTGCCGTGGCAATGCGGGCATACCTGATAATTACTCTCAAAGAATGATGAGTGCAGCCGTTGGCGTGAAAGTTCCAGCAGCCCAAAGCAGCTCATCTTGGCAATCTGCACGCGTGAGCGGTCTTTTTTCATCGCTTCTTTCATCCGTTTTTCAACAGCATGGTTATTGGCAGGCTCGTCCATATCAATGAAGTCAACGACGACAAGCCCGGCAAGGTTGCGCAAGCGCAATTGTCTGGCGATTTCATCACAAGCTTCCAAATTGGTTTTCAGGGCGGTTTCTTCCAAATCTTTTTCTTTTGTCGCCCGTCCGGAGTTAACATCAATAGAAACCAATGCTTCCGTGGGGTTAATGACCAGATAGCCGCCGGATTCCAATTGTGCGTTTGCTTCATGCAGCTTGTCTAATTGGGTTTCCACCTGAAATCTTTGAAAGAGGGGAATATCATGGTTGCGGTAAAGTTTAATCTTTTTAAGATTATGCGGAGACAATATTTTTACAAATTCCCGCGCGGCGGCATAACCGCTTTCTCCGGCAACCAAAACTTCAGAAATATCTTTTGTGTAGATGTCGCGGAGGGCACGTTTAATCAAATCGCCCTCTTCGTGGATAAGCGAGGGGATTTTTGATGTAAGCGCGGCGTTGCGGATAAGGTTCCAACTGCGGATAAGGTAATTGTAGTCGCGGACGATATCTGGTTTTGATTTTTCTTCGCCGGCCGTGCGGACAATGATTGACATATCTGTCGTCAGCGGCAGTTCTTTGACAATATCTTTTAATCTGTTGCGGTCCGACGCGTTGGTAATTTTGCGGGAAACGCCGCCGCTTTTAATGCGGTTAGGCATTAAAACGCAGTATCTGCCGGCCAAAGAGAGATAAGTCGTCAAAGCCGCGCCTTTATTGCCGCGTTCTTCTTTTACGACCTGAACAATCAAAGTCTGCCCTTCTTTGATAACATCCTGAATCTTGTGGCGATGGAAAAGCTTGCGCAGTTTTAAAAGTTTTTTCTGCATCTCATAATTTTGTTCAGAATAATCATCTTCGTCTTCTTCGGGAACAAAATCTTCATCGGCATTTTCCGTAACTGTTTCGGCAGCCTCTTCGCTGATGGTTTCTTCTTCAAAATCCGTTTCTGCCGAGGAAACTTTTAATTCTTCTTTGGCTTGTTCTTCTTCCAACAGTTTCTTAATGCGTTTTTTATAAACTCTTCTTTTGGTTTTTTTAGGCTTGTCATCCTTGGCTTCTTCTTTAGATTCCTCATCCGTTTCGGAAATTTTTTCTTCGCCGGCAGTTTCGCCAGGGATGGCAGCAGCGGATTCTGACGAGGCTTCTTCGATAGGTTCTGCGGATAGGGCTTCTTCGATGGATTCTGCGGACGGCGCTTCTTCAGCGGCTGTTTCGGTTTCTGCCGCTTCTGCCTTTTGGGCGGCAAGGGCTTCCTGCTCTGCCTGGAGGCGCGCTTCATAAGCGGCATGACGTTCTGCGCGCAGGCGTTCTCTTTCCGCTTCCCGTTCTTTAATAATTTGCCTTTTGGCTTCAATGATTTCTTCGGCTTCTTTTTCTGTTTCTTCAATCTCTTCTTGGGAAACGTTGTAATAATCGGGGTGGATTTCTCCGAAAGCTAGAAATCCGTGTTTGTTCCCGCCATAATCAACAAAACAAGCCTGCAGGGACGGTTCAACCCGCATAACTTTTCCGATATAGATGTTGCCTTTGATTTGTTTGCGGTTTGTGGTTTCGAATTCCACATCTTCCAATTTGTTTCCGTTAATGACAACAACCCTGGTTTCCTCCGGTTGTGTGCCGTCAATCAGCATCCTTTTAATCATTTATAATAACTCCGTAACAGACGCCCTGCGCCATATATTAATACCCAACCGGAGAAATGGATTTAAATAAGCTCCCGATAGCCGAGCATCGGGAAGGGATTGTCAAATTCAACATTTCGCGCCGTTTCTGTTTATTGCTTATTTATTATGTCGAAGCGGCAAAAATCCGGTCAAAACTTTTTCTTATCCTGGTATGCGCCGTCTGATATCTAATTCCCGGCCGTTTCCGCATTTATCCTAAAAAAATATCATGTGTATAAAAGGATAAAGCCAAAACATAAACATACTACCAACCAAGAATATACACTTTTTTACAAAACACAACACAAATTTTGAACATATCTTTTAATTTTGCTTTTAACAGATTGGTAATAAGTTTTTGCTATTCTGAAATAAGAATGGATAAGAAGGTTTGAATATGTTGCAAAACTGGAAAAAATGGTGGAAGCATATGTGGAGAAAAGGGCTTTTGTGCCTTTTCTTAATGGCTTTTTCGTGCTGTTTTTTACCAGATTCCGTTTGTGCGGCAACGGTTAATAATATGCGCATCGGGCAGGGAATTGGCAGCGTGCGTATCGTTTTTGATGCCGATTCGGCCTTTAATTACAAAGTTTTCTTATTGACAGACCCGCAGCGTCTGGTCGTTGATGTTGAAAATGTCGAAGTTTCTGGAAAAATAGAAAAGAAACATGAGAATAACAATTTAATTTCAAGCACGCGGATTGGAAGCCTTGAAAACGGCAAGAGGATTGTCTTTGACCTTCGCAAGCCGGTTACGGTAAAAAAAGCCTTTATGCTGCCGCCGCAAAGCGATTTCGGCTGGCGTTTTGTTGTTGATGTGGAATTGGCCAGCGAACGGGAATTTTCTTCCCGGGTCGGCATTTCAAATGCTCTTGGCAATGATAATGCCGTTAAAAACAAAACATCTTCATCCCGTTCGCAGGCAAAGGCAGAGCCCAGCGGTGCCAAAAGCAGCAAAAAGATAATCGTTTTGGACCCGGGGCACGGCGGGCAGGATCCCGGAGCCATCGGCTATAGCGGTGTTTATGAAAAAAATATCACGCTGGCAATGGCAAAGGAGCTAAAAGAGATTTTGGAAAGCTGCGGAAAGTATAAAGTTTACCTGACGAGAAACAAAGACATATTCATCCCGCTCCGCGAGCGCGTGCAAATTGCGCGCCGTTATGAAGCAGATTTATTCTTGTCTATTCATGCAGACAGCGCCGTAAACAGAAAAGCGACCGGGCTTTCGGTTTATACTTTGTCTGAAACGGCATCAGACAAAGAAGCGGCGGCTTTGGCAGAACGCGAAAATAAGGCGGACGTTATTGCCGGATTGAATTTTGCGGAGCATTCCAAGGAAGTTTCGGATATTTTGATTAACCTGGCGCAGCGGGAAACGATGAACAGGTCTTCCGAATTTGCAACATTTATGGTTCAGGAAATGAGAAAATCTGTTAAGCTGGTTGATAATACGCACCGTTTTGCTGGTTTCGCCGTTCTTAAAGGCCCTGATATTCCGGCGGTTCTCCTGGAAATGGGATATCTTTCAAACCGCAATGAAGAACGCCTTCTCAAACAAAAGGATTACCGGCGCAAGCTGGCATCATCCACGCGCAAAGCGATGGACAAGTATTTTGAGAATATGCAGAGGGCTTCGGTTTTCTAGCATTTTACCTTGTCTTGGCAGACAGCCTTTGAAGTATCGGATTGTTTATCCTGTCTAAATCCCTTTGGTAATAAGCATTATATGTATGATACTCCTTGGAAGGGCGCTTCCGGATGTAATTTAGGCGCAGCAATTCATTATTGATATGTGAAAACTGGCGGCTGTTTTTAATAATCGCGCCGGTTATATATTTTTGTGCGTCTGTCCAATGCGGAGCTTTCCTGACCTGCCGCAAGTAGCGGTTCATGGACGCTTTTGAAAAAGATTCCTTTTGCGTGAATGTCGTCAGGTAAGAAAAAGTCAAAATTTCTTGCCCGGTGTTGCTTTTATAAAATCCGAATTGCATTGGATAATCTATTTTGTTAAAAATGTATTTTGCCTTGTCTTCAATAAGGGCAACGGCATCCAAATAGCTGGGGTGAACGCCGGTGCCGGATGACATGCCGTTGATTAAGTCCGTGTTCAGCAACCGGAGCGTTTTGGTAAAATCGCTCAGGGTTATATTTTCTTTTTTTTCATAAATTGCCGCAGCAGCTTTGTTTAAGTCCTGGTTAGGCGTCTGCGGAAGGTTGTAAATAATGCGCTGGCGTTTGTTTTCCACGATTTCACGTAAGATGTCGATAACTTTGACATTTTTATAATGGCGCGTTACCGGCGGCCTGGGCATGATATCTGTGATGTAAACATCTTGCGGGACATCATAATAACTTAAATCGAGCCAAGGGGTCGGGCTGTCTTCAAAATCAATAACCGTATATTTTTTTGGCTGAAATAAAACGGGGGCATGCTTGTTTATCCGATAGCCGGATTTAGGATTTCCCAAAAAAATATTTTTATAGCGCATGGCATAATAGGTTGCCGCTTTGCTTAAAAATTCGTTGGCCTGCAAATCTTTCGGGCTTTGCCGGCAAATATTTTCAATTTTGAGCATGCTGGAAAATTCGTCTTCCGTCGGGATGTCTTTTCGGGCGGTATATTCGCGAACCTGAAAACGTGAACTCTCATATTCTTTTTCAATATTGTTAATGTCGTCCATCAGCCTTTTTTCGTCGCGGTGATAGTAATAATCATAAAAAGCTTTGACAGTTGGCATCGTGGCGCAATTATCGGCGTGGATAACCTTGCGCATCGTGTCGCAGTCGCCCATGGCTTCGCTTAAAAATAAACCGTTAAGCCGGTTTGAAAGATGCATCTTGTTATGAAGCTCTTCATGTAATTCCCGAATAGACTTAATCATATTGCAAATACCCCGAGTTAAATATTTTGGCATTATTGTATATAATTTGGAAATTTTGTCAATAAAAATAGTTGTCATCCTATTTTTGTTAAAAGCCTAAATTTTCTTTTGATTTTTTTATAAATTGTAATAGATTAAAGCCAGTGATTCACGTTATAGATTTAGGTTGTCAGATGTTTAAGACGTTGTCTTCCTTTTTAAGCACGGTATTTTTCTTTGCCGTTATTGTATTTGTTGTTTTAATAAGCTCTTTGTGGGAGTACTCGGCGCAGCTGCCTGATTACCACCAGCTGGAAAAATACCAGCCGCCGGTAACAACCCGCCTTTTTGCCGGAGACGGGCAGCTTATGATGGAATATGCCGCAGAAAAAAGGCTCTTCGTCCCCGTGGAAAAAATTCCGGAACGTGTTAAAAATGCGTTTATCGCTGCCGAAGATAAAAATTTTTATACCCATTCGGGCATTGACTATATGGGAATTATGCGCGCCGTTTTGGGAAATATAAAAAATATCGGCAGGGGGCGCCGTCCGGCGGGAGCTTCCACAATCACGCAGCAGGTTGCCAAAAACTTTTTGCTTTCTTCCGAGGTTTCATATACCCGCAAAATTAAGGAAGCAATCCTGGCAACGCGCATGGAACAGGCTTTTACGAAAAATCATATCCTGGAATTGTATTTAAATGAAATTTATTTGGGAAACCGTTCTTACGGCGTTGCAGCGGCCGCTTTAAATTATTTCGGAAAATCTTTGGACGAGCTGAGCATTGAAGAAGCCGCTTACCTTGCCGCCTTGCCCAAAGGCCCAAACAATTATAATCCCAAAACCAAGCATGACGCGGCGGTCATCCGGCGCAACTGGGTTATCGGGCGCATGCTGGAAGATGGCTATATAACTCAAAAAGAAGCCGAAAAAGCTCAGGCGGCGCCTTTGGAGACCATTGACAACCGCAAAGAATTTGTTGACAATGCCCAATATTTCAGCGAAGAAGTCCGCCGCAGGGTCAGCAAGGATTTTGGCGATGACGCGCTTTACGAAGGCGGATTGATTATCCGGACGACCTTGGATCCGAAATTGCAAAACATTGCCACAAAAGTTTTTCGGGAAGAAATTAAAAATTATGACCGCCGCCACGGATTCCGGGGGGCTGTTGCGAATATAGAATTGGGTGAAGGCTGGCAGGAGCGCCTGGAAAAAATCGATATGCCAAAGGGAGCTGATTCCACTTGGAAAACAGCCGTCGTAACGGAGGTAAGTGCCAACCAGGCGGAAATAGAAACGCTTGACGGGCAAAAAGGCCTCATCCCTTTAAGCCTCTTGTCCTGGGCGGGAAAAACGTTAAAGAATCAGGCCATCGGCGTTGCGCCGAAATCTGTGGCGGATGTCCTAAAAAAGGGCGATGTCATTTATGTTGAACCGGTCGGCGAAAAAGAACTTGCCTCCAAAAAGCTGGCAAAAGGCAGCTACGAATTGCGGCAGGTTCCCGATGTTGACGGCGGTTTGGTCGCCTTGGATCCGCATACCGGAAAAGTTTTAGCCATTGTTGGCGGTTATTCTTTCCAGAAGTCGCAGTTTAACCGGGCAACCCAGGCAAAGCGCCAAACAGGTTCATCTTTCAAGCCGATTGTATATTTGGCGGCGCTCGACAACGGCTATTCGCCCAATGACCTTATTTTGGATGCACCTTTTGTTTTAGACCAAGGGCCGGGGCTTCCGAAATGGAAACCGACAAACTATTCGCCGAAGTTTTATGGCCTGACGACTTTCCGCCAGGGGATTGAAAAGTCAAGAAACCTGATGACCGTGCGCCTGGCGCAGGATTTGGGTATGGCGAAAGTTGCGGATTATGCGAAAAAAATGGGCGTGAACGACCATCTTCCCCATCTGTTGTCGATGTCTCTTGGTGCCGGCGAAACCCGGGTAATCGATTTGGCTGCGGCTTATGCCATGATTGTAAACGGCGGCAAAAAAATCACGCCTTACTTTATTGAGCGGATTCAAGACCGGACGGGAAAAACCATCCTAAAACAAAACAAACAGGAATGCCCGTCCTGCAATATGGAAGTTTGGGAAGATATTCCGGCGCCGGAATTGGCAGACAACCGCGAACAAGTCATTGACCCTCTGAGCGCATACCAGATGACATCGATTATGGAAGGCGTGGCAACCAGGGGAACGGCGGCGCGTCTGCGCGGAATTGGAAAACACCTGGCCGGCAAAACCGGAACGACAAATGAAAACCAGGAAGCCTGGTTTGGCGGCTTCACGCCGGATTTAGTCGTTATGGTCTATGTCGGGTTTGACGAACCGCGGACTTTGGGTAAAAGGGAAACCGGTGCAGCTTCGGCTTTGCCGATATTTAATGCCTTTATGAAAGAGGCTCTGGCCGGCGAGGCGGACATTCCTTTCCGTATTCCTTCCGGCATTAAGCTGGTGAGAATAAATTATGAAACGGGAAAACCGGCAGCGCCGGGAGATACGGTTGTGATTACGGAAGCCTTAAAGCCTGATTACGATTTTGATAAAAAGCAGCGTGTCATCGGCGAAGCGGCAAGTGCCGAAGAAGGCGAAGACAAAAATAATTCGGCCTTTGAAGAAAATGAAGAAGGCGATGCTTTTCAAGTCGGTACAGAATATTAGGGAAAGTTTAAAATGCGTGCTGAAATTTATGAAACAATAGAACAAATCAAGCAGTCGTTGTCATTGCTGAGGAGGTCTCTTTGACTATGACAACGCCGTTTTGCGTTTAGACGAATTAAACAGCCTCACGGCTGATGCCGCTTTGTGGGATAATCCCGAACGCGCGCAGAAACTTATGGGCGAAAAAAATATTTTAGAAGAAAATCTCGGACAATTCCGGCAAGCGGAAACCTCTCTGCAGGATTACGCGGATTTGGCGGAACTCGCGGAAGCAGACAATGACGAAACAATGGGCGATGAAGTTGCCGCCCGCCTTAAAGATTTGGCAGCGCTTTGCCGCCGTTTGGAATTAGAAGCCCTGCTTAACGGCGAAGCCGATAATAATGACGCTTTTTTGGAAGTCCATGCCGGCAGCGGCGGTACGGAGGCGCAGGATTGGGCGGAAATGCTTCTGCGCATGTATACCCGTTGGGCAGAAAGCCATAAATATAAAGTAGAATATCTGGAAGAAACGGAAGGCGAGGTTGCCGGCCTGAAATCTGTTACGGTAAAAATTTGCGGGCATAATGCTTATGGCTGGCTCAAGCATGAAACAGGTGTCCACCGTTTGGTGCGCATTTCCCCTTTTGACAGCGGTGCGCGCCGCCACACGAGTTTTGCTTCTGTCGGCGTTTATCCGGTTATTGATGACAAAATAGAAATTAACGTCAATGAAGCAGATTGCCGCGTTGACACTTATCGTGCGTCAGGTGCCGGCGGGCAGCACATCAACAAGACGGACTCTGCCGTGCGCATCACGCATATTCCGACCGGGATAGTCGTCCAATGCCAAACCCAGCGGTCTCAGTTTCAAAACCGGGAAACCGCATGGAATATGTTAAAGGCGCGCCTTTATGAAATCGAGCTGGCCAAGCGGGAAGAAGCCGCTGAAGCGCAAAGGGAGGCGCAGACGGATATCGGCTGGGGGCACCAGATTCGTTCTTATGTCCTGCAACCGTATAAAATGGTAAAGGATTTGCGGACAGAAGCGGAAACCTCAGACACCAAAGCTGTTTTGGATGGGGAAATTGATATGTTTTTAGCAGCGGCTTTAGCGCGTAAGGTATAAAAAGATGATGAATTTAATTAAAAAGCTTTTATCTGTTTCAATATTTGCCTATATTGCTTTTTGCATAACGGCGTATTACCGCCCGCAATGGTTTTTCTATCATCCGGACAATCATCTGGCCAATCTGGAAAATGCAAAGGCAAACGGTTATAATGCGGAAGTTGTCCAATATACTTCCCAGGACGGAACGCCGCTTTACGCCTGGTATACGAAACCGGAAAAAAATAAAAAGATTATCGTGTTTTTGCACGGCAACTCTTATAATATTGAAAAATTTTATCACAAAATGCTGCCTTTTGCAGAAGTCGGCTACGGAACATTTATTCCTGAATACAGAGGGTTTGGAAATGTTGCCGGAGAAATAACCCAGCAAGGGCTTGAACAAGACAGCTTGGCCGCCGTGCGCTATCTTTACGGGCAGGGATATAAAAATTCGGAGATAATCCTTTATGGCATGTCGCTTGGCACCCATATGGCGCTTTATGCGGCAGACAGCCTTCAAAAAAGCAGCCCCTTTTCGGCAGTTGTTTTGGAGGTTCCGTTTGATAATATTACCAATGTTGTCAAGAAGACGGTTCAAATCCCTCTGCCCTTGGATTATTTGATTAAAGACAAGTATGATAATCTTGAGTTGGCCGGAAGGCTGAAGTCCCCTTTGCTGCTTTTGGGCGCAAGGCAGGACCGGGTTGTTCCTGTCGAATTGGCACAGAATTTATTTGAAAGTGCTCCAAATCCTAAAAAAATAATTATATATGAAGGGTGCGGGCATAATGATTTGCATAATGTGCGCAGTTATCGAGACGTAATGAAATGGCTGGAAAAGAATTAAATGAAGAAACTAAACTCGCGGGCATATCTTTTTCATAAAATAATCGATTACACGGGCGTTGTTCTGTTGGTCGGTTTGCTGCTGTTTATCTGGCAGCTGTACCGCGCGCCGATAGCCATACCTTTTTTGAAGCCGTATATTATTAAAGCGCTCAACCATGATGATGCCGAATATCAGGTTACGCTGGACAGCGTAAATCTGGAATTGGTGCGTTCCATCATTCCGGTGCATATTATTGCGTCTAACGTTAAATACCGGAAAAATGACGGCAGTTTTTCAATCGACGCGCCAAAAACTTCGGTTTCTTTTAGCATGAAAGCTTTGTTGCGCGGCGTTATCGCGCCAAGTTCCATCGAGGTAAACAATCCGTCCGTTTATATTTTTACAAGCTATGGCTTAAAAAAAGACAATGAACAGGAAGCCGGCGCCAAAACGCTGGAATTTTATATTGATAATTTTGACGAATTTATCGAGCGGTTTAATTCTTCTGATAAATCATATGCCGAAAGCTACATTAACAGCATATCCATCAATCACGCCGAAGTTGAGTTTCATGAGGTGGATTTGGGAAGGAAATGGAGCTTTTCTGATGTGAATTACAGCTTTAACCGCAATTTCAGAAATATTGAAACGGATATCAACGCTTTGCTGAAACTCAATGACCGGATATCTTCTTTAGGATTGAGCGCCGAATATCGCCCTTCCACAAATAAGTTGGGCCTTCAATTATATTTTTCAGAATTAATTCCGGCTGATTTGATTGATAATTTTATGATTGCCGGCGAAAAGCCTGAAAATTATCATATCCGCCTGCCGCTGAGCGGAAAAGTCAATACTCTGGTAAATTTTGATGAAATAATCAAACACCGGGACAATTGGCAGCAAAGCCTTGATACGGCGGTGGAAAAAATGCATTTTGAAATAGAGGGCGGCAAAGGGGAAATTTTATTCACCGGAAAAGATGAAGACGCATATGCCGTTTCATCCTTTGCTGTTGATGGAAATTTAGGGGCGGGGCTAAACCAGCTGAAAATTGAAAATGCTAAATTTGATTTGGATGGTTTGCCGGCGGAATTGAGCTTTTCTGTCAGCGGCCTGAAGAAGTATTTTCTGTACAAATCTTTGGATGATTTGAAATTTAGCCTGAATGCGAAAGTCCAAAAATTAGCCTTTGCGGAATTGAGCAAATATTGGCCGCGGTATATTGCGCCTGATGCCTGGGCCTGGTGTAAGGAAAGCCTGCTCGGAGGCTTTGCAAAAAATGCAGATTTCACCTTTGATTTTGCCTATGATAAAAAATCCGGCGGCATTGCCTTTGAAAACCTTTCCGGAAAAGGGGAGATTGAAGACGGGACGCTGTTTTATTTAAGCGGCATGCCCAATATTACAAAGATGTATGGCACAGCCGAGTTCACGCCGGGAAGTATTGACATCAGCGTGGAAAAAGCCGTTTCGGACGGCGTTGAGGTTGACGGAGGTTATGTCCGCCTTTATGATTTGGATAAAGAAAATAACTTTGCGGATATCCGCCTGACCGGGCGCAGTTCCGTTACCGACGTGTTGAAACTGATTGACCACCAGCCTTTGGGTTATACTTCGGAAATGGGGCTGGATCCGGATAAAATAAAGGGTTGGTCAGAGAATGATTTAGGACTGAAATTTGAACTTAAAAATGACCTTGAGCCCGAAGAAGTTCATGTGGATGTCAAGGCGAATATCAAAGATTTGGAAATGCCGGACGTTATTGACGGCAAACCTATTTTTGCGCCGGAACTTTCTTTGAGCGTTACCAATAAAGGAATGTTGCTGGAAGGGAATGCCACTTTTGAAAAAATCCCCCTGAAATTGGTTTGGGAAGAAGATTTTAATAAGAAAGACTATAAGAGCAAATATAAAATATCCTTCCGTTTTGATGAAAACTTTAAGAAAATTATAGGCTTAACAGATATCAGTTTCATAAATCCCCCATACATTTCAGGGCATTTGGATGTTGACGCCTATATTACGAGCTATGAAGATAACCGCATGGTAATAGATTTGGACGGCAATCTGAAAAGCGCCGATGTCGATTATTCGTTTTTTGGGCTGCGCAAACCTGCCGGGCAAAACGGCACAGCCAAAGCAAAGCTGGAATTTATTGATAATAAATTAAAGTCCATACCGTCATTCAGCCTGGCCAAGCAAGATTTCAGCTTTGCCGGAAAGGTCGTTTTAGACGGGCAGGGAGATGTAAAACTTGTTGATGTAACCAAAATCAAAGGGCCGAAAACCGACGCCCGCGCAAAAATAGAATTTCTAAAAACGCCGCAGGAGAAGGTAAAAATCAATGTTTCCGGAACAAGTTACGATTTGTCTGAACTTTTTGCCAGAAACGAAGACAAGCTTAAACAACAGCATAAACAGGCAAAATCTGGCGATGATACGGATTTGGAAAATGTTGCAACCTCAGATGTTAATATTGCCGTGAACCGTTTATGGACAAATGAACTGGTTTCCGTGCGCAATTTTGCCGGTTCTGCAAAGCTCGTGCACGGGATTGGTGTCCAGGAAATGCATTTGATTGGAAATTTCGGCAGCAGCCGCGAGGCAATGATGAAGCTGGACTATACGCCGCGGAAAAATGGTGAATATTTCCTGACCGTTGACAGTAACAATGCCGGAAGCACCCTGAAAGTTTTGCGGCTGTATGATAATATGAGCGGCGGCATTTTAAGCATTGAAGCCAAAAGGGATAAAAATAAAAACTTTATCGGGCATGCGAAAATAAGAGATTTCAGCATTTATAACACGCCGGTTTTGGCAAAGCTGTTCACCGTGGCATCTCTGACCGGAATGTTGAATCTTTTAAGCGGGGAAGGCATGGCTTTTTCGCACTTCGACGCACCGTTCGAATATAAGGATAAAACGCTTTACACGACGGAAGCCAAAGCATTTGGCCCGGTGATGGGAATAACCGCAAATGGGTCGGTTTCAAGAATTACCGAAACATATAACATTAAAGGCGTGATTGCGCCGGCATACAGCCTGAACACATTCATCGGCAAGCTCCCCCTGGTTGGAAGCCTGTTGAGCGGAAAAGACGGAACCGTTTTTGCTGCCAATTACAAGATTACGGGAAGCCTGTCTGACCCGAACGTCAGTATTAACCCGCTCTCAGCCCTGAGCCCGAGTTCGTTAAAAGATTTATTCCGTTCAACATTCGGGAGCGGCAATGATCGTTAAAGGCATAAAAATCGGGATAGATTTTCATGGCGTTATAACCAAACAGCCTGAATTTTTTTCAAAGCTGACAAAGCTGGCGTTTAACGCAGGCTGCGAAATACATATCATAACAGGCGGACCCAGGCGCCTTGTAAAAGAATATCTTGAAGAGCATAAAATATCTTACAGCAAAATATTTGCCATTTTAGATTTTTATGCGGCTTTAGATAAGGTGGAATATTTTGAAAATGGCGAATTCAAGGTTTCCGATAAACTGTGGGATACGGCAAAAGCAAAATACTGCCTGCTGCACAACATCAGCCTGCATATTGATGACAGCCACCGTTACATTCGTTGGTTTCAAACGCCTTTTTGCCATTATGAAGAAAAAAAGCAGTGTTGTATTACGCAAAATAAAATGATTATAAATTTTTCCGGCACGCCGGCGGAAGCTTTTAGAGAAATGCTGCAAATAATAGAAGCCGAAAAATATTAAAAATCCCTCTTGAAAAAATGATAAGGCGGAATAAATTTGTTCCGCTTTAAAAATATTTACTTTTTATTTAAGGGTTTATTATATGTTCACATCAGAAAACAATTTGCGTTTATCACAAAACCGGATACATATCATGAATAATATCATTCAGGAAGAAATTGCGCATATCAAAGGGCGCCCGGAAAAGCTGATTATTTTTTTGCACGGATATATAGATTCTGCGCCGGCTCTTGAACGCAAGCTCGCCCCTTTTCTTGACAAGCTTGACAATTATGCCATTCATCTGCCGCAAGCGCCGCTGATTTGCGAAATCCATGAAAATAAGCGCCAATGGTATTCTATGCACCATTTTGACCCGGAAGATATGCGCAAAGTTGTTCCGACTTTTGCAGAATGCGAAGCGATTTATGATAAAATGGCCATGGGGTTAAACCAGGCGGCCTCATATCTGAATTTTTACATTGACCAATGTCTGTCCGAATATGGGCTTGAAGACAAAGATTTGTTTCTCTGCGGCTTTTCACAAGGCGCGATGTTGGCTCTATACACATCCCTGATGAGGGAGAAAATGGCGGGCTGCGTCAGCTTCAGCGGCATCATGGCCGGACGCAGCTATTTAATGCGCCATCATTTGAGCACGCCGAATACGCTTCTTATTCATGGCGACGCCGATAATCTGGTTCGCTTTGAAGCTTTGGATTTTACAAAAAATATGTTGAGCGAAATGGGCGCGGCGGTGGAAACCAAAGTAATCCCCGGCGGAATGCATCAAATAACGCCGGAAGGGCTGGAATATGCCGCTGATTTTATTGAACGGAACAGCTTTCACAAAAAGAGCTGATAATTCATTAGCCCGCCGTTTTCAATAAGGCGGCTTTCGCCCCGTTCCAATTTAAACGGAGAATCTGCGCCAAGGTTGCGTTGGTAGATTTCATCATAATTCCCCAAAACTTCCAAAGCGTTTTTAACGCCTTGCGGGGTGAGGAAAAACTTTTGCCATAAATTGGGGCTGACGCCGAGCAGATTTTGCGTCGATTTGTCTTTGGCGCCGGAAAATGTCGTAACGTTTTTAGAATTTATTTTCAAATGTTCTGCCAGTAACGGGGCATTGATAACCCATTTAACCTGCCGGCGCAGAAAGTCGTTGTTTTTGGCAACATGGGCAAAAACGGGCTTGGTTGCGATAACTTCCGGCAAGATGGCGATGGAACGTTTTTTTGATGTCGAGCTTTTTAAAATGCCGAGGAGCTGTATTTCCGAACCGCTGATAAGCTGGCAGCGGTTAAGAAGAAAAGCTTCTTTTGCTTTTTCAAAAGATGGAAACGGTAAAATTTTCAAATCCAAAGCATAACGTTCGTTAAATTCGTTAAGGTAAGCCAAATCCTCGGAATTTCCATCTGCGCATATTTTCTGCCCTTGATAGTCTTCCATTGAAGTTGCATTATCTTGAATATTGGCCAGAAATTTTTGCCGGTCGTAATAAATAATTGCCGCGGGCAGGGTGTTTCCGGCTATCTCCTGGCTGGCCTGGGCGGGCGCGGCGCTGAGCATGATTTCAATTTTTCCGTCATTCAGCGCTTGGGCAGCCTTAGTTGAAGGGACATGAACCATTTGGATGTTGTTCCCATGCCCAAAGAGCATAAAAGAAAAAAGTTTGCAAATGTCTGCATCAATGCCTTTCCATTGGCCGTTTTCGTCTTTATAGGCATAAGTTTTGGAGATTAAATCCGTGCCGCATGAAACATAGCCCCTTCGCAGTGCCAGATCCCAGACCGGGCTTTGTGCGGCAGCAGGAGCAGCGCAGGCAAACAATAAAAATAAGCGAAAAATTTTTAGTGTCATTTTTTTAACCAATTTATGCTATAATAAACCAAGATGGAAATACTATAAGGCAAAATTTATGAAAAGTAAGAAATTTCTTAAACTTATTATCTTTTTTTTAAGCGTTTTTTGTTGGGAAAACGCCTCAGCTTCCATGACGGAAAAAGATGTGCGAGCCTGGGCGCAGGATAAAGGGGAGCGCCTGTTGAACACTTTTAACATGAAAAATGCAGAAGAAAAATATGCCGCCCTTGACGAATTGTTTCTTAACCATGTGGATTTGGATTATGTAGGGAAATTTGTCGTTGGAAAATACTGGAAGGAAATGAGCCCTGAGCAACAGCAGCAATATTTGCCCTTGTTTAAGCGTTATGCGCTGGGGTTATATAAAACATTTCCGCTGGATTTTGATGTTTCAAAAATTATATATGAAATCACCCGGGTGGAAATCCGCGGCAATGAAGCGGAAGTTTCTGCCGTTGTTGATGTGGGGAAAATTATGGGCGGGCAGCAAAGCAGCGTTATCCCGTTCAGCCTGAGAATTCGCGATAACGGCGGGCAGCTGCAGATTATTGACATAAAATTGGCTGAAAGCAGCCTCATCTTATCTTACCGGGGAAAATTCTACGGGATGATTGCGGCAAATGACGAAGACATTTCCTGGTTCCTTGAAGATTTGGAGGATTTGGCAGTTTCTGCCGAAAAGAATAATCAGCTTAATTTGCAAAATAATTATTGAATTTATAATGCCGATTTTATATTATCCTCTTAGTTTTTAATAATGGACAAGAGATAATGACAAACATAAAAGTACGCTTTGCGCCGAGCCCGACAGGATTTATGCATATTGGAAATACGCGGACGGCGCTGTTCAACTGGCTTCTCGCCAAAAAGCTCGGCGGGAAATTTATGCTGCGTATTGATGATACGGATAAATTGCGTTCAAAAGAAGAATATGAGCTGGCCATAAGGGATGCTTTAAATTGGCTGGGTTTGGACTGGTGCGAGGAATCCCGCCAGTCTGCCCGTTTTGAACGCTATAACGAAGTTGTTGAAAAACTCAAAAAAGACGGGCGGATTTACGCTTGCTATGAAACGCCCGAAGAACTGGAATTTATGAGAAAAAGGCTGCTCAACAAAGGCCTGCCGCCCATTTACGACCGGCATTCGCTGCAGCTGAAACCCGAAGAAATTGCCGCTTATGAAAAAGAAGGGCGCCGCCCGCATTACCGTTTTAAACTTCTTCCCGGCGAGATAAAATGGGAAGACATGGTTCGCGGCACTTGCCGTTATGAAGCCGATAAACTGAGCGACCCGATTATTATCCGCGAAGACGGAAGTTTCTTATACCATCTGCCTTCGGTAATTGACGATGTTGATTTCGGCATTACCCATATTGTCCGCGGGGAAGACCATGTAACCAATACGGCGTCGCAGGTTCAGATGTTTGAGGCATTAGGCGGAAAAGTTCCGTCGTTTGCCCATTTGCCGCTGCTGACCGGAAAGGAAGGAAAACTCTCTAAAAGGCTTGGAAGCTTGGGTGTCCGCGATTTGCGCGCGGATGGCGTTGAGGCAATGGCAATCAGTTCATTCCTTGCCAAACTCGGCACATCTGAAGCCATTGAGCCTTATTACGATTTGGAAAGCCTGGCCGCTTCCTTGGATTTAAGCAAAATTGGACGTTCCCAGCCTAAGTTTGATGAAGAAGAATTAAAGATATTCAACACAAAATATCTGCATAATCTTCCTTATGAAAAAGTAAAAGGCCGGATTGACGCGGATGAAAATTTTTGGAATGCCGTCCGTCCGAATTTGCAAAAAGTGGCTGATATTGCCGAATGGGAAAAAATTTGCCGCCAGCCCCTTTCGCCGATAATCGAAGACAAGACCTTAACGGATTTGGCTGCGGAAATCCTGCCTCCGGAACCGTGGAATGATGAAACATTTAAAAGCTGGACAGACGCGCTTAAAACCAAAAGCGGCAAAAAAGGCAAAGATTTATTCCATCCTCTGCGTTTGGCCGTTACGGCCGCCGGCAATGGCCCTGAGTTAAAAACGCTGCTGCCGTTAATCGGCAGAGAGAAGATCTTGGCAAGGCTAAAAGGCATTACGGCCTGATTAAGGAAAATAAAATGACTGAAATATATTTGAATAACACGTTAACGCGCCGCAAAGAAAAGTTCACGCCGATAGATGCAAAGAAAGTCCGCATGTATGTCTGCGGCCCGACGGTTTATGACAAGGCTCACCTGGGCAATGCCCGGACGGCGGTTATGTTTGACCAGTGGTTTCGCCTGCTGCGGCAAGTCTATGGCGAAGGGCAGGTTGTTTATGTCTCAAATATTACGGATGTGGATGATAAAATCTTAAAAAAACATCAGGAGACCGGAAAGCCCATCCGCGAGATTACTGAGCAGACTTACAATTGGTATATTGAGGATATGCATAAGCTGAATGTCCTTGAACCGACTTATCGCCCGCGCGCTACGGAATATATTCAGGAAATGATAGAGCTTGTCAAACTGTTGCTGCAAAACGGACATGCCTATGAGGCAAAAGGGCAGGTTTTGTTTTCTGTAGATTCGATGCCGGGCTATGGCTATCTTTCCGGGCGCTCGATGAAAGAAATGCTGGCGGGGGCTCGTATTGAAGTTGCCGATTATAAAAGAAATCCGGCAGATTTTATTTTATGGAAACCTTCCGAAGAAGGGCAGCCGGGCTGGGACAGCCCTTGGGGATACGGACGCCCGGGCTGGCATTTGGAATGCTCGGCGATGAGTTCCAAACTGTTAGGGGATGATTTTGATATCCATGGCGGCGGTTCTGATTTAATCTTCCCGCACCATGAAAACGAGTGCGCCCAATCCTGCTGCGCGCATCCCGGGTCAAAATTTGCGCATTATTGGCTGCATTCGGGGATGCTGATGGTTGATGGCGTAAAGATGTCAAAGTCATTAAATAATTTTTATTTGGTTGATGACGTTTTGGCAAAATATCCGGCGGAAGCGCTGCGCCTGTTGTTTATCAGCACGCATTACCACCAGCCGTTTAATTTTACTTTTGAGGGCTTAGCCCAGTCAAAACAGATTCTGGATAAATTTTATAACGCTTTGCGTAACGCGGCTGATGTAAACGCCTCCGATGAAACGGCTGACGAACGCATTGTCGAAGCGCTGGCAGATGATTTGAACACACCTCTGGCCATAAGCTATTTGCATGAGCTTGTTAACCAGTTAAACAAAGCGGAAAGTGCAGAGGAAAAAGCGGCGGCAAAAGGGAAACTGCTTGCATCTGCAAAGCTGTTAGGCTTGTTGGAGCAAAATCCGGAAACCTGGTTTAAAGGCAAAGGGGACGGCGCTGCGGAAATAGAAGCACAGATAGTCGCGCGCGCGCAGGCAAAAAAAGATAAAAACTGGGCGCTTGCCGATAAAATAAGGGACGATTTAAAAGCGCAGGGGATTGTATTGGAAGATTCTCCAACCGGAACAACCTGGAAAAAGATGTAAAAAGCAACCCCGCGTTAAACGCGGGGTTTTCTCGATACAATAAAAAGCCGGATTTTATCCGGCTTTTTATTAATGGGCGATTTCCATAATTTTTTCAACAGCAGCAACCTCCCTCGGAGAAGACAACAGAGCCTGTTGGATTTTTGCGGAAGGGATTCCGCTCAATTTGGATAAAGAAGCCGTGTATTGCCCGTTATTGCGGGAAGCGGCTTCAAGCTGCAGCTGGTTGTAATTCATGAGGGTGAAGTGCCGTATTTTTGAATCCAGCCTGAATTTTTCCATTTCGGCTTTTTGCATATTTTTCTTTTCCATATTTAAGTAAACACCATCCCTTGTATATTTCCAGGCGCCGCCGCTGACAACATCCGTTGTCCAGCTGTACACAAAGGTAATATTGCCCCAGGCGACAGGGTTGATTTTTGATTTTAAAGGAATAACCACATCTTCATAACCGGCTTTTTTGCCCATAATCGCAACGCTTCCGGATGCCCTTTCTATCGGATACATGCAGGGCGTTGTGCAGATTTTTGCGCCATCGGCAAATATTGTGACATCCGGCACATTGGCGTCTATGCTGATGTCTTGTGTTGTGCCGCTGAAAACCGTGCCGCAGGCAGAGAGGATAAATATGCTGAGTAAGGATAATTTTTTCATGAACATCTCCGTTTAAGGTTAAACAAAACCCACCAAAAAGGTGGGCGGATGTTCAGAAACCGTAATACAACTAGAACGGCTCGGCCTATTCGGCGCAAAGCCTTATTTAGCCGACATCCGTCCAAGACAAAAGTCGGCATGAATATTTTAGGTCGCAATGCAGCGACCAGTCGTATTAAGGGTTTCTGACGCCCTCGCGCCAAATGGCGCTAAACAGTTTGTACTGTCTGAAAAAACTATAAGGAATAAAAAGCTGCTTGTCAATGCGCAGATAAAAAGGGATTTATTTTTTCAGGTATTTTAAAATATAAACCCGGATAGCGCTGGAGAGGTTTTCAACTTTCCGCTCTTTGTCAATCAGGGTAACCAACTGATTTATCGCCATGCTTTCTTTTTGGGCAATGGCCTTTAATTCTTCCCAGAATTCATCTTCAAGAGAAATGCTTGTCTGATGGCGGTTGGCGATAATAACAGATTTTTTTTTCATTTATTTTTTGCGAAAATCATCAATAGAAATAACGCGGGCCGTTTCGCCGCCGGAAACTTTCTTGCTGTTTTCTTCAGGCAGAAAGTCATCGCTCTGCAAATCTTTGTTCAGGCTTTCTTCGCCATTGTTGAAGCTGAGCCCGAATTTGGCATGCGGGTCGGCAAAATAGATAATCGCGTCAAAAGGAATGGTCAAAGTCTGCAATACGCCGCCAAAGCTAAGGTCAACGGAAAACTTATTTTCCATCACTTCCAGATTGGAAAATTGGTGCTGCAGCACAATTGTCATCTCATCAGGATACTGGTTAAGCAGCTGTGCGGAAATTCTGGTGCGCGGATGGTTTGTCTTAAAAGTGATGTAAAAATGGTGCTCGCCGGGCAACCCGTTGTCCTCAGCGATTTTTAAAGCTTCAATAACCACGTTTTTAAGTGATTTTTCAATCAGATTATCGTAATTAATTTCTAAAATATCGTTACTCATAAATACACCCATCCTAAATAAAGTAAGCGAGCCGTTCTGTTGCTGGGTGGCTCATTCCCCACTTTCGGCTATCCATAGCTAAAAGGATTTAAGTTTGTTGCTTTGGCTTAAGCAGCTACTGCAACAGGAGCGTAATTATCATTAGCACTCATTTTAATTTGAACCGATAACGGTGGTATCTCACCGAACACAGCTAACATATCTTTACTATATCCTGTCAAACCTGTTTCACCCCCGTTGTTTGTTTTGGTGGAGGTGCCGGGTACTGCCCCCGGGTCCAAAATATCTATTTCATACTGCCTCTAGTGTCATAGCCGATGAAGCACCGGCATTTTCAATATAGGGGATTCTCTGGCTTTTTTCAAGTCAAAAATATGAATAAAAAGCTGTGGGAAAAAGAGATGTTTTTGAATGGGAAATTTTTTTTTATTTATAATGAAAAAAAGCAATCTCAAATTCACAAAAGGAGAGGCAGATGACAAAAATTGCAATTTGGTGCCGCCATAAAGGGGATAATCTGATTGGCATCGGGGCGAATATCCCCTGGCACATCCCGTCAGATTTTAAACGCTTTCGCAAAATGACGGAAGAATGTACGCTTGTTGCCGGAGAGAAAACTTACGAAAGTTTTCCCGGGCGCACGCTGCCAAACCGCGATATCTATGTGTTGACCTTAAACCCCAAATACGAAGTTTCTGATAAAAAACGCCATTTTGTGGTCAATGACATTAACGAATTTAAAGATGTGGAGGATGATTTATATATTGCCGGCGGCGCCAGCGTTTATAAATTATTTATGGAAGGCGGCAATAAGCTGATGCCCGATATTGTTGTCGATTCTGTTTACCACGGCGAACCGGACAAAAATTTGGAAGGGACAAGGATAGATATTACGCCATGTATCAATGTGCTTGAGAAAAAATATCGTAAAATCACGGAAGATTTTGTGCAAGATAATGTGCATACGGCAATTTATGTAAAAGCCGGCGGCTTTGTCGACCAGGCTGTTTTAAAAAGGCTGCTGCGGATATTGGAGGAATGTACCTATGGTGGAAATTCTCAAAACGAAGGTTAAATTTGTAAAACTGCCCCATTATGTTGAAAATTCTGCAAATTTAAGCTATGGAAGCGCTGGCGCCGCCTGCTTTGACATTTGTGCGGCCATAAACGAGCCGGTTGTTCTGCATCCCGGAGAACATATCGGCGTGCCAACAGGCATAAAAACAGCTCCTGAAGCGCCATTCTGGTTTCGGGTTTGTTCCCGCAGCGGATTGGCAATTAAACATGGCATAATCACCATTGCCGGGATTATTGATACCGATTACCGCGGCGAATGGTTTATCGGCTTGCTGAACACCAACAGCGAAAACAGCGGAAAAATTTATACAATCCAGCCCGGAGACAAAATCGCCCAGGTTGAACTTCCATTTCCCTACCACGCAGAATTTGAAGAGATAAGCGAAGAAGAATTTGCGGCGCTTAATACGGACAGGGGCACCGGCGGCTTGGGTTCAACCGGGAGATAGCTGTCCGTTTTTCCGTTCATTCAAAGCGGATGCCGAAAGTTTTCATTCAGACGTTCCTGTTTAAAAAGCAAAACGCCGGGCTTTCACAAGTCCGGACGTTCTTAAGTTAATGGCTAGTAAGAAAAAAGCTTGCAGAAGCAGCAAGTTATTTTTTACAATAGTACCGAGGAAGCCCGTTGAGGTATTCGGCCTCGTAGACGTGCCCTTTGTATTCGAAGCGGGCGCCAAGAGGCGTGGCTTTGAAGCTGTTGGCTTCGATGACTTCTTTCTTGCCGGTAACCGCATTGCAGACAGCAAGGTTTCCATCTTTTGTGTGGCAGATAACGGCAGGGAAAGGGGCCCGGGCAGACCATCGGTATTTCTTAGAAGGTTTGAAGAGTGTCAGGAAGACAGCTGCGGCGAAATTGTCACCGATGGTGTTGAATTTTCTTAGTTGAGCTGCGGTAGCTAACACGTTCAAACGGATTTCTGGAATTTTGCACATATTTTTTATATTTTTAGGTTTATAATTATATATTAATCGTTATAAGATGCATTATATATAACAAATTTATAGACAAAATGCAAGAGTAAAAATGACAAAAAATGCATTTTTTTATTTTAGCAAGCAAAAACAAAGAAGTAAAATTCATTTAAGTTAAAAAAATCCGTGCTTTTAAGGTTAAAAGCACGGACTAAAAACTGAATTTGGCGCTTAAGCGGAAATTTTCGCCTTCAAGGATTCGATTCCCGATTCGATATTTGAAATATCGCTGCCGCCGGTCTGAGCCATGTCCGGACGCCCGCCGCCGCCTTGAGCGCCGACATAAGGGGCGATTTCTTTAATCAGGGCTGTTGCCGGGTGTTTGTCCTTCAAATCATCCGTAACGCCGATAACGACCGAGGCCTTGCCGTCTGTTTTGGAAATAAGGACAATAATGCCGCTTTTAATTTGTTCTTTAATTTCGTCAACAAAAGCCTTCAATTCTTTTGCCGGAATGTTATCAACAATTTTCGCAACAAAATTAATGCCGCCAACCTGGGCGATTTTTTCTTTATTGTCTGCGGTTTTGTTGCTGACAAAAGATTTTTTCAGGTTAAAGATGTCTGCTTCCAGCTTTTTCTTTTCTTCCATCAGATTCTGGATTCTCTGTTCAATATCATTAATGTTTGATTTGAGCATCGTGCCCAGATGGCGGAGTTTATTTTCCAGTGACTGGACATATTTCTCAGCCCCGTGTCCGGTAACGCATTCAATTCTGCGCACGCCTGCCGCAACGGCAGATTCTGAAACAATATTAAAATAACCGATGTTTCCGGTATTGAAAACATGCGTTCCGCCGCAGAGTTCCATAGAATAAACGCCGTTTTCATCTTCCATGGAAACAACCCGCACTTCATCACCGTATTTTTCGCCAAAGAGCGCCATAGCGCCGCATTTAACAGCCTCGTCCGGCGTCATAATGCGGGTAACAACCTGATAGTCATGGCGGATGGCGTCATTAACCATGTCTTCAGCCATTTGCAATTCTTCAGCCGTAATTTGCCTGGGGTGCGAAATGTCAAAGCGCATGCCGTCTGCCGCAACCCGGGAGCCTTTTTGCGTAACATGTTCGCCTAAAATTGTCCGCAAGGCTTTGTGAACCAGATGGGTTACGGAATGGTTGGCACGAATGTCGTTGCGATTTTTCTCATCAACTTCAAAAGAAGCAAAGGAGTGGACTTTAACCGTGCCGGATTTTAATTTGCAGATATGGACAAAGAGGTCGTTCAGTTTCCGTTTGGTATCAGTAACTTCCGCTTCAAAGTCTTTATTTTTAATCACGCCGATATCGCCGACTTGTCCGCCGCATTCGCCATAAAAAGGCGTCTGGTTGGAAAGGAGGTAAAATTCGCCGGAGGTAACTTCGTCAACAGATTTTCCGTCTTGGACAAGGCCTGTGATTTCCGCTTCTGTCTTAAGCGTGTTATATCCTAAAAATTCCGTAGCGCCGAGCTTATCCTGGCATTCAAACCAGATTTTTTCTGTTCCGGCGTCTCCGCTTCCTGCCCAATTTTTGCGGGCTTCCGCTTTTTGTCTTTCCATGGCTTCGTCAAAGCCCTTTGTATCAACGTCAATGCCTTTGTTTTTGAGGGCATCTTGTGTCAAATCCAGAGGAAAGCCATAAGTGTCATAAAGCTTGAAAGCTGTCTCGCCGCTGAGCTTATCGCCTTTGCTTAAGTTTGCAGTTTCTTCATCAAGAAGTTTAAGCCCTTTCTCCATTGTCTTGATAAAACGGCTTTCTTCTGTTTTTAGCGTTTCGGTAATTAAAGCCTCTGCACGGTATAATTCAGGGTAAGCCTCGCCCATTTCTTTTTGCAAAGCCGGAAGAAGTTTATACATCATCGGCTCATTCACGCCCAGCAAATGGACATGGCGCATGGCGCGGCGCATAATGCGGCGCAAAACATATCCGCGCCCTTCGTTTGAAGGCAGAACGCCGTCGGCAATCAAAAAGCTCATGGCGCGCAAGTGGTCGGCAATCACGTTATGGGAAGCTTTTAACGGGCCGTTCGGATCAGAATTTGCCAAATTGGCAATTGCGCCGATTAAATTTTGGAAGATGTCAATTTCAAAATTTGAATGGACGCCTTGCAAAATGGCAGACATTCTTTCCAAACCCATGCCGGTGTCGATAGAAGGGCGTTTTAACGGAATACGCGTTCCGTCAGGCAAATCTTCAAATTGGTCAAATACCAGGTTCCAGATTTCAATCCAGCGGTCGCCGTCTTCTTCCGGCGTGCCGGGCAGGCCGCCCCAAACTTCGGGGCCGTGGTCATAAAAAATTTCAGAGCAGGGGCCGCAGGGGCCGGTATCGCCCATTTGCCAAAAGTTATCTTTGGTCGCAATGCGGATAATGCGGTCTTCTGGCAGTCCGGAAACCTTTTTCCAAATGTCGTGCGCTTCGTCGTCATTATGATAAATCGTTACGGCCAGGCGGTCTTTCGGCATGCAGAATTCTTTTGTTAAAAGTTCCCAGGCCCAGGCAATGGCGTCATCCTTAAAATAGTCGCCAAAAGAGAAGTTGCCGAGCATTTCAAAAAAAGTGTGGTGGCGCACGTCATAGCCGACAGAGTCCAAGTCATTATGCTTGCCGCCGGCACGAACTGATTTTTGGGAAGTTGTTGCTCGCGTGTAATCGCGCGTTTCGTTGCCGGTAAAAATATTTTTAAACTGAACCATGCCGGAATTGGTAAACATCAGGCTGGGGTCGTTATCCGGAACCAGCGAGCTGGACGGAATAACTTTATGGCCGTTTTTAGCAAAAAAATTAAGGTAAGTGCTGCGAATGTCTTTTAATGTTGTTGTCATATTATCTTCCCAAACAAAAACAGTGTTTAACCTTTGCTTTTTAATGCAATCTTTGAAATATATCAATAGAAAATTTTAAGATATTTTGAAAAATCTTAAGAAACGGCGCTTGCATATCTGCCGGAAATTTTTTATAGTGGTAATTATAAAAACGGGGAAAACCTTTGCTGTTTGAAAATGAATTAATAAAAGGGCGGATTGTGCGCCGGTATAAAAGCCTGATTGTGGATGTGGAACTGCAAGACGGGACGGTTGTTCCTGCCTTTTGCGCGGAAGGCGAGGCTTCTGCCGTTTTGCACCAAGTCGGAAACGAAGCTTTTTTAACCCCCGCCAAAGACAAGCGCCGGCGGGTGCCTTATGATTTGGAACTGGTTAACCGGGGCGAAGGTTTGGTTTTGGTAAACTCCGGGCATAATCTTGAATTGTTTATGGAAGCTTTTCATGAAGGCGTGCTTGAAGATTTTAATGCCTATTCCCGCATCAGGATGATTGACTTAAGCGAAAAAATCAACCATATCGATTTTGAACTGAGCAATGATAAAGGTGAAAAATGCTATGTTTTCATTGCCAATATGTATCATAAAGACAAAGGCTCGGCCATTTTTCCGGCTCAGGTCAGCTTTTTCGAACTGCAGATGTTTGAAGAAATGCACCGCTTAAGGCGGCAGGGGCATAAAACCAAAGTTTTTATGATTGCGCCCCGGCAAGATTGCCTGGACGTGCGCTTTTCCTGGAGCATAGACCCTGTGTCCGCCGCTAAGATTTTTGATGAAGCCAAAAACGGCTTGGAATTTATTTGTTATGGTTGCAAGATTGATAAAAAAGGTATATCAATAGGCAGAAAATTAAATATCAGTTATTGAAAGGCAAAAAAAGTGTCTATAAAAAGGAAAGACGGCGTCGTCTTGTATGATAAGGAAGATTTTGAACCGATGCGCAAAGCCGGCAAGTTGGCTGCCGAAGTTTTAGATTATATTACGCCATTTGTGAAGGTGGGTGTTTCAACCGGGGAATTAGACGACTTAATGCGTGATTATATCGTGTCTCACGGAGCCGTTCCGGCTTGTTTGGGCTATCACGGCTATCCGAAATGCACCTGCATTTCCATTAATCATGTTATTTGCCACGGTATTCCGAGTTATGAACGAAAACTGGCAGACGGGGATATTTTAAATATTGACGTAACCGTTATTTTGGATGGTTGGTACGGCGATACCAGCCGCATGTATTATGCCGGCAAGCCGAAATTAAAGGCAACCCGCCTTTGCGAAGTAACTTATGAATGCATGATGCGCGGCATTGATGCCGTAAAGCCGGGCGCCCGGATGGGGGATATTGGCGCGGTAATTGAAGAATATGCCCATAAATATGGTTATTCCGTCGTAGATATGTTTTGCGGGCATGGCCTGGGCAAAGTGTTCCATGATGCGCCGAATGTTATGCATTGCGGCGTAAGAGGCACTGGCGCGCTGATTGAAGAAGGCATGTTTTTTACAATTGAGCCGATGATAAACATCGGGCGTCCGGACGGGATTATTTTGCAAGACGGCTGGACCTCGGTTACCAGGGATAAATCTTTGTCCGCACAGTTTGAACATTCTATGGGTGTAACAAAAGACGGGGTTGAAGTTTTTACCTATTCTCCTAAAGGGCTTGATAAGCCGCCTTACAAATTGGATTAAGAAATGAGTGAAACGCAAGCGCCGGATTATCTTGGGCACCGCCAGCGGCTTAGGGAAAGATTCTTAAAAAGCCAAGGGCGCGATATGGCTGATTATGAGCTTTTGGAATTAGTCCTGACTTACACGATTGTGCGTCGGGACGTTAAGCCCATTGCGAAGGCGCTTGTTAAGGAATTCGGCTCCTTTGCCGGGGTCGTTAACGCCTCTTATGATGAACTTTTGTCTTTTAAAGGAATTAGCGAAAATACGGCAGTCATGCTGCAGCTTATCAAAACAGCCGGCTTAAGGATGTCTTGGCAGAACCTGCAGGCTCAGGATGCCCCGGTTATTAAAAGCGTGGATGAATTGATAGATTATTGCCGGGCATGCATGGCGCACCAGGATATTGAGGAATTGCGTGTTATTTACCTGGACAGCAAATTAAGGGTAATCGGTGAAGAAACATTGCAAAAAGGAACCATTAACAATGTGGCAATCCATCCAAGGGAAGTGATAAAAGCCGTGTTGCAAAACCATGCCGGAAGCTTTGTTTTGGTTCATAACCACCCAAGCGGCGATGCAACGCCGTCGAGGCAGGATATCGCCGTAACCAAGCAGATAAGAGAAGCTGCCGAATGCGTGAATATCACCCTGCAGGACCATATCATCATTGGAAAATTCGGACATTTCAGCTTTCGCGCCGAAGGGCTGTTTTAATAAAAGCTGCGGCTAAATGCACATCTCGACTTCAGGAGCCAAACTGCAGCGGAATTTGTGCCAATCGTCTTTGAAATTTGCAGCCGTGCCGAATTTCTTTTCAATATAAGAGTTAAGAGCAATATAAGCATAATCTGCAGGAGACGGGCTGCAAAACGTGAGCTTGTTGACCAGCACATCGTCAAATCCGGCTGCGCGGGAAGTCTTAAGCTGCTTTAAGATGTTTTGCAGGCGCTCTTCATTATTGCGCATTCTTATGACAGCTTTAACAGCCTCAAGCCGTGCCAGTATGGGCGATAATACCAGGTGTAAGTCCTCAAACCTCATTTCGCAATCCGTTACCTCAAACAAGAGTGCGAACAGTTCTTTTTTAGTCGCGGCTTTTTCTACCCGGTCGGTGTATTCAAGCCCCATTTTTTTGAGTTTCAAGTTCATCATAATAAGTCTCCTGGCTGTTTATCACCATATAGCTTATTATAACATATTTATTAGGCAGATACAATATAATTGTAACAAAACTGTCATAATTAATTAAAAAAATGTTCGCGGAGAAAATCGCCGGCTTCCTTATACCAGGGCGTGAAGTATTTATTCGGAAGTTCCATCACGTTATATTGGTAATAAATATTGTCTTTGTCGGCAATAATGTTAAGCGGTTGGCGTTCTATTTTTACGGAACTCTTTTTGTTAACAGGGAGTTTGACCAGGCTTAAGTGCGGACAGTCCATCAAAACAAAATTCCCGGAACATCCGTCCTTGGCGCGCAGATATTCAATGCCTGAGGCGCTGACATCGGCTGTTCCGCTATACATCTTGTCAAATTTCAAAACCTTGAGGGAAGGCGAGCCCAAAATGCTTATTTTTCCTTTGCTTTGCGGGCCAATTTCCACCCATTCGATAACCTGTGAGGCATCCATGTTTAATTCGCCGTCAAAAGCTTTGCCGATGTTCAGGCGGGGTGCGCCTTGCATGTTGTCCCGGCTGGTGATTTTGATTTTTCCGAGGCAGTTTTTTCCGATATTGATATTCGGCGCATAAACGCTGTCCATATTTAATTCGCCGCGAAAAGCATCGCCAATGGAAATTTCTTTGCGTCCCCAATTTTCGGAAAGGTTAAGCTTGGCATAGCAGTAATAGCCGGCTTTGAGGTGATGGAAACAGGAATCTTTGATGACGACATTCCCGCTGAAAACATCGCCGGCTTCAAAATCAAAACATTTCAGGCTGCTGAAAATGGTTAAATTAATGCGGCAATTGTCTTTGGCACGGATATTTTTAATGCTGCTGTAAGACAGGTTTATATTTCCGGTAAAATTTTTGCCGATATTAAGGCTGCGAATATAAATATTGTCTCTCAAATCCAAATTGATGTTGCTTTCTTGCCCGATTTCAATTTTTTCCACCTTGGCGTCTTTAAGCTTAAAAACGCCGCCCTGAAGATAATCGGGAAATTTTAATTTGCGCTGCGATAAGCCATAAACAGTTATGTTTAACGGGGATTCTGCATTTTTAACCAGGGTTAGGAATTGGGAAGGCGTCAAGTATTCTTCTTCGCCCCCTTCTTTTTTCCAGATAGATAATTTTAAAATGCGGGCGATTTCTTCCGTAATTTTATAATGGTTCTTGACGATGAAATCTGCTAAAACCTTCCGGGCATTTTCCTTGACTTTAAGATGTTTGTCTTCTTTAAGATGAGAAATTTTATTGTTGCAAAAGTCCATGACGCAGACAACATTCTCTTCTTTATCCCGCAGAATCATTATACATTCTTTACCGCTTGCTTTTGTAAGCGTGTAGTTATCTCCAAGTTTGTAAAGGATGCTTTGTCCGGCAGGCGTCATTGTAAAAATCTCCCATTCTATTGTTAATTTTTTCTAGATTTAATTGCTATATTTCATTTTTAAACAAAGCCTTTCATAAAACTTGAATTTTTTTTGTTTGTTCTTATGTCCATTACTGGTTATTAATAAAAAAAGGAGGCACAAATGCATAAACCAAATCATCCGGCTCCGCATAAGAAGCCGCACAATCTGCCGGCGCCTCGCCATCCGGTAGGAGAATTTCATAATTTTATAAGCAATATTTGGAATATGTTGGATTTTCCCCGTCATGGAGATTCTGAAAATATAGAACCCAAAATCGACGTATATGAAACGCCGAAAGAAGTTACCGTTTCAGCAGAATTGCCGGGCATTTCCGAAAAGGATATCGATGTTCAGATTTCCACAGACGGTTACCTGACAATATCCGGAGAAAAGAGATCGGAAACAGAACAAAAAGACAAAAACAGCTATTTCTCTGAAATCAGTTATGGAATGGTAAAAAGGACAATTCCTCTCCCTTGGGATTTGGACTATAGCCTGACAGACGCATCTTATAATGACGGCATCTTAAAAATATCCATTCCCAAAACGCCGCAGGCTCAGGAAAAAGTTAAGAAGATTAACGTGAAAAAGAAATAATGCATATCCTCTCCGGATACTTCCGGAGAGGGCTTTTAGCCTTTAAGGGCAATGGTTTTATTTTTCATAATTTGCAAAAGCGCATCGAACTCATCATCTTTGCCGAATTTATTCTTGCGGATAAAACCGCACTTTTGGCAGCGTTGGATGATAAAATATTCGCCATTTTTCATTTCTGCATCAATAGGCTCCATTAAGCCGCCGCAATCACTGGCCCGGTCTCCGGGATTAATATCGACATGTTTGCTGTAAAGGCAGTGCGGGCAATGGTTGGTGTAGCCGTTGCCGATAACCTCTGTGCCGCAATGTTCGCACTTAAAATTTTCCGTTCTTTTGGTAAATTGCTTCATAAAACCTCTGCATAACAAAAAAAGCCTGATAAGCAGGCTTTTTATATAAATGGCGATCCCGAGAAGATTGGGCACTCCCGCTAAGCGGGGCCTCCTCGCGCCATAAGCCTCGCGCATCTTAAAATCGCGCTCGCCAACTACCCGCTCCGAACAAGTTCGAATCTTGGGAAACTCAAATTTATGTAAAAAGCCCGACAAGCGGGCTTTTTACATAAATGGCGATCCCGAGAAGATTCGAACTTCTGACCCACAGCTTAGAAGGCTGTTGCTCTATCCAGCTGAGCTACGGGACCAACGATGAACCGAATATTATACCATTTTTATGGCTTGTCAAGATGTTTTGCATGCCAATTTTATTTTAGAAATAGTCAGTTTTAATTGCCAGCCATAAAGAAGAGAGCTATTGGAATTTCCAATAGCTCTCTTCTTTAACACCGATGTTCCTCACTGTGCCAGAGATAATATCTGTAACAGAAACTGCTTTTTTTGTAGCTTTTAGGAAAATTCAGGATGATGATAGAATATTCATGCAGGAATTTCCAAAAGGCATAATTCATGTCGGATTTGCCGCGGAGCTCTTTCTTTTTGTAATTGCGTTCGCCCGACAACCAGCCTTGGTTTGCTTTTGAAAGCATTTCCAAGCATAATGCCTCGGGAAGCTCTGGCCAGAGGTCAGGGCTCTTTGCGAAATATCTCACAGCTTGTTTGATGAATAGCCTGCGTACAGTTTTATAAACCCATTTGTTGGGAAAACGGCTTCTGAGATTTTGCCATGATGCAATAATCACATCATACATTTCAAAAATTTCTTGCGGCGTTCTTTTAGCGCCTTTAGGCATAAACCACTGGCGGATAGATGAGAAGTCGTTTGCAAAGATTGCAATTTCTTCAAAATAATTTTCTTGTTCCATTGATATAAAAATTAAGTGATACAATAGTAATAATTTGTGAAGAAATAATAAGGAGTTATCTGTTTTTTGTCAATATATCATTTTAGAAAAACATGTGCCCGGATATAAAAAAACTTGAAAAATAATCCTCTTCCCCCTAACATTAATCAATCATTATGTTAAGGATAAGGAAGATGCTAAAGTTTATGAATTTTTTTAATAAAAAAGAACAGGTTGCAGTAATTGCCAATGAGGAAATTAATGTCGAAAAGCTGAAAAAAGCCCAAAAAATTATTTTGCAGTTGCAAAAAGAAATGCCGGGTTACATTGCCAAAGGCTCCGGGCCGTTTTTAGCAGCCGTATATGATGATAAAGGAACGCTTATTGCCAAAACGGCAAACAGCGTTGTGTCTGAAGATTGCAGCAACAATCACGCAGAAATGAATGTAATCAGGGCAGCAGAAAAAGCATTAGGGACTTATGACCTGTCGGCATATAACCTGAGCCTTTATGTAACCTCGGAACCTTGCATGATGTGCTTGGGCGGCATTATGTGGTCTGGAATTAAAGCTGTTTACTACGGCGTGCCTTCAAAAAGGGTAGAGGAGATTACTGGGTTTGACGAGGGGTTTAAGCCCGATTGGTTTAATGAGTTTAAAAAACGCGGAATAACGGTTTATGGCAATATTGAAGTGGATGCCGGCGAAAAAGTGCTTCATGATTATGTAAAAAGCGGCAATACCGTTTACCAGCCGGAGAGGGAGAATTAAAATTTATTGAATTTTACGGAAATTGATGTATAAGCAGATTCAACAAACTATTATTTATAACATTACAAATATATTTTTATGAAAAAAGAAGACCTTGAACAGCTGCTGAAAAAAGCCGAGCTGAAGTTTATTTTCCGATACGGGAAGTCGCCGGAAGAAATGGGTATGAACTGCTGTAAAATATGGTTTAAGCCCATTGTGCAATGGAACCTGCGCCTTACCCGTTTTCCCGAAGCCGTTTTTGGCACGGAAGAAAAAGAAGTCGATGCGCTCATCAAGGTGCAGAAGCTTATCCGCTGGTGGTGCTTTGTCTTCACGCCCTATTTCCTGTTAGCACTGCCTGCGCTGCTTATCTTGTCCGGTTGGCTGGGCGGATTAGCAGGGATGTGCTATCTAATGTCGGGCGTTGCGGCACTAAGCTTTGTTTTTATGGGTTTGCGCTTTTATGTCAAGCCTTATGAAAAACTGTATGAGGGTAAAAACATGGACACCATTTTGTTGAAGGGCGAGTGAAACCTTCTTTGGATATCTGCCCGATTTTCTTAAAAAACGCCTTCATGCAATGAAGGCGTTTTTTTCAAATATAATCTTTCATCAAATCAGCTAAAACTCGGCCCCATTCTTCGGCACCAGAGGTTAAGTTGTCAAATTCGTCATCGCGTATTTCTATCAAAGCGTAATCCAGCCCTTTTTCCTCCCCGCATATAACAGCGGCGCCGGTGTTATATTTACGTAAATCATAGGGGACATTTTCGCCGATATTTTTAGAACCTGCCGCCAAGCCTTTATATAAGTAATCGGCAAAAGCTGCCGGTTTATGATATAAGATTCCGGCTTGCCACGGGCGGTAAGCTCCTCCTTTGAGCTGGGGCGTGTAGCTGTGAATGGAAAACAATACAGGCTTAATGCCTTTTTGCTGCAAACCGGCGATGTATTTTTCTAATGCGTTATAATAAGGGGTATAATATCTTTGAATGCGTTTTTTCCGTTCAGCGCCGGTTAAATTTTGGTTTGCAGGAATGATTGTCATATCGCTTTCTTCAAGGATAAGTTCATTTTCATCTGTCCGGCGATTTAAATCTATCAGCAAACGGGAATATCTGCCTAAAAAAGCGGCGCATCCCATTTCCTTTGCCAACAGCCGGCAGACTTCCCCGGCACCTTTGTCCCGGGCAATATGGCGGTTCAGTTCATAAGGCGCTAAACCTAAATTTTCATATTCCGCGGGAATAGCGGCAGAAGCGTGCTCGCAAGTTAAAATAAAGCGGTCATTTCCGTTAGCGGTTATAAATTCAAATGTTTTATTTTGCACGAGACATCATCTCCTTCATTTTTTTATTATGTCCGGGATTAACATACTTCAACTTTCCTGTTTCATTCAAGGCATGCATAACCAAACGTGCATAAGTTTGCTCTCCCTCAACCACGCCTTTTGACGTGCTGCGCTGCATAGGGCTGTAACTGTCATATGACACCTGGTAATAATAGGGCAAAGCGTGTTGTACGGTTTTAGTATCGGTAAGGCAGTTGTTATGCCAATTATATTTGTTCAACATCGGGCGGTTTAAATGCTGCGGAGCGTTTTCCATGGCCGAGTTGACAAATTCACGGTTAAACTGCAGAAAAGCCTCCACAAAACGCTTATTAAAATTTGCATTCATAAAGCGGAATTCAACAGTCTTTTCCGGAAGGATGTTCAATGTTTTATATTTGTGCCCAAAAGCCGACATATCAATTAATTCCTGCTTATTATCGCATAAATCCGTCATAACGCATAAAAACGGGTAATCTCTTTTGGCGTTATTGCTTAAATTGCGGCTGATGTATGTTGCGTATAATAATTTATTATCGCGGCGTTCCGGAGCCGCAAAGGCGTTTACGATTTCAGCCTCGTGCTGCATCATTCTTTTAACCAGCCTTTTATAAGTATCAAGGGTAAAACCTTCGGCAGAAATATGCTGATGCAGCGAACAATGTACGTTGACATGCCCTTCGTCAAACGCATCTAAAATTTTAAGGCAGTTTTGCTCGTTTTCTTTGTTTCGCATAATTGAACTGGCATATTCCACAGCTGCCAGATTATTATATCTTGTCAGGCTTTCATCCCGCATAATGACGCCGGCCGAATTTTTATCCTGGTACACATCCGCGTTCTTATTAGACGAATACAGTCTCTGCCAGCCGTTTTTTTCTTTAAGGTAATTAATCAGCTTGTTATAGTCGCCAAACCCTTCGGGAACATAAAATTCCAATTCAAAGCCATTCGGGCGGTAAGAATTATTTCTGGCAGGAACGCCGGGTTGTTCAGTCTGGAAAACATTTTGCAAATTTTCCGTCAGCGGGAGCTGTTGGACATTTTTTGAAAGTCTGTTTCGCAGATTCCGCAATTTTCGCATAGCGTTGCGGCGGTTGGTAAAATTATAGCCGCCATTATATCTATATCCGGTTACCACCTGTTGGCGCAGATATGTGTCTGCAGCGTAAAGCGCTTTAAGATAAACATTGTCGGAAGATGTTATTTTTGAAAAATTCTTTTTAAGAAATTGCAATATGTCACTGCCAACCATCAAGCCATGATGGTTGGAATAAGGCATATTCGGCTTAACAAACCAATTGCCAAATTCCCGGTCATGATCTTTTTGCGGTGCAAAGCTGTATACAAATTGCCTAAAATCAAAACCAAAGCTTTCTATGCCGGCCATCAGGGCTGCCAGCCTTTTTGAACTGCTATGGGCATACCGGGAAGTCTTCAGAAGGCTGAGTTGCGGCTTGTCATTATTGTATCCGCTGACATTTTGTGCGATTTCATCGGCAAATTCACTGAATTTCTGCTCTGCCGCATTTCCATAAACTTTATGAAAAAGTGTCACCATTCCGGCAAAGGGAGCGAGCATGCTGTCAACATGCCAGTCATAGTAAAATTGTCTGAAATCCTTTTTGCCGGCGAGGGAAAAATATTCGGCAAAAGCCTGTCTGGTTTTTTCTATTGTTTGTTCTGTTTCGTTTGTCATTTTCTTATCCTGATTATCATAAATTATTCTCATAGCAAAAGCGTGTCGCACTATCCCTCTGAGCACCCACACTTTTAATTAAGAGAAAATACTCAGAGGCCGATAATCAGCATCAAAATAGAAATAATGGAAATAAACAAAGAGCAGGTCAAAGCAACGCTATATCCAGCGTTTAAAAATAAAGAAAAATTTTGACCTGTTTCCAACATAACATACCTTTTAGACGTTAACTTTTTAAGGCTATAGAGAAATATAAAACTTGTCAATAAGTTTTTAAACCTCTTTTTAAATATTTAAAAGTTCCGGAAAAAAGCGATTGATTTTAAATCATAAATTAATTAATCTAAACAAGATTTTAATTACATAGATATTATTAAACAATATACTTAAAAGCTTATGACTTTATTTGCTTTGATTTTCTTTGTCCTTATTATCCTTTATGCAATCTCAGGGTTTGCCATGGCGTCCGCACGTGAAAAGGGTATAAAAAAAGTGTTTAGGGAAAAGGCCGCCCAAATGTCTGCTCAAGATTTATCGGTAAGGCTCAGCGTTCTGTTTGACGAACTTGAAGACCGGTATAATCACGTTAAATTTCTTGAGTACATGGCATTGATGAAGGAATACCGTTCGCGACCCCAGGCAAAAGATGACAATTCTCAGGAGCCTTTAAAAGCCATTGATGAAACATCTCAGTGCTAAACGCAATTAAACCGCCAGCCTTTTGAGCCTGGCGGTTTTTTTATTGACGCCTTGTAGAAAACCACCACTTTAGTGGTGGATGAATAAAAA
>CAJUAK010000002.1 GCA_910584385.1 uncultured Alphaproteobacteria bacterium | reverse complement strand
GCTCTAAGCTCTTTGGAACCACGCGTCTAACGCGTGGTTTTCCGAATACAAAAAAGCGCCTGACTTTCATCAGGCGCTTTTCTTTACTTGCTAAAAATTAGCAGGCCTTTTTGCAGCAGCAACCGCTCTTCTCAACCTTTTCACCTTTATGGCGAACCGCAGCCTGAGCAGCAGCAAGGCGTGCAACAGGTACGCGGAACGGAGAGCAGGAAACATAGTTCATGCCGCAAGTCTGGAAGAAGTCAATGGATGCAGGATCGCCGCCATGTTCGCCGCAAACACCCAACCAGATGTTCGGGTTAGAACAACGGGCTTTCTCACAAGCCATTTTAACCAGGCATCCAACGCCTTCAACGTCAATAGAAGCAAACGGATCTGCAACATAAACGCCGCGGGCGCGGTATTCATCCAAGATTGCGCCTGTGTCATCACGGCTCATACCCAAAGTTGTCTGAGTCAAGTCGTTTGTACCAAAACCGAAGAATTCGGCAGACTGTGCCAATTCGTCAGCTTTCAGGGCAGCACGGGGCAATTCAATCATTGAACCAACTTCATATTTAATCTTTTTGCCTTTTTCAGCAAAAACTTTTTCAGCTGTTGTATCAATGATGTTCTTAACAATATCCAATTCTTTCTTAGAACCTGTCAAAGGAACTTCGATTTCCGGAACAACTTTAACGCCTTCGGAATCACATTCCAACGCAGCTTCCAAGATAGCGCGTGTCTGCATTTCGCAGATTTCAGGATAAGTAATCGGCAAGCGGCAGCCGCGATGGCCAAGCATCGGGTTAGCTTCATGCAAAGCATTTGCGCGCTGTTTAACTTTTTCCAAAGTCATGCCCATTTTGTTTGCCAATTCTTGCATTTCTGCATCTGTATGAGGCAGGAATTCATGCAAAGGCGGATCCAACAAACGGATAACAACCGGCAGGCCGTTCATAATTCTGAACAAATCTTTGAAGTCTTGTTTCTGGTAAGGAAGCAGACGAGCCAAAGCGGCACGGCGGCCTTCCTCGTTGTCAGACAAAATCATGGCACGCATGTCCGGAATACGGTCAGCATCAAAGAACATATGTTCAGTACGGGCCAAACCAATACCCTGGGCACCAAAATCACGGGCTTGCTGAGCATCTTTCGGAGTTTCGGCATTAGCGCGGACTTCCAAAGTGCGGATTTCATCAACCCAGCTCATCAACTTGCCGAAGTTACCGGTATTGGTATCAGCTTTTACAGTCGGAACCTGACCTTCAATAATCTGGCCTTTAGCACCGTCCAAAGATACCCAGTCGCCTTCTTTAACAACAACGCCGCTGTCTGTCGTCATTGTCTTTTTGGCATAGTCGATGTGAATTTCATGAGAACCGGAAACACAAGGCGTACCCATGCCGCGGGCAACAACAGCCGCGTGGGAGGTCATGCCGCCGCGGGCCGTAATAACGCCCTGGGAAGCATGCATACCGCCAATATCTTCCGGAGAAGTTTCATTGCGGATTAAGATAACTTTTTCGCCTTTGGCAGCCCAAGATTCAGCATCTTCAGCGCTAAATACGGCACGGCCGACAGCAGCACCGGGAGATGCCGGCAAACCGGTAGCGATAACATTTCTCTTAGCCTTCGGATCCAACATTGGGTGCAGCAATTGGTCTAACTGGTCGGCACCAACGCGCATAATAGCTTCTTCTTTGTTGAGCAGGCCTTCTTCAACCATTTCAACAGCCATACGAACAGCAGCCTGAGCCGTACGTTTGCCGTTACGGCATTGCAACATCCACAATTTTCCGTGTTCAATGGTAAATTCCATATCCTGCATATCTTTGTAGTGATTTTCAAGATTATTGCGGACATCAACCAATTCCTGATACAGGTGAGGCCATTTTTCTTCCAGAGAAGTGCCGTCATTTTTAGAAGCCATCGGCTGCGGTGTACGAATACCGGCCACAACGTCTTCACCTTGGGCATTTACCAAATATTCGCCGTAGTATACATTTTCGCCTGTAGCCGGGTCGCGGGAGAAGCAAACGCCGGTTGCGCAATCATCGCCGGCATTGCCGAACACCATGGTCTGGACGTTAACGGCTGTACCCCAATCGCCGGGGATATTGTTTAATTTACGGTAAGTAATAGCGCGGTCGACCATCCAAGAGCCAAACACGGCGCCAATACCGGCCCACAACTGTTCCCAAGGATCCTGCGGAACAACTTTGCCGAGTTTTTTACCGATTTCTTTATATTCGTTAACGAGTTCTTTCAAGTCTTCAGCTGTCAAATCCGTATCAGATTTGTAGCCTTTAGACTTTTTCATATTTTCCAGAGCTTCTTCATAGAGGTCAAGGTCAGCACCCAAAACCACGTCAGAGAACATTTGGAGGAAACGGCGGTAAGAGTCGTAAGCAAATCTTTCAGAACCGCTGGCTTTAGCCAAAGCCTTAACTGTTTCATCATTTAAACCGAGGTTCAAAACGGTATCCATCATGCCCGGCATAGAAACTCTTGCGCCAGAACGGACAGAGAACAGCAGCGGGTTATTCGCATCTGCAAATTTTTTGCCCATGATTTTTTCAACATCGGCAACAGCTGCTTTAACCTGATCTTTCAAATCAGAAGGATAAGTTTTGTTATTATTGTAATAATATGTGCAAACTTCGGTCGTAACCGTAAATCCCGGAGGAACCGGCAAGCCAACTTTATTCATTTCAGCAAGGTTGGCACCTTTTCCGCCCAGGAGATTTCTCATGCTGGCATCGCCTTCGGCTTTGCCATTTCCAAATGTATATACCCATTTACTCATGGTTTAATAAGCTCCTTAAGCTGTAATGTTAAAAACAAAAGACGGCGAATAACAGATTCGCGGCCTCCTAAATTTGCCGCAAATTACGCACTCGGAGCCGTTTCCGACCATGGGGCGCAAGTCGTGCAAACTTTTTTGAACTGAGGCGAATTTATAACATAAATCCTGATTCTTCAAGGAAAAAATTAACCCGGACCGATTCTGCCCACAGAAAGCATTCCGACGAAAAACTTTACAAAAAGAGATTTTTTTCGTAAAATAATGCAAAAGGAAGGCTGAAAAATGAAAAAATTAAAATATAATTCCAAACTGCGTAACACCCTTTTTGCCATAACGCTGGCAAGTACATTCGCCACAGGCTTTTTTTGCGGCTCGCAAAAAAACGCAAAGATAAAATTTTTAAAAGGCGACACGGCTTATATAACGCAGCAAGATACGCTCATCTTATTCCCTGACGAGATAAACGCTCTGGATTCTATTGAAAACACCATATTTTCGCCGAAGCTTTCCATGGAAAGCCGGCAAAAGCTCCCTTCTGCAAAAAAATTCTTCTCCGGTGCCAAAAACGGCCTTCATTTTTCCACCTTTAAGGGTTTTGCCCTCAAACGCAAAGAAAGACTTAAGTATATTGAAAGCGCCAAAGGATTAAACAATCCGGATTCGCTTGAGCTTGCTTATAAAAAATATCAGGAAACATTAAAATCAGGATTTGCTTATTTTAAGTCAAATGCCGACACGGAAAATGACCCAACGTCATACGATTACGAAAAATTAAAATTAGAGCTGTACACCAACAAGAGCCTGCTCAATGTTATGATTCGCTCCGGTGCATTTTCTCAAGAACGCATCAACCAAGAACTGAACAAATGCGCAATGATGGAAATTATTCAGGAATATCGCAAACATCAAAAAGAATATAATCAATTCGTTTCCCAAAGGATAGAAACCGAAAAACAAGATTCCGCCGCTTTTGAAACGGATAAACGGCAAAAAATAGATTCCTTAAACTTGCAGCTTGCACAAAAATGCCAGAAATACGGCGTTATCCGTTAAGCAATCTTATCAATTGCCTCATCAATTAACTTGTCTTGCGCGGCTTCGTCAAGATTATCCTGCAAAACGGATTTGACAACAGCAACGGTCAATTTGGATGCCATGTCCATAATTTCTTTTTCCGCTTCGTCCTTCGCGCTGGAAATGCGGCTTTCCGCTTCTTTACGGCGCAGATTCATTTCATTTTCAAGCTTTTCCAAATTTTCTTTTTTAATCAAATCAACGCGTTTTTGAGATTTTTTAAGAATTTCGGAAGCTTCCTTTTTTGCGTTTTGAAATTTAGCCTCATAATCAGCCAAAAGCTTTTGGGCATCATCTTTCAAAGCCGCGGCCTCGTCAATTCTGGAAACAATATTGTCAATACGCTTGCGCATCAGCGCTCCCAAAGCTTTAGATACCGGACGGAAAAGTGCAAACACAACAAAAATAAAAGCCATGCCGACCCAAAATTCAGGATTTTCATAAAAAGCACCATGCCCGTGCCCGGCAGCTTCCGCCGCAACCGGTTCAATCATTTCTGAAACCTTATCCGCCGCCTGCATAATTGCATTTTGCGTTGCATCGATGAGCTCTTGCCCTGAATTAACTGTTTCTGTTGCCATGGTTTAGTCCTGTTCCGTATAAACTTTTATAGATTTTTTTATTTCTTTTTTACCTATATTCTTAATTTCAAGCTTTCCCAAAACGGCTTCGGCCAGATTCTCAACCATAAGCATAACTTCCTGGCGCGCTTCTTCCTTCATCTTCAATATTTGCTTTTCCGATTGGGAAATTTTCTTATTCAACTCTTCATTCAGCTCTTTCTGGCGTTCCGATACCAGCAGGTTCATTTCTTTTGCCGCTTCTGAAAAAGAATCTTCCGCTTTTTTTGAAGCATCGCTCAATGCTTTCTGATATTTGCCCAATGCGTCTTCAGCCTGGATTTTTAAAGCTTCGGCTTTTTCAAGATACCCGTCGATTTTACGCCGGCGCTGTTCCAAAGTTTCTGCAATTTTCGGTACAATAAACCGGCTCATAATAAAGAGCATACTGAAAAAACATATGCAAAGCCAAAACAACTGCGATGCAAAAGTGGAAGCGTCTAACTGCGGCATTTCAAATTCCTAAAAAAATGGGCGGGCGCACAACCCGCCCTGTAACAAAATTAATTTCCGGTAAGCATAACCAATGCAATAACTAACGCATACAAAGCGATAGCTTCAACCGCAGCAAAGCCTGCCCAGCCATAAATATCTACATCTTTTTTTACCTGAGGATTGCGTCCGACAGTAGAAATAATCGTTGTCCAAACCTGAGACACACCCCAAGCGGCTACCGTCATTGACAAGGCGCACATGCCGGCGCCGATATAAGCCATAGATTCCATAATTTTTCCTTTCAACAATTTATGACAATCAACACAATAATTAATCTATATACAAAAGGGTTAAAAGCTTCTTAACGCGCAGCTTAATGCGAATGCAAAGCATCTCCCAGATAAATGCAGCTGAGCACCGTATAAATAAAGGCCTGCAGCAAAGCAATAAAGATTTCAAACATCACAATGCACGCATCAAACAAAAACGGCACGGCGCCCAAAATTCCCAAAGCGGCAATAAAACCCGCAATAATTTTAAGCATGATATGCCCCACCGTCATATTGGCGACAAGACGCACCGTCAGGCTGAACGGTTTTGAAAGAAAAGAAATGCTTTCAATCGGCACAATCAAGGGCGCCAAAGCCATCGGAATTCCTTTAGGCATAAAAGTGCGCAGATATCCGAGTTTCTTTTTCTTTATCCCAATGCAGACATTAAACAGCAGCGCAATGACAGAAAGCCCGCCGACCGCGGCCAAATGCGAAGTAAACGTAAAAGCATAAGGGAAAAGCCCCAGCAGATTCCCAAATGCAACAAATAAAAACAGCGTAAAAATAAAAGTAAAATACTTCATGCCCTCATTGCCGATATTCTCACGGATAAGCCCGGAAATAAACTCATAAATGCTTTCGGGAACAGACTGCGCCACCCCCGGCACCAAAGAACGTTTTCTCAAGCATAATCCCAATAACAGCGTGGAGGCAATAACCGCCAGCACCATAAAAAGTGAAGAATTTGTAAAAGAGATGTCCACATCGCCGACTTTTAAAGGGATAATGGGCTTAATAACAAATTGTTCCATCGGGTTAGACACGGATACTACTCCTTCTTTTTATTTTCCTCGCTTTTTGCAAAGCGGTATACATTCAAAAAACCGGCTCCGCCGCCAAAAAATAAAAAAGCAACCAACAGCCACGGCTTTGTTTGAAACAAGTCATCCAAAAAATAGCCGACAGCCCCACCGACAACGATGCCGGACAATAATTCCGTCCCGACCCGAAACCCGGTTTTTGTCGCATAGGCAAATGAAGATTCCGGCTTGTCTTTACGCGCCAGCGCTTCGCTTTTATGCAATTTTTGCAAACGTTCTTCAATTTGCTTTATATCTTGCGGCGTTTTTTTCATGGATAGACTTTACAATAAAAAGATTACCGACTTATTAAAGAAAATAAAATTTATTATTCCGCTGCCGGTTCATCGGCATTTTCACTTGCAACAACGCCAGCTTCGGCAGGAACTTCAGGCTTTTCGCCTTCTTCGGCTTTTTCCTCAACGTTATTTTCAATTTCATCTGCATTTTCATCCAGATGGCTGTTGATGATATCCTGCATTACTGACCAGCTTTGGGCACCGGACAACATTTCCCTGCCGTTTTTGCTGTCAACGATAAAAGCCGGCGTACCTTGAATCTTCAAATCATTCACAGCCTGTTGACGGTTATTTAGGATTTCCTGCGCAACATCATTATTTTTCAGGCAGGCAGCAAAATTCTCCGCGCCGATTCCACCTAATGCGGCATATTGTTTCAAAGCTTTTTCCGTATTGGAGGCAAGCCACCATTCGCGTTGTTTTTTAAACAAGAGTTCCAACATGTCAAAATATTTTCCATCCGGCACACATCTGGCCATCATGGCAGCCTGCATAGATTTCTTGTCAATCGGGAAATCGATAAAAACAAGGCGTACTTTGCCCTGGTCTATATATTCAGACTTAATCTTCGACAATGTTGAAAGATGAAAATCCGCGCAATGGGCACAGCCCAGGGAAGAATATTCATAAATAGTTACCGGAGCATCCTCTTTTCCCATAGACTGGCCTTTAGGCAAGACTAAATCAGCAGGAACATCCGTCGACATATAGCCGCCTTCGGAAGCCATTGCGGGCTTAACCAGAGTAATATTATAATTCCCGTCCATGACAAAGCCTTTCATCGACAAATACCATCCGCCGGCTAAAAGGAACACGGCAACCGCTGCGATAAGATTACTAATTTTTTTGATAATGCCTTCAAAACTCATTTAATTTATTCTTCCTTATTGTCATTAAACACGGACACCCCTAATTTAATAAGGGCGTTTTTTAAATTTTCATTTTCTACGCCTTCGCTTAATTTGGTAATATAAGTTTCTTCTTGCGGGGTTACAAGTATTTTCTTTACTTTCTCTACCGGATAATGCCGCACAGGAGACAAATCCATGCTGCAATTTTGATTAATCCGCAAACGGGACGCCGCAGCAAAGCCAAAATACGTGTTAATCTTGTCCAAAACAAATTTTTCACGGTGCTGAAGTTCCAGGGCAAATGCCCCATTAGGCACAAAAACATGCAACACGCCGTTTTGCCTTTCGCCTTTGGAAAACACAATTTTCTCCGGACGGCAATAAGCATAAAGCTCCTGCCCCGCGATATTTTCCCAATTTTCCAATATCTCGGCTTCAACCATTCCGCCGGCTTCCGCTGCCTGGCGGACAAACGGGCGCAAAGTCTGGGCAAATGCCGTCAAATCTTTGTTTTTCCGTTCATCGCTGAATATAAGTTTATTTTTTTTAACCATAAAACGAAAAATAACAGACATTTTTTTATTTGGCAACAATTAACAACCGGAAATGCGGCATTGACGCTTAGCGGCAATTGGCATAAACTTCAAAAAAAATTACAGTGGAATAAAAAATGGATTGGCTTCACATCATACACGCAGCCGCTTCTTTGATTTTTGTCATCGGGCTGATTTTTTTATGCTTATGGCTATACAAATACCTTGAGAGCAAAAGCAAAAATAATTTTTTCACAAAACTGAACGCCCGCCAGAATATCGAAATCATCGAAACCCGCCGCCTGGATGCAAAAAGCAGCATCATGCTTATCCGTTGCGGAAAAAAGCGGCATACAATCCTTTTAAGCCCATCTGGAAACATACTTTTGGAAACGACTTCCGCGGAGACCGCCAAACATGATTAAAAAAGCATTCTTTGCCATATTTGTATTAACCGCAATTATCTTTTTTGCCGGCAGCGCAGCCGCGCAAACGTTAAGCCTGAATATTGCCGATGCGCCGACCGGCTCCGCCACGGCCCGCATATTTAACGTAATCATGCTCATTACGGTATTATCCATTGCGCCGTCTATTTTAGTCATGATGACATCCTTCACGCGTATTATCGTTGTCTTGTCCATAACCAGAAACGCCTTGGCAACAAATGCGACGCCGCCCAATATGGTTATGATTTCCCTCGCCCTTTTCCTGACAATGTTTATCATGGCGCCGCCTTTTGAAAAAGCTTGGGAAAACGGCATATCTCCGATGATTGAAGAAAAAATAGATATGGAAGAAGGGCTGGAAAAAGCAACGCTTCCCATAAAAGAATTTATGGTAAAAAACACAAGGGAAAAAGACCTGCTGCTTTTTACAGATTTGGCAAAAGAAAAACCGGCGGCTTCCATTGCCGAAACGCCGCTTAAAATCGCCATTCCGTCATTTATGATAAGCGAACTTCGCCGCGCTTTTGAAATCGGCTTTTTAATTTTCGTCCCGTTCTTAATCATTGATATGGTCATCGCATCTGTTTTAATGTCAATGGGCATGATGATGCTGCCGCCGTCCGTTTTGGCATTGCCATTCAAAATTATATTCTTTGTAATGATAGACGGCTGGTATATGTTGGCCGGCTCATTGGTTAACAGTTTCCAATGAATCTCCACCTGCTTATGCTGATGATATCTTAGGTCAAACCAAGCTTATCCATATCTTCACACCCTTGATACTCTATATAGTGTTGTATCACAGCTTCATTTATACCAACTATACTGACAAAATACCCATCTGACCATACACTTTGTGTACCGAAGTAGCATTTTTTAGAAACTGATATTGCTTCTTCAAATCTCTTGCCGTATTTGATTTAATTATGCGTACAATACTACCCTCACTCATCTTTGGTGAAATAGATACCATAAGGTGTATATGATCTTTATCGTAATTCTATTCAATGAACTCTATTTACAGGTATAGTGTTCATGAATTTCTCTTAGGCGTTTCTAAAAAAATCCGTATACGTCCGCATTAAATATTTTCTTACGGTATTTTATTTAGTATACTTTACCTCTTCCCGTCCTTCATCTTAATATTAAGATTTAGAATTGTCTACATTTACCAACTTACGCAGGTAGTGTTCCGAGAGAATCAAAAAGCAACCCACACATCAAACGCGGGGTTCTTCGTTAACGTGTGTAACCCTAACGGTACCAGCGAACGCCTAAAGGGCGCACAACGACTTGACCAGGCGATTGTTACTTGCTACCCGTAAACGGGTCTAATTCAAATGTTAGTTGGGAAGTCTCGGCGTCTTCCTTTAACTGATTTCTTATGTCCTACCCTATGAGAATTCTTTCCTGTGGTATCAACGTAGTACCCTTTACACCAAAATTCTCTGTTTCTATACTGACGGAATATTTAGGTGGTATCTCCAGCAATATATGAATATGGTCTGGACACACTTCTGCCTCCATAATACCTATTCCTTTCCATCGACATAATTCCCTAAGTATTGCTCCAATTTCTAGACGACGCCCATCATAAAACGCCTTCCTTCGATATTTTGGGGAGAAAACAATACGGTATCTATAATCCCATGCCGTGTGTGCTAATATATTTTGTGTCATAAAAACTCCTTTGCTTACTTTAAGTCTCAATCAAGTCACCAACTTCCAGTATAACAAAGGAGTTTTTCTTATTCATAGCTATAAGCTCTTTGGAACCACGCGTCTAACGCGTGGTTTTCCGGGCACAAGAAGATATCCTGCTTTCATACCTTATTCAGTGCAGTGGGTACGGCATTTTGAGGCAATCTTATCTGCATATGCACAGCACCTATTCTTCTTATAATTTTTACACTTCTCACCATACCCTGCAGGACAAACAAACATATATCCTACAGGACAACATGTATCCTGATCATCATGAGTTTTCCAATCTCCACTTGGATTTGGATTAATAGATAGACTACTTTTCACACACTTCTTACACTTATCCTCATCCGGTTGAGACACCAATTCATACCCTGTGCTACAATCTGTTTCTTTCAAACCTAATTTGTAACCATCGGCACATTTTATCATTTGCCCAGAAACAACACATTTGCCATTAACACACTGCTTGATAGAAGAACCGCAATCGCTGTCAGTACAACAATCTGTAGCCTCAATGCAAATACCCTTGCAAGTCTTCTTACCCTGTTCCTCGCAGGTTTTTTGCGTACATTTTACACAATTGCTGTTTGAAGACTGCTTAACCGTATTTTGTGTTGTAGCGTTACAAGTTATACCCGTTTTATAACCGCTCTCACAAGCCGTACCAGTACATGTCTTGCAATTTGCATTCGTTGTTTGAGATTTCAGTGTCTGCCCATCTGCACAGCTTGTTGTGCTTGTGCTATACCCAGCTTCACATGCAATATCTTCACACTTGCCACAAGGCTGATATTGCCCGGAACCAACAACAAACTTCTGTCCTGAAGAACATGATGCTGATGTAATATCCGTCCGGTAGCCGCTTGGGCAATTTTGACAGAATTCACACTTATTTGTAGAGCTGCTGCCATTGGTTACTTTAACCTGCGTATTGCTGCATGTCACTTTACATTCAACAAGCTTTGTGCATTGAGAATTGTTCGCCTGAGTTTCAAGCTTATAGCCATTATTAACTGTTTTGGATGCCGTACTATAACCAGCCTCACAACTTGCTCCCGAACACCTTTTACAAGCACTGTTGCCTGATTGCGTTTCCAGAATCTGACCGGCCCCGCAATCATCAATTGTTGTTGTAAAGCTATAACCTGCTGCACATGACAGACATTTTTTACATGCCGGTTCAGATGAATGTGCCTCTGGTTCCCTGCCATCACATTGGCTTGCTGTCAATCCGACACTATAACCGCTCGGACAGCTTTTGCACTTGCCATATTTCTTACTGCCACAAGCAACTAAATCACCATCAGCAACCATTCCCTTTCCTGAACAGAAAGAGGATAAAGATGTGCATCCATTCGCCAGATTTTGATCTCTTGTGCAAACGTCAACATTACCTGACGAACAAGAATAATCCCAACCTGAATAAGCCCGACAATCCGTTTCCCAAGTACCATCATTGCACCAACAACCAGAAGCCGGTGCATTGCCGCAACATTCATTTATATCAATGCATTCGCCATTGCATAATTTTTGATTTCCTTCTGAACAGTCCATACATTGATTATTCACACAAGCACCACTTGGACAATCACTATCGCTGCAACAGCCTCCTTGGGTTTTGTCAACACAAACAGCTGCCTCTGCACACCAGGTCATCTTTCGCCGATTACAATCTTCCTCCGCTGTCATACATTTTCCGCATTGCCCTCCCTCTGAACATTTGGCAGGCTCATAAACAGGGCTTAAAGGATTTGACGGCTGAGGCAAGCAAAGAAGCCATTTCAAATCTACAGTACGCGCATACGAATTATAAGTTGAAGAATTGTATGTCCATCCTTCATCACAACATTCTGAACATTTATATTTGGTTACCCCATTCAAGGAGCACCCTTCATTATCACACTTCATATTTTTTGCTTTAGATGTATAGGCATATTCCGGCTTGCAACGGCAATTATTATAGCAACGCAAACCTTTTCCGGGATACTGAACATCACATTCAGCGCCATTAGGACGGGAAGAAAGCATATTAAATTTTTGACAAGAAACATTATTGCCTGAATTAGAAGACAAATTTTGCCCACCGATGGAAAAAGAGCCATCATAATCAGGAAGCCAATAAGCTGCCGCATAAACAACAGATGCACTCATAAAAACAAAGGCAACTGTATAAAGAAACCTTTTAAAGAGATTATTCATCCCGCACCTCACATATAAAACAAACACAATTTCATCTTAACATCATCGTGTTATTATGTCAATGACTTATGCATTACAAAATTATGAAAATTTTGTCATCTCCCTTACCCCCCGCTTCATACTAAATTTACATCCCTTTAATCTGCTAAGCCATAAAAAATCCCCGGGATAAAACCACCCAGGGATTTTTTCATAAATATTGCTAATATGACCCACAATTTCCACAGTCTGTCGCACAGACATATTCGCTATTTCCACCATAACCATTACTGTTTCCAAGCGAGCAATGCCACTGAAAAGCAGTTCCATTACTTATTGCTGTAGCTTTAGGCCTGACACATTTCTTAATCCCGCACTTTGGCAGTCCCGGAATCATCTGCAGGCACCAAGAGCTACTTTCTCCTGCAGAACAGCTTCCACCTGAGCTTCCTGAAGTATAACATTCATAACAGTTTTTATCTGCATAGGAAACCTGCGTACATGTCTTTCCTGATTGAGGAGTATCATAATATCCACCATCCGAACAAGTTCTGTTGCGGCAATTTGTATAACAAGTCATATCATCAAGTGTAACCAACTTACATACCTGGCCGAAAGGAACTTCAGGCTCATAACCTTTAACCAAACATCCTGTTGCCGCAGCAGAACAGTCCCTCACACAGACAACTGTCGGAGTGGTACTAGGTTTATCTGACCAACACATACCCGAAGACAGTACATATGGGTGAATACCGCTACACTTTTGCGTCGTCCACCAAATATTGCTTGAGATAATATACTTTTCCTCCTCATTAAAATTCGCCTGATCAACTTTCTGAATATAGCGCGTCATATTTGTAGCTCCTGGTACATACCCGCCAAACCTTTTGCAATAATTTACTGCATATTCATAACTTGCAGCACCACCGCCTGTACGATCCAGTGCAGCAAGAATATAATATTTGTTCTGATAGTAAAAACCAACGATCTTTCCAGCAGAATCATAGATTTGATTATCATCAGGATTGTTATAAAAGCCGACCGGACAAGAGCTAACCTTACAATCTTTATAACAAGTACGGCCACTAATGGTAATCTTCGTGCATATCTGTCCACTAGGTATGGCTGCTTCATAATCATCACAGGTAAAATCACGGCACTGATAACAAGTTGCGCCATCAACCTCAACCTTATCGCATTTTTTACCACTAATTTCTCTTGTTTCATAACCATGCGCTGCACAGCCAAGCGCAGAGGAAGAACAATCTTTCAGGCAAAGATCTTTTGGGTGCCCACCACTAAAGCCACAAACATTCTGTGATGTCCAATAACTGCCTGAACAAGAAGCACTTGTCCACCAACCTGAACTGTCCGTCATAGCTGCTTTAAATCCCTCCGTAACGGTAGATTGGTCGATTTTATTAATATAATTCGTCATCGCTACATCCGTTGGGATTACAAACCCATTCTTAGGACAGCTTGTTAAAGCGCCATTTTGCCCACCATTTGTTACACCATAGCCATCGCCGGAAGTATAATCTTTACCATTATAAGAGAAGCCAACAACTTTATTAGAACTATTATAAAGCATTGCATCATTTTCTTTTCGATAGATACCCGCAGCACACGTGCTTGTCTTACAATCCTTATAGCAGGTCAGACTGTTATAAGCAAATCTTGTACAAATTTGCTCCGATGGGATTGAAGACCTATAACCATAATCTTCACAAGTTTTTGCAACACATTTCACACAACTAGGATTAGATACTTGCTTCTGGGTATTATGAGTCGAAGCATTACATGTAATTCCTTTTTGATACCCGCTATCACAAGCAATATCTTCGCATTTGCCACAAGACTGATACTGCGCAGAACCTTTAACAAATTTTTGCCCGGAAGAACAAGAAGCGGAAGTAATATCTGTGCGATAGCCACTTGGACAATTTAAACAAGATTCACATTTATTTATAGAACTACCACCATTAGTCACTTTAACCTGCGTATTACTACACGTTGCTTTACATTCTACCAACTTTGTACAAAGCGGGTTGCTCGCTTGCGTCTCAAGTTTATAGCCATTGTTAACTGTCTTAGATGTGGTACTATACCCCGCTGCACAAGCCGGACATTTTTTACATGCCGTTTCCGTCGCATGCGTTTCAGGCTCTTGTCCATCACACTTATCAGCAGTCAATCCAACACTGTAGCCACTCGGACAGCTTTTACATTTGCCATATTTCTTAACGCCACAGGTAACAAAATCGCCGGCGGCAATCAAACCCTTAGACTGGCAATGAAGTGAAAGGGGTAAACATCTTTGTGCTGTAGCGGATTTTTCTGTCGGCAATGTTACAACATCACTTGCAGAAGGAACATTCTGAAGCCCAGCGCAAATATCAGACAACCCCGAATTACAACTATAGTCCCAACCCGCATAAGCCGTACAATCTTTTTCCCATGAACCGTTATTGCAACGGCAACCCGCCGCAGGCGCATCGCCGCAGCAATCGGATAAAGCAATACATGTGTTTCCACAAACCTTTTTATTGCTTGCACTACATTTTGTACATTTCCAATAGGTTTTCTTACCGCAAGTTTCTGCAGCTCCCGCCACATCATATCCTAACTGACTGCAGCCTTTGTTTAAAGACGTGGCATCAGTTGCCGTGATTCCCATATCTTTTAATTTTTCAACAGATAAATAAGCATCATTATCATCATAAGCTGAACAATCGACACACTGATTATTGACACAACTCCCGCTTGCGCACTCGTTATCAGCGCAACAACCACCTTCATTAGTATCAACACAAACGGATGTTTGCGAACACCACGTCTTGCCTTCCTCCTCGCATTTGTCTTTATCTGACAAACAGATTCCACAAAATCCCCCTTCGGAACATGTCGCCGTCCTAATAACGGAATTTAACGTTGTACCATAAGCAGATGATAATGATTGGCATAACAAAGCATTTGTACGCAACATCTGAACCAAAGAAGAACTTGGACTATAATAACGCCAACTTGTACCACAACACTCGCTGCATTTATATTTAGTTACGCCATTTATGGTACAGCCTTCGCTTTCACAAGATAAGTTTGATGATTTTGACGTGTAGGAATATTCAGATTTGCAGGAGCAATTATCATAGCATTTCAGCCCCTTACCGGGATATTTGGTCTGGCATGTCGCTCCATGAGGAACAGCTGAAAGCATATCATATTTGCCACAAGAACCTGCGTCCCCTTTATCGGATTTTGAAGGTTTGCTAAGTGAAGGATTATCCAAAAAATCAGGGAGCCAGTAAACACCGGCCATAGAAAACGTATAGCTGAAAACAACTACGCTTAAACCAAGCCATAAGGCTTTGACGAATCTAGACATGATAATTCTCCTACACTTCACAAACACTTATAGTATATATCACTTTTTTAAGAGCGTCAAGTTTTTCCAGATTCAAAAAAACGGCAGAGCTTGCAAAGCCCTGCCGTTTTATCCAGAGAAATAGGTTACTTATAGCTTACGCCATCCAGGACAAAAACGCCGGTTGAAGAGTTATAAGTGCCTCGTGAAACAATCGGGGTCAAAACGCCCGTACTATGTGCCATCGCCTTCGAAACGACAAGGCGCGGCTGGGCACCGTTTTCAAACCCAACCTGCTGCCAGGTTTCGACCTTGGCATCTGTCAGGCTTCCTCCGCTCAAGGCCTCAAGGTATCCTAAGCGCCAAGAACGGACAACTTTGTTGTCATCCGGCTGGGCACCATCCTGAGGCGTTGCACAAAGGTAAGCATGTCCGTTGTTTTGAACGCGTCTGCCGGAAACAACCTGTTCCCGTTTAGAGGCATTCTTATCCGAAACCCAGACATCCATAACCGAGAATTTTTCTGATCCATCGTCTTTCCTGAACGTAACAATACGGGAAAGATAGATTCCCCAGTTAGGTTCATAGACGAGCGTCATACCGGACTCTGCTGCCACAACCGTATAGCCGGGATATGTGGGGTCAGTGCCTTTTTCGACGCGGATTTTAACAGAATTATTCACTCTCGCGCTCTGCGTATCATAGTTTCCGAGCAAGTGGACAATTGTCGGCCACTCATTATATTCCCTGCCATTGGCAGAAACCAGAGTGGGAGAAGCATCCTGGTCAAAACCATCATAAGCCGAGGTCAGAAGATTTGCATCTGCCGCAGCCAAAACAAGAGTTTTGCCATTCTTTTCATAAGTCAGGCTGGTTATGGCCGTATTTTCAAGCTGCGAGGTAAAATAACCAAAGTCATAAACAAAAACCTTTTTGGTTTTTGCACCTTTGCAGCCTGAAACATTAACATTTTCGAAAGACGAAGAAACCGTTGCCCCTTGGCTGGAAACATCATGACGCGCGTTATAAACTGTTTTCAACGCTTCGCCATAAACATTCCACTGCAGGTTGACTTCTTTGTTTTCGACCAGCTTTTCTCCGCTCAGGCGCCGGCTCTCATAGATTTCATTAACTGAATACAGGTCATTGCCGCGCCATTCCAGACGAGATTTGACATAAGTATCCAGCAATTCGTCTTCATCCTTTGCCTGAATAAGAATCAACTGCGGAAGCGTAAATTCCGTCTCCTGAGAATTTGAATAAGCCGCTTTAAACTTATGCCAAACCTCATAAACATGGTATTTCACGCCGTTTTGCATCCGGTCTGCCAGCTGTCCGTTAACCGAGGAAGAAAGATAAGAGATATTCTTCCAATAACCGTATTCGGACAACTTCACGCCAAAGCCTTTCCAGAAGAACTCGGATTTTTCAAAAGATGTCTCAAAATTCACCGGCGTACCGCTTAAAACAAAAGCAAAAGTTTTGCCATTGTAATTGGTTCCCGCATATGAGTTTTGAGAATTTTTGATGATATCCGTTGTTTCCCGGACGGCTTCGGGCAAAGAAGGAAGATAAATCGAAGCTTTTGTCGTGTTAAGCCAGATTGTATCAACAACGCCTGTTTTATAAATCCGCTCAATCGTAAACTCATAATCTTCAATTCCGTTGATTTGGTTTTGGGATTTTTCAATCCTGAATCCAACGGCTTTTCCGGATTTTTCCCTCAAACCGGTCAAATCATTTTCATCCTTAGCCGTTTTCAGCCAGATTTCCTGCGGGATGGCAAACTCATAGCTTTCCCCGTTAGAGTACGATGCCCTGAATTTGTGCGATGCCTCATAAACATGATAAGTTACGCCATTTTCAACAACATCGCCTTTTTGCGAAACAATTGACGTTTCCAGATAATTGACCGCGCTCCAATAGCCATAGCAGCTAAGCTTAATGCTCATGCCCTGGTGGGTAAAAGTACGCTGTTCATAATCCGTGGGGAAGATGAATTTCGTTCCCGAAACAATTGTCCAGAAAGTTTTGCCGTTATGCTCGCTTCCGGGCTGCCAGCTTTCGCCGTTTTTCACAAAGTCATCCAGGCTTTCCACAATCCGTTTTTCAACCTTGGGCAAATAGATTTTTGCATATTCGGTTGTTTCCCAAATCGTGTCTCTGGACGAACCGTCGCGATAACGCCGGTTGATGTGGTGTTTCCAGCTGTTTTTTGCCGAAAGGATTAAATCAGCCAAAGTAAACTCCACCTGATTGGTTGAACTCTTTTCAAGTTCTTCCAATGCAGCAAGCGGGTTATCCGGATTAACAGGGCCGCCGCCATTATCTGCTTTGATGCAGACTTCCTGCGGAATTTTGAACTGGTATTTTGAACCATCGCTGTAAGACGCTTCAAAAAGGTGTTTTGCCTGATAGAGCTTGTATTTCACCCCATCCACATAAATTTCCAGGTCAAAAACAGATTCGGTACTCTTATAAGCAATTGCATTCCAGTAAAAATATTCCGTTTCCCGGTTAAAATCCAAAGAAAAACCGCCAAATTCATAAACTGATTTTTCAAAAGACGTCGGGAACTCGAAATAAATCCCCGAAACCCGAGACCAGAAAGTTTTGCCGTTCATTTTGCCCACACCTGCTTTGTAGCTTTCGCTTTCCTTCTTGAAAGAAAGTTCGCTCATAAACACGCGGGACATCTTCGGCAGGGCGATTTTGGCATGCAGGGTATCTTTCCAGATAATCCCCGTCCCGCCGGAAACCGAATAACGATGGATAATCGGACGTTTGTAACGGTCTATGCCAAAAATGCTGTCTGCCGTTTCCTTAACCTCATGGTCGCGGATTGTTTTGGCATAATCGCACTCCGGCGTTTCATCGCCGCGTTCCAGACCAATCAGCTCGTCATCATCGCCGGGATTAATCGGTTCGCTTCCGTCCTTGGTAACCACGCCGCGGATAATGGCCTTAAAGTCATCATTCACAGGCGAGCCGCCATTCATGCGGAGTTTGCCGTGCAGCACGATTTCCCGCACCAGATATTGCCCGTTAAGGGTATCCGGATTAAGAATACGCGTTGTGTCTGTCTTCACCCAAATGAGCGAATCAATAGCATAACGGTGCCTTTTCAGCGCCACGCCGGAAATTTTCACGGTGTCAACGGCAGCTGCCGGCCAATCATGCAGAGTAGAAAAGTTAACTCTGGTTTTTGAAAAAAGCCAGTTAACCGCCAAACCGTTGTCATGAATGGCAATTTCAGGCGCAGGCTTTTGCATAAACCTTTTGCAGTTGGCAAGAAAAACTTCCCTGGGCACGGGCAGAAACAACGTATCCGCCGAATTCCAAGATTTTGGACCGACGGTAACGGGATCTTTAGTGGCATCCTTGAGATAAACCAGGTAGTTTTCACTCCAGGAATCCACCACCGCCGTTTTCAGGTTCAGGTGTTGGAACTCGCGCTGGCAGACGGAATCTTTGCCAACGACATGGGACACGTCTTCAGGCCTGGGCTCTTTGCTTTTTGTAAAGATTTCTAAATCCTTTTGGTCGCTGCATGAGCCCAAAAGAAAGGCTGTGAGGCACATGAGCATGCTCATGAATAATCCTCGAAAGATAAAATTCTGTTTCATATATTCTTAAAGATTTTATTTCTCTGAATGTAAGGTAAAATGGAGCAAAAGCACCAAGAAACCCCAGTAAATTATTTGCTCATAATATTTTGTCGAAAAATAAAATAGCAAAAAATCAATATGAAATCAATAGAAAACTGCATGGAAACACGAAATTTTTGTCAAAAAAAGCGGGGTAGTTCTTGCGAACCACCCCTTTTAAAAGTTAAACAATAATTTTTTTAATAGGCAATTGCGCGGGGGCCTTTTTTGCCCTTTGCAAATGAAACCTTAACACTGACTTTTACGCCAGCGTAAAAACCGCGGTTATCGGCCGTTGTCGGCACGGTAAACTGGGTTGCAGTTCCATTGTGGTTGCCATAGCCAACAAAGCTTTCACAAGCCTTATTGGTTTCGTAGCCGCAGTATGCGGTAGCGGTAAGGCTGAGGTTTTTAGCGACGCGAACTTTTGCGCCAACCTCAACCATCGGGCTGATAATCCACTGATGATTGTTGTCATCATAGATATTGTAACCAGCCTCAACAGCGGCGCCTTCCACACTTGCCTTCACTTCGTCAGAAGCTTCGAAAGCATATTTCCTGTTGCGAAGCTCCACACCGGCACCCACGAAGAATGTCCAGTTGTGGGTCTGAGCAGGATTCGTATAGAAACGCTGCATGGCGCTGAAAGCTGCCTCTTTGGAGCTTGTGCCGTAACTGCCGGTAAGGGCTGTTTCGGTACGCTTGTTCCAAAGATATGCCACCTCTCCGCCAATCCGAAGATCGGACTTGCTCTCATATCCAACCGAAGCTGAAACCGAGAACGCGCGGTTCATGTTGGTGGCAGCGTTTTCTTTGCCGTCCACGAGTGTGTAGGTGGAACCATCTTTGTCTTTGATAACGACAGCGTCGTTATAGATGGTGTACTGCGCTGAAGCGGTACCTACGCTCATGATTGCTACTACTGCTGCGAAAATATTTTTTACTGACTTTGTCATAATCTGAAAAAGGAGCTGCCTGTTGCCAGACTAACGGATTATTGCTCTCTGTTAAACCCGTCCGCACCGCTTGAATATAATATGCGGGTATTGGAATTTATAAATTGTCTGGACATCCCAAACATCTCGGGGGAGATGATGCGGCTTTGTCCGAAAGCGCACATTTTGAAAATATATATCTTCTCTCCTCCGTTCGGTAAGCGGAGGAGAGAACTTGGCTATTTATCGGTAAGAAACGCCGTTAAGGGTATATTCCTTAGCATTAGCGTTCCAGTTGCCTGCGTTGAGCAGCGGGGTCTTAACCTGAAGAGTAGCGGCAATGGAAGTAGATACCTTCACCTTCTGACCATTAGCGGTAAGAGGATTCTGGTACCAGCCTTCTACCTTCGATGCGGTGATTTCGCCCTTATCAGCGGTGAGGTAAGCAGGTGCCCACTCGCCATTTGCTGTATAAGTAGCGCAGGGATATTCGCGAAGTTCGCAAACGAACTTTTTGTTAGAATATACCAGTTCACCACGGTCGCCGTTTTTGTTGCTCTTGTAAACTTCCATATGATAGAAAGTTTCTGTCATATCGTCCTTTTCAAAGGCAATCATATCGGCAACAAAAAGTCCCCAGTTGCTGTCGATAACCAGAGTGCTGTAGCTCTTAGAAGCCACAACATGGTAACCAACATAAGTAGGCTCGGGTTCGGGGGCCGGAGTAACGTTCTCAGTGTAAACAACAACCTGAGCACCGTTAGCTACTTCATTTCCACCAAAAATCATGGTGTAGAAGATAGCATCTTCAAAAGTTTTGCTTGTTTCGTTAGCGGAAACAGGCTCAACAGAAGTCTCAGAACCAACCTTGTTCACTGCAGCACCGGCGATATTCAGAGGAGCGGAGAAACCGTTCTCAGAATAAACCAGATTAGCAGGGAAATAATAGGATATATTATTGGTAAAATCAGCATAGCCAAAAACATTGACCATGTGCTGAACTTTGCCAGATACATTACCGCGACCAGCGCTCTCAAAGAATTCGCTTTCACGAACGAGAGAAGCATTGCTGGAAACAACGCCATATTGACGAAGTGCGGTAGTAAGAGGAGACTCTACGCTCATACCTGCATTGTGGCGAACCAAAACAGTTTCGGTTTCGTCAGCCTTGCTGTCGAAAGTGCGGACAACGTCAAAGACGATATAATCGCCGTCAACATGCTCGTTTTCAACGCGGATACCGGTCTGAACGGGGTCAGGAGTAACAACAACTGCCTCACGAAGCTCAACATTGCTGCTGAGGTTCTCGCTCTTACCGCAGATATAAGCTGAGGTAGAAACGACAAGGTAAAGGCTGTTATAGTCAGCTGAATGGCTTTCACCAGTTTCGTTGGCGATCGTATTGTCAAAGCTGTAAGGAGCATACGGCATCTCAATTTCCTTGCCATTAGGGGCAGTGAAATAAGCTTTTTCGTATGTGCCTACAAAAGCGCAGCTAAAATAGTTTGCGCTAAGGGTATTAACAACGCTGTAACCATAAATGGTGAACTCGCCGTCTGTGCGGTTATTGCCATTAAGAGCATCGTTGTTGGTTACCGAAAGGGTATTCCAAGCATACATGTTCTCAACAGTTTTAACCTGATCTGCAGGTGCAGAAGCAGAAGCTTTCAGAGCAACACGCTTAACCTGGGGGTTACGCTTGCTGCCATCGCTCCAAAGTTCATAGAGAGTACCGGTTGAAATCAGGTCTTCGCCAACAAAGGCAATACCTTCTTCTTCCCAGATATAATCTACTAATTCGGGGTCAGGGGTCGGGGCAACATATTCGTTAACATCCCATACATTTGCGGAAGCAACGATAACATCACGCTCAAGGTCTTCGCCGCCATTGTCAATAGTGACATGAGCCGTGAAATTAACCTTATAGAGATGATATTTTTTGTCGCCGGAGATGCTGTCGCGGTTGGCATCAATTACATTAGCCTCGATGAACGAAACCTTGATGTCATTATCGCAGGTAGCAACTTCCTGACCTTCGATTGTGAAGCTCTTTGCAGACTTCTCGCGGTCGATTTTAACCGCGAATTTGAAACCGGAAAAATTGTAAACAATGGCCATACCGTTTACAACTTCCTCTGTAGTTTCAGCCGGTTTCTGGTTGAAAATTGCGATGTCAGAGACAAAGCGCTTGTCAGCCAGGCCGTAGAAACCAAAGTGGTCGGTTTCATTATAAGACCTGCTCACCTGCTCTGTTTTTACAGAACCATCAGAGTAAGTCTTCTTAACACTGGCGTTAAGGCTTTTAGAAACCTTAACAGCTGCGAAAGCGTCTTCACGATCCATGTTCACGCTGCTGGAAGCGGCGCGGGAGCGGACAACTTTCTTCAGTTCTGCGTTCTTGGAAGACCAAGTTGCAGAAACGAGAGTGCAGCCAAGACCCTCAACGTCGGTAGAAACGAGAGAAACCTCAGGTTCCTTGTTTCCGCCATTGTTATTGCTGTTTGCATGACTGTTGAGATCGGGCTCATCAGTGCTGCAAGAAGCGACAACGATTGTCATAACTAAGATCATAAAAAATTTGATATATTTAGCCATAGCAATTTTATATTAGGGGCAGGATGCCAATGTAAAATCCGTCAACAGATAGGCAAATGGAAGTCCTTGGTTCTTTCAGGGGTAACACAGAGATTTGAATATAAGTTTTCACCGAAAACCTATTCCCGTATGATCAATGGGATGTCTTGTGCTGTCTTAAAAGTTCCTTGGCATTTGTTTTTCTGTATTTGGGCATTAACAAACTGCGGATAACGGCAAGAAATATTCCAGCCGTGAAGTTGAGGGCAATTCCTCTATATATTGTAGCATTTTCCTATTATTTTTATTTACCGAACGATTATTTTTTTGATTAAATAACGCCTAGTTCTTGATATCATCTTCATATTCGGGATTTTTTTTAATTTATAATTTCCCTTTTCTTTTTAATGAAAAATCAGAACTGTAATAATTGGAATAATGCCTTCTAAAGATAATTTAAATACAAGCTTAGAATAGCACATTTTTGGTTAACGAACAATAAAAAAATGACACCTTTTTTGTTGATTCCGGCGTATTGAATTCAAAAAGCCTTATTTTCCGCCCATTTCATAAAAACCACCAAAAGCACGAATTCATACGAAAAGCACACCTTTTAATTAAAAAAGCAAATTTTCGGGCACCATATCTCCGAATCGCACAAAAAAAGCTCTGGGCAGAATCGCCCAGAGCTTTGAAAACACATCCTATTTTCTACCAAGGAGACTTAAAACCCAAGGTTGGATCATCCAAACCGTCTTTATTTGTTTTATCATCTCCATTTCCAATACGGATATTACTAATTTTTGTTCCATCAAATTCAGGTATATCATCATCTACAAATGTATCATCCACACCGGCTGCAGGACGCTTGTCAAAATAACAATAGGTCTGCGCAATCGCCATCATCTCGCGTGGCAAAACAGGAAAAAGATTCCAAATAATTTTTCCGGTAACATCTTCATAATAACTCCCAGAAATTTCTTTGACATATTCATCCCAATAATTGCCGTTATAAATAAAGCCCATAATTGCATGCCAACCATAAAAATCAGTTCCTGTTTTTGCCGCCGCAACAGTCGTGTTCAACCACGTATTGGTCTGGAATGTCGGCGGTAAGGAGTTCTCATCTATTGCTCCCGAGTCATCAAAACTCCCTAAAACCCCAGTTCCGATCAATTTTCCATCTGCCACCGTAACACCCGACAAATCAACTTCTACCGGAAACCTTTTCGGCATATAGGCGCCATAGAGCCAATCCGTGGGGTTCTTACCTGTTCCAGAACTCCCTGATACGCCCGGCGCATTCATGGTTACGCGATACATCTCCGCCATCTTCCAACGAATCGGATTTAATGTAATAACTTTTTTATAAGCCGGAGGACATTGTGGCGTTGGAACATATCCCAACCATGGAGATGTTAATTCATTTGCATCAGTAGTCATAGGTGCACTCACAGTAACGGTCGTCCCACTAGCGCTTAAAGGGGAAGCCCCCTTGCCTATTTCTGATACCCAATCCAACGAAACAACCTCATCTGTCCCAACTTGTGCAGTTTTAAAGGTTTCTTTATAAGTATTATCCATAACATAGATACCTTTAAGGATAAAGTCCGGCAATATATCACTTAAGCGCGCACCGCCGCGTGTCGTTAATTTAATATCATGCATAATGGAAGTATAAGCCGGATTAATCTCATATTTATCATACTTTCCCGTCTCTATTCCCATTCCGTCAATTCCTTCAATTGCTACAGATTCGCTAGGTCTTTCCATCGTATCAATAAAACGATTCGCCTTAACATAACCTGAATCATTACTACTTTGCGCAACTTCAATTGCCCCCTTGCGAATATAGACGCTGCTCGGAAGATTCTCTGGGGAAGCATCTACAGAAGGGTCAACATGCAAGATTTCAACACCATCAGTTCCATCAGACCCCGTTCTTTTGACAATAAAGTCTCCTGTTGCTAAAGTTTCATCAGATTGTAAATAAGTTACACTTGCTGATTTACCAATCAAAACATCCTTATTTGCATCAATATCCACATCTCCCCCAGTGCTCTCAATCTTTACATCTTTACCTGATGATAGAAGCATTCCGTTATCAGCTCGTATCTCCGCAATACCGCCAATAGCACTTATTTGAACATCCCCTTTATTATTTTGCCCTAATTCAATCTTGCCATAAGAACTCGGACCATATAAGCTTTCAATCATAACAGAGCTATTAATTGCTTGCATATTAATACCGTCCGCCTGCGCCGAAATCTGTACGCGATTCGCCTCCATGGTCATTGATTGCGCAGCTTTGAGATTAATATTCTTATCACTCTCCCAATTTAAATCATTCATCGCATGCAGTTTGATATCCTTCATATAAACATCAAAAACACCGTTCTCCTTACCATCAAAAGTAACATTCCGATGAGCCAAAAGATCCATATTAAAATCAGCATCATCCCGAATAGTTACCCCGTTACTGCCCTCTCCAATGCTCAGATATCCTGTTGTTCCATCATTTCCCAGCACCAAATTGCCAATTGCCATTTCTCCTAACGGGGCATGCCAATCAAAAAGATTCGCATCCATAATAATTTTGTCATCAGCTTTAAATTTAAGGTTATTCTTTGTCTCAAACCCCAATTCATTTTCAGCATTTAAGTTAATATCTTTAGTTATAACCTTAAAAGAATCCGGGCGGGTGGCTTCAGAACCTACAAGCACGCTTCCGACTGCCGTCAAATCATTATTAACTTTCGTCCCGCTGGAATCAACCGTCATATATTCGCTGCCGGATGGGCCAACCGCCAATTTATCGCGGATTTCCGCCAAACCTTCTGCCAACAAGCTGCCCATTTCCGTCTTACCAGAAACAGACAAAACCGTGCGGCTGCCGTCATTATTGCGGTCTGCCGCCATAAGGGAAATCACGCCGCCGGATTCTGCCACCAGATTTGTAACATCTTCAACTTCCTGTCCGCCCATATATAATGTCGTGTTCATCGTGTTACGTTCAATATCGCCGACATCATTGCGGTAAAGGGCATTTTCATCCGCACCGATTCCGCCGCCGGAACCGCCTGCCCCCACAGAACTGACCGTTGCCGCCACAATCGTTCCTTCATCCAAAGGAGAATCCTTAAAAAAGTCGTCCGGTTCGGCCATCCACAACCCCTGCACGCCGGAATAATATAAACCGGCATCATCTTTTTCAACCAAACCGCCATTGCCGCCAATCATGGAAGCAATCTTGGAACGGCGCACCTTGTCAACCGTTCCAATCATCGGCAAGGCCACCATACCCGTATAGGTTGGTTTGCCTTCGCTGTTTTGCTTAACATTAATACTTAATTTATAACCGTCAAAAATCTTGCCGGCCTCATCATGGCGCATGTATCCCTCTGGCAGATAGTCGGTAAATTTGGTAAAATTGGCATTAATCTGTTCTTCAGGGTCAAGGTCATGAGCTCCTTCCCCCCAGCCGAGTTTGCTTAATTCCGCCTGGTTTGCCGCCAGGTAGCTCTCCATTGCGGAGGAAAGCGTCCGCGCCGCTGCGGCTGCGTTAATATCTGCAAGTTCTGTCGTCCGTTCGGCAGCTTTTTTATAAAGCATCGGAGTTACCATAGATATCAAACCAAGCATGGCTAAGGCTTCCACCATCATGGACCCTTTCTGCCCCATCATCTCTCTGAAATCTTTTAACATCTCTTTTCTCCTTTGCCAAACAACCCTATTTGAGTTTGTTGTACACCGTCTCTATATAAATGACCGCCCGTTTCAAATCCACACCGTTAAAAAGCGCATCATCGGCGATTCCCGCCGGAATGCACAAACCATCTTCCTCATCGTCAAAAATTTTAACGCGATAACCGCTGTTACAGGCATCATCTTCAGCCACCAACCCGCATTCCGGGGTTTTTTGCATGGCTTTTGCCAAAACGCGCATATATTCCCCGACAGGAATACCGCTGATGCGGTTTATCCATTTGTCCGGAAGTTCGCCGATTGTAACCACATAATCTTTTTCGCCAATCATCTGGTTACAGTTATCCATCCGCTGTTCATCCGGCGCAATGCAATAAATCCATGACGCATAATCGCCATCCCAGACAAAACCGGCAGGGGTAAAACCGCCGCCTTTTTCTTCGGCGACTTCTCCGGGCTCATAGCTGATGATATTAACCCCATGCACCCTTTTAATCTTTGTCCGGGCATATTTAACAGAGGCTTTATGCTTAACAACCATCTTATTGAGTTCGGCTTCGGCCAGAGGCTGGCTTTCCAGCTGGTGCATATCATGGCGCACCGGCAGGTTGAATGTTGCTAAAATGGCAAGAAACGTGGCCAAAACAACCCAAATATACATATATCCTCCCAGTTCTTACTCCATTCTATCATAATCTGAAATTATTTACTATTTTATTAAAACAATCTTCGCCAATATTCATATTTCTGTAACAATAACACACTTAAAAATTGTTTATAATAAATTATTGACTTTTTAGATTAGTAAGTATAAATTAAATCAACAAAAACTTTTGGAGCCATTACAATGCAGCAATCCACCCAACAGCAAATCCGTAAACTGACAGACGAAATTTTGTTAAACATATCCGACTCATATGACAGCGAAACGCTTAACAAAATCAATAACCTGCTACAAAAGATAAATTCGCTTTATTCCCCCAAATCCCCGTCTTAAAAACAGCCTCTCAAAGGCTGTTTTTTTGTTTAAAATATCAAAATAAGATTGTCTGTTCAAAATATTGGTTATATATTAAAGCCGATATTGAGTTGAAAATTTGGAGATTATATAATGAAAATCTGCTCTTGCCTGACAATGCTTTGTTTCCTGGCCGCTTGGGCCGCACCTGTTTTTGCGCAGGAAGATTCCGGCGTCCAGTCTTTTCAGCAAAGCAAAGACAGTTGGCGCCGCAAAGCCGAAGCCGGGCAGGTTTTAACAGGAATTGCCAACAAAGCCGGAACCGATGCCATGCGCAACATCACAGAGTCTGAACAGGTTTTCTGCTATCAGGTAACAAACCCTTCCCCGGCATTTAAGGGCTATACGATTGACGGATATGCCATTAGCGCTTTCTGCGGCATTATCAATAAAGAAATCAAAGACATGATTGTTGCCGAACTTTTCATGAATGAAAACAACGTAAAACTGGATTCAAACGAAGACTGCAATATCAATCCCAAAATCATGCTGCGTTTTGTCCGCGGCATAGACAACACTGATGTTTTACTATCATCGCCCTGCTATTCTTTTGCCATCTTCTACGGCGGGCGCGCAGTGCCGTTTAACGCTTCGCCGGCAGAAGACATTATCAATGCGATTGTCGAACCGCTGCAAAGAAACCGCGCCGAATTCGTATCGCCGGCATTGCTTAACCAGCTGCTGCCAATCGGCGTTGCCCAAAATGCCGAGCAACGTGCGCTTATCGGCCAAGCCAAAAGCGGCGCTGCGTCAAAACCAGCACAGTCTTGGGGCAGCAAGCCTTCCGCAGCACCGGCAAACCAACCGCGGCGCGGCTGGAATAATTTAAATCTGAATATGTAAAATGAAGATTGCATATCAGGGCGTGGCCGGCGCTTATTCAAACATTGCCGCAGAAAATATTTATCCCGGCGCAGAATACTGCCCCAGCAGCACTTTTGACGAAGCTTTTTCGCTGGTTCAGGAAGGGCTTGCCGATGCGGCAGTCATCCCCGTTGAAAATTCAAAAGCCGGCAGGGTTTCAGACGTGCATTTTTTGCTGCCGGAAACCGGTTTGCACATCCAAGGCGAATATTTTTTGCCGGTTCACCACCAGCTTTTAGGGCTTAAAGGGACAAGCACACAAGAAATTAAAACCGCCGTTTCCCATCCGCAGGCTCTGGCACAATGCGCAAAATACCTCAAAGAAAATAAAATCGCCCCTGAAGCGGGAACAGACACGGCAAAATCATGCCTGGACATTCTGAACCTGCAAGACCGGACAAAAGCAGCCATAGCCTCAGAAAAAGCGGCACAAATATACGGCTTGGAGATTTTGGCGCCCGATATTGAAACAGACGCTTCAAACACCACGCGTTTTCTAATCATGGGCAGGCAAGAGCAAATTCCCGAAGACGATGGCAGAAATTTCATTACTTCGCTCATTTTCAGGGCAAAAAACATTCCCGCCGCTTTATACAAAGCGCTGGGAGGCTTTGCTACCAACGGGATAAACCTGACCAAACTCGAAAGCTATCTGTTAAACGGGAAGTTTGTTTCCGCGCAGTTTTATGCGGAAATAGAATCTCATCCCCGGCGCAAATCTTTCCAAAATGCGCTTGGCGAATTGGAATTTTTTTCAGAATCCCTGCATATTTTAGGAACTTATGCCGCACATCCCTTCCGTTATAAATAATTTTTTAACTTATTGCATGCTAAGCTGACCCCAAAATAATAAGAATTTTATATTTTTGGGAGAAAATATATGAAAAAAGCATTATTAGCGGCTGTTTCCGCAGCTGTATTATTTGCAGCGGCAGAAGCCTCTGCCCGCGATGGCTTTTATTTAGGCATTAAAGGTGGAACAGCAAACGCTAATCTTAACGATACGGAAGATTCCGTTGTTGATGAAGCAATATTCGATTTCGACTATGAATGGTTTTTCGCGGGGTCTTTAGGTTACCGCTACAGCTTCATGCGTTTTGAATTGGAATATACGCACCGCAATGAATATGAAGTAAAGGCAAACGACGAAGAAGGCGGCCTCAAAAGCAAGTCTTACATGGCCAATGTCTATCTCGACTTCGCCCCTTACTATGTTGTCAGCCCATACATTTCCGGCGGTCTCGGCTTTACAGATTTAAAACTCTCCCACACCACGACCGGAACCAACTTCGGACAAGCCGACACCACAAACTTCACCTGGTCTTTGGGCGGCGGCTTGACTGTGCGCATCAACAAATGCCTCAATATGGATTTGGGCTACCGTTATTTGGATATGGGTAATGTCGATATCAATACCCCAATCGGCAAAGTGGGCGAACTGGATGTCAACGCGCACGAAAGCTATATGGGATTGCGCTACACATTCTAAAAAAAGCTTTCCTCAAAAGAGCCGCAAAAGCGGCTCTTTTTTTTGCGCCTTTCCGGCAAAAACCGTTAATAAGTGGAAAATTTACGTTTATATTCCAAAATAAATATTATAAAATGCGGACAATAGGGAAAATATTATCGCAGGAAGAACGTTATGGCGCGTTTCGATGAAGATTTTGAAAATGAGGAAGACAGCAAAAAGCCTGTCATCGACAGCAAGAAAATTCTGATTTTTCTGCTGCCTGTTTTGGCAATTATCGGCATCTTCGCAGGTCTGTTTTATTTCTTCTTCAAAATGGACAACCATCAGGAAGTAAATTACCAAATGGTCGCAGGAGATGAAAAAAGCGGGACCGCGCCGGTTATTTTTTATGACCTTCCCGAGCTTGTCGTTTTGCTTCCCAATGAAGAAAACAGCAGCTTAAGGGCAAAAATAAATTTGGAACTCGGCACCGTGGAAGATATTTCCAAAGTTGAGGCAATGCTGCCCCGCATTAATGACATGCTTATTTCCCACGCCCTGGCCCTGCGCCCGGAAGAAGTAAGCGGCAACCGCGGCATGTATTGGCTCAAAGAAGAATTTCTGCACCGGATTAACCTTCTGCTTGCGCCGGTAAAAGTTAAAAGCTTAAATTTCAAGAGTTTTGAATTTATTAAAAACAACCAATAAGGACAAAAACGTGGCTGAAGAAAGCAAAGAAAATACCAATCCTCAAACTGCCGAAACGCCAGACTGGGCAGATATGATTGCCGCCCGCAGCGGAGACACGGCCGTACACATGGATGATTTGGCAGATTCAAAAATACTTAACCAAGAAGAGATAGATTCTCTCCTTGGTTACAGCAATTCTGATTTTCCCGAAGCCGCCGCCCAGAAAAACGGCGTCCGGGCCATTTTGAACAGCGCGATGGTCTCTTACGAACGCCTCCCCATGCTGGAAATTGTTTTTGACCGTTTAATCCGCTTAATGGCAACTTCGCTTAGAAACTTCACGCAAGACAATGTGGAAGTTTCCTTAGAAAGCATTGAGTCCATGCGCTTTGGCGAATATATTGATTCCCTGACGCTTCCAACGCTTCTAAACGTATTCAAAGCCGAAGAATGGGACAATTACGGACTGATGTCTTTAGACAGCTCCATAATTTATTCAATTGTAGACGTGCTTTTAGGCGGACGTCGCGGTACGGCTGCAATGCGTATTGAAGGGCGCCCCTATACCAAAATTGAGTTGAACATCATCAAAGATATGATTCAGCTCATCTTAAACGACCTGTCCACAGCCTTTGACCCGGTAACCTCCGTCAATTTTGTCTTTGACCGTCTGGAAACGAACCCGCGTTTTGCGACAATCTCGCGCCTGTCAAATGCCGTTATTGTAGCCCGTTTGCGCATAGATATGGAAGACCGGGGCGGCAAGCTTGATTTAATGATTCCTTACGCAACGCTGGAACCTGTCCGCGAACTCCTTTTGCAAATGTTTATGGGCGAAAGGTTCGGAAGGGATGCCATTTGGGAAAACCACCTCATGGAACGCCTGTGGGAAACAGATGTCGAAGTCAGTGCCGTTCTTAAAGAAAAGAAAGTCCGCCTTGGAGAAATCTCAAAATGGCAGACAGGCTCATTCCTCCCCCTGGAAATGGATCCGCACGAAGATGTTACGCTTATCTGCGGCGATGTTCCGCTGATTACAGGCTCGATGGGAAGAAAAGAAGATAATATTGTCATAAAAGTCAAGGGAAAGGCGCCTAAAAATGGCTAACTTGGAACTTATCATCAATATCGCAATTATCGTTTTGCTGGTTCCGACAATCCTTTACACATACCGGCTAAACAAAAATTTGAACATCCTGCGTCAGAATCAAAATTCTCTGGCAAAATTGGTTTCTGCCTTAAACGATGCCACATTTAAAGCGGAAAATTCCATTCCAAAATTAAAATCCGTTACGGAACATTCCTCGGAAGGCTTAAAAGAAGTCGTTGAAAATGCCAAAGAATTAAAAGATGATTTGATGTTTATCAATGAACGGGCCGATAACCTTGCCGGACGCTTAGAACAGGTTATCAGCGATTCCAGAACGATTAAGCCGACAGCCCCGGAAGGAAAAGCATATAAGCCGGGCAAAGATGAAGAAGAGCGTTCCCAAGCGGAACTCGAACTTTTAAAAGCGTTGCGTTCAATAAAATAATATAGGTCAAGGATAAATGCCCAATACAAAAATCAAATTAAATTTCCGCATCTTGCCATTGTTTATTTTTATGGCTTTTTTAAGCATGTCCGTGAAAATAAACAATGTGTTCGAACGTATTCGGGACGAGCAGGCAGCGCTCATTAATATCTCACAATCAGAGGCCTCCGCAGAAGAAAAAACCAACCAGGACACGCAAATCCTTGCTAAAGCTTTGGAACGCGGAGGAAAAACAGACGGCACAAATTCTGCCGGCACGCCAAACACAGCTTTTACCCAGTCAGAGATACTTATCCTGCAGGAATTGGCCGAACGCCGCGAAGCTTTAGATATCCGCGCAAAAGAAATTGATAAAAAAGCCATCCAGCTGAAAGTCGCCCAGGAAGAAATCGACAAGAAGCTTGAACAGCTGAAAAACTATGAACAAAAGCTGGAAAAACTGATTAACGGTTATAATCAAAAAGAGCGGGAAAACTTAAACTCGTTGGTAAAGCTGTATGCAACAATGAAGCCTAAAGACGCCGCCAGAATTTTTAACAGCCTGGACATGGATATCCTTGTTTCGATTATACGTGAAATGAAACCGGCTTCCTCATCGGCGATTCTTTCGCAAATGCAGCCGGAACGGGCGAAAAATGTAACCGCCGAACTATTAGGGACAAAGCTTTGATCGGAATGCATGCGCAAAAAACAACCAGGATATTCCCGCAGTTTTTACTAACTGCGTTTTGCGTTTTTGCACCTTTTTCCGCATATGCGGAAGCGCCGGCATTTCCTGAAAAAAAAATCATAACGCAGGAAATCGCGCCCTTGCAGATTAAGCGCAGCAGCAGCGTAAAAGAAACGGAAACATTAAGCACAGCCCAAGCTTCCCCTATTGCTCAGAAAACGGCCAGCTTAAGCTTTTCATGGAACATGCCCGTAAATTTATCGGTATTTAAACGCGACAAATTCCTATGGATTGTTTTTGACCATAGCCAGAATGTGGATATTGAAAAAATGCAGGCCAGCGCCAATGAGTTGGCAGACAGCTTGATTCAAATTCCGCATAACCACGCAACAATTATCCGGGTCGGGTTAAAACCCGGTGTCAAAAGCCATGTCCGCCGGGAAGGCTTGCTATGGATTATCGACTTGTTTACCGGAGACAAGGAAACGCCTTTTAAGGAACTCCCCGTTTTCACGCAATACAGCGGGCAAAAGCACGCCTATTTGTTCATTCCGACGCAAGCCGCCGGAGAAATTGTCCGTTCGCTGGACCCGGTCATCGGCGACCACCTGGTTGTTGCCACAATCTCCAGCATGGATACCGGCATAAAAACAGCATACCACTACCCTGAATTTGACTTGCTCCAATCCAGCCAAGGTATTGCCATTGTTCAAAAAGCGCCGGATATCATTGTCAGCCGCGGCAATACCGGCATCACCATCAGAGCCTTGAACCGCAGCCTCTATATATCGGAAAATCTTGACCAGATTAAAAGGCAGCTTCTTCTCGGGCAGGAGGCTCAACAAACCGGCTTTAGTTTGAAGACAGCACAAAAAATGTCCGTAAAAGACTTTAATTCGGCCATACAACAACTCAATCAGGATATTCTCCAAGCCGGCAAAGACCAAAAGCTCCCGGCTCAGGAAGCTTTGGTAAAATATTACCTGACCCAGGGACTGGGCAGCGAAGCGCTCCGCCTGTTAGAGCAAATCAAAAAAGAAAATGAAGGCTATAGCCAAAAAGAAAAATATCATGCCTTAAAAGGCGTTGCCAATTTTCTCTTGCACCGCTACGAAGAAGCCGTCGAAAACTTTTCTTTTGGCAAACTTCCCGACATTAACGAAGCCGTATTCTGGAGAACACTCGCCTCTTCCGCCCACAAATTTAGAAAAGAAGATGCTGCCGTCCTATTCTCATATATGGGATTAATAAAAGATTATCCTGACGAAATTAAAGAACGCATCGCCCTGGTTGCGGCGGATATTTCAATCAAAGCCGGAAATGATATTGCCGCACAGAACTTTATAGACATCATCAAAGCAAGGGAAAACCCTTTAGTCGACAGGTCGCCGCAAATGCATTACCTTTTGGCTCAAAAATATGTTACCCAGGACTATTCGCGCAATGCGTTGCTTGAATATCACAAAGCCGCGGAATCTAATTCTGACCGCTATTCTGCTCTGGCCCGCTATGATGAAGCCGTCTTATCGAATAACATCGGCGCCATAACGGCAGCCCAGGCAATCGATGAACTGGAAAAATTGCGGATGTCCTGGCGGGAAATGCCGTTTACAATAAACCTGCTGACCTCGCTTTCCGGCTTATACGTAAAAAACCAGGATTACTATAATGCCTTGCGCACATTAAACGAGGCTTTGCCCTTGGCAGATGAAAAGCACAAAAAGATTCTGACGAATAAAATGATAAGGCTGTTTGAAGATATTTATTACCATAACCAGGATAAAAATATCCCGGCAATAAAATCTTTGGCCCTTTACCAAGATTTTGAATGGCTGGCTCCCATGAGCAAGCATTATCATAAAATCGTTCAAAAATTGGCAGACAGGCTGGTTGCCGTCGATTTAATGCCAAGAGCCGCGCTTTTGCTCAAAAAGCAGCTCCAGTCGCAAGACTTGTCGCACCAGGAAAGAAGCACAATTGCCACCCGGCTCGCATTGGTCAGGCTATTTCAGGATAATCCTGCCGAAGCAATTCAGATTCTGGACGAGACAGAAGCCCTGCCCATGCCTGAAACATTAAAAACCCACCGCAAGATTATCCGGGCAAAGGCCCTTATGCAGCTGGGGCAGACAGAAGCGGCATTAGTATTGCTTGAAGAAGACACCAGCAAAAACGCTATTTTAATGAGAAGCGAGATTCTATGGAACGCCGGGCGCTGGGGAGAAGCCTCCGACAGCATAAAATATTTGATAAACCCGCCAGAAAAAGGCAAGCCTTTAACTTCAGAACAAATATCTTATATATTGGATTGGGCAACGGCTTTGAAAAAATCAGGCAAAGAAACCGTATTGGTTCGCCTGCGCAATAAATTTATGCCTTATTTCAAAGATACAAAATATGAAAGCGCATTCAATGTCCTCACCAGCCAACTGGAAGATGACAAAATTGATATAGAGGCCATTAACCGGGCAATTAACGAAGCCGCAGCCTTTAGCAATTTTGCTAAAATTTATGCAAATTCGCTAAAAAACAACACGTTAAGCGAAACAATAAAATAGGTTGTCAAAATGCTACGCGCAAAATTCAAACTGGAAAGCCCTTTTGAAGCCTCTGGAGACCAGCCGCAGGCAATTTCAGAACTCTGCGCCGGACTGGAACGCGGAGAAAAAAACCAGGTTCTTTTAGGCGTAACCGGAAGCGGCAAAACTTTTACAATGGCAAAGATAATAGAAACCTGCCAAAGGCCGGCGCTCATTATGGCACCCAATAAAATCCTCGCAGCCCAGCTTTATTCTGAAATGAAAGAATTTTTTCCCAACAACCATGTGGAATATTTTGTTTCTTACTATGATTATTACCAACCCGAAGCTTACGTTCCCAAAACAGATACATATATCGAAAAAGATTCCGCACAAAACGAACAGATTGACAGAATGCGCAATGCGGCAACCCGAAGCCTTCTGGAAAGCAACGATGTCATTATCATCGCGTCAGTCTCCTGCATATACGGTTTGGGCGATGTTGAATCTTATACCCAAATGACAATGCCTCTGAAAATCGGCGATGAAATTCCTACTAAAGAAATTTACCAGCGGCTGGCCGACTTACAATATGAACGGAATCAAATGAACTTTGTCCGCAACACATTCAGGGTTAACGGCGATGTCCTGGATATTTTCCCATCCCACTATGAGGATAAGGCATGGCGCATATCATTTTTTGGCGATGAGATTGAAGCAATTTCAGAATTCGACAGCCTGACCGGAAAAAAAATCACGGATTTAAACGAAATTGTAGTCTATCCGGCCAACCACTATGTTACGCCGCGCCCGGTCATCGCCCAGGCAATAACCGGTATAAAAAAAGAGCTTGCTGACACAACAGAAGAATTTAAAGCGCAAAATAAGCTGTTGGAAGCCCAGCGCATTGAACAGCGCACCAGATTTGATATTGAAATGCTGGAAACAACCGGACACTGCAAAGGCATCGAAAATTATTCAAGATACCTGACCGGGCGATGCGCAGGCGCTCCGCCTCCGACACTTTTTGAATACCTTCCCAAGAACACAATCATTTTTATTGACGAAAGCCACATTTCCGTGCCGCAAATCGGGGCGATGTTTAAGGGAGATTTCAACCGCAAAAGCACACTGGCAGAATATGGTTTCCGTTTGCCGTCCTGCGTGGATAACCGCCCGTTGAAATTTGAAGAATGGAATCAAATGCGGACGCAGACAATATTTGTTTCCGCCACGCCCGGCGATTGGGAATTAGAACAAAGCCAGGGCGTTTTTGCCGAACAGGTTATCCGCCCGACAGGATTAGCCGATCCGTTATGCATCATACGCCCGGTAGAAAACCAAATTGACGATTTAATGCATGAATGCCGGCAAACTGCGGCCAAGGGGCAAAGGGTTCTTGTAACAACCCTGACCAAAAAGATGGCTGAAGACCTGACCGAATATTTTAATGAAAACGGCATTCGTGTCCGATATCTGCATTCTGACATCGATACACTTGAACGCATAGAAATTATCAGAGATTTAAGGCTGGGAAATTTTGACGTTTTGGTCGGTATTAACCTTTTGCGCGAAGGATTAGATATTCCTGAATGTTCCCTGGTCGCCATTTTAGATGCCGACAAAGAGGGATTTCTGCGCTCGGAACGTTCGCTTATCCAAACCATCGGCCGCGCCGCCCGCAACGCAGAAGGGCGCGTCATCCTCTATGCGGATAAGATGACAAAATCTATTGAAGGCGCGCTAAATGAAACAAACCGCCGCCGGCAAAAACAACTAAACTATAATGCCCAGCACGGCATAACTCCCAAAACAATCATTAAGAAAATATCCAATGTCTTAAAAGACATGACAGATAGCGATTATATCGAGGAAAAGCCCGAAACAGCAGAACAAATCAAAGATATAGATAAAAAGCTGAAAGAATATAACAAAAAAATGCGCGAGGCTGCCCAGAATCTGGAATTTGAAGATGCGATGAAATACCGCGACAAAATCCGCGAATTAGAACAGCTCGCGCTTAAAAACTAATTTTATTCTTTCAAATTTATAAAATCAGCCACTTTTTGCATTTCTGCAGCATTCATCTGGTGCGCCAAATTATCAAATTCAAAAACGCTGAAAGGGATATTTTGTTGCTGAAACCAATTAAGTGTAACCGGCAAAGTTTTATATTGGACAGTCGCATCATCACACCCATGCAGAATCAAAAATTCAGGACGGGAAACTATCTCTTGTTGCAACTTATCCTGGCCGGGAACAATTCCTGCAAGAGCAATACATCCACCCAAAATGCCTTTGCGCGTCAAACCTGTATAGATAGAAAGCATTGCCCCTTGAGAAAATCCTGCAAGATAGGTATGGGAATCATCTATTTGCCATAATTTCTGCTGTTCATCAATAAAGCTATTCATTTTTCCAGCCATATCAGCAAAACTGTTTCCCAACTGGTTAAATATGCAAAAAATTTCATCAGTCGTTGTCTGTTTCTGGCGGAAACGAGCCTCTGGATCAACAGCATAAAAACTCAACCATTGCAAATTATCTTTATTTTTTTCGCAAATATACGGCGCTTTGGGAACAACAATTACAGCATCATGCAGTTGCCCATATAACATCTGCACGGCATAATCAACAGATTCCGGAGAACCATTATAGCCATGAATAAAAATAACCAGTTTTTTTGCAACCCCATGTTTGTAATATTTATTATCAAAAAGTGACAACACTTTTCTCCTTTTAACGTGTATGATGTCCTGACAAAATAATGAATACAACCATAAAATTATGCAAGAAAAAAATAAAAAATGAACAAAAACCCTTTAGCAAAAGTCATCAGGGATGCATTTATAAATAATGTTGCCCGGCGACCAGAAATCCACAACCCCATTTTGGGGCAAAATACAATTGCCAATATTTTAAGAAACAAACGCATTACCCGCTTTGAAGCTGCTATTAATCAATTTCTGACAAGCTGCGGAGAAAAAAACGTGCCGTCAGTGCGCCAATTTGCAGATGAAAAAAATTTATTAACATTTTCTTTAATGCTCAGCGGATATATAAGAGATGCACAAAAAGCACTAAGCGACCTCAAAAACATCCATGCTACAGATGCAGACCTTATCAAGCTATACCAAGCTGCAGCTAAATATTCCGCAGATTGCTCCGGTATGATAGAGAACAATAAATATACATTTCAAGAGCACTGTGATTATAAATTCTGGAAACTTAACCTTGCGGGCACGCTTGCAAAAGCCACATTTAAAAATAGCGGCTTTGCTGTATCCCCTAAAAGGCGGGCATTGATTCTAGCAATGCCTTTTCACATAAAAGATACCCAAGAGGAACTTCAAAAATGGACGTCAAAATACTTAGGCACAGCTCTTGATATACCGTCAATATTTGGTTCTCAGGTCGATGTTTATCTGGCACATTTTCCAATTGAACAACCCCGTGGTGAAAAATTTGCATTATCACTCCAAACAATTAGCGCTCCAGAAACTTTTTTTACCCGCGAAGATATGAATTTTGTCAAGCACAATCTATCTTCCTTTTTAGGGGAAGGAATTGCAATTGATGGCAAAAATAATATTACTAACGGAAAAGCATATGATAAACAGACATTTATAAACAATTGCAAAAATATAACGATTGTTGGCTATTGTGCCGGCGTAGCACACGCACATCGTTGGATAAATGCATTTTCACATCTGAGCTCACAATTATATGATTCTGAAACCTGTAAACAGGCTCTTAGCCAAATTTTCATTTGCAGCTACGCCTTTTTGCCAGTACAAGAAAAGTTAAAATATTCAGGAGCGCATTTTATGAGTAATTACAGCAATGATAATGGGAGAAAAGAACCTTTTATCAAAATGTTTAATCCTGAACTTTACGAAAAAGCAAAATATCGTACTTCCCCTGCTCCGGCATATATCACGCTCTTACCGGATAAGCGCAATAGTATTATCGCATTCAATTTGCCTGAGAACGTAAAAATATTAACGCCAGAAAGGAAAATAGAAACACCGCCGGATATAGAAAACGGACACCACATGGGGCTGGTTACCCAATATAACTTAGCATCTTTAGAAAATCATCCTGCAAATATTTTTCGCACAGTCCTTCAAAATGCCAGCTTAGGCAAAAGAGGAAAAGAAGTTTACGAGCCAAATCGTACACATTCTCAAAAGCAATATATTGCCTTATTAAACAAAAAAATCTTAACCGGAGGACGATAGGTAAAAAAACACCCTCGGCAAAACCGAGGGTATTTTTTTATTCGTATTTTTGTTTTTCCTTAAGGAAAATAATAACGCCAAACGGAATTGACAAAGCATAACAAATTGTCATAACTCCGAGCGTTACCCAAGGCTGCGTAATAATGAATGTTGCAAACAAAGCAACAACCAGCATCATCGGGATAAACATATAAGTCGGAACTTTCATCTTCTTAGTTGAAATCGTCGGAATCCGGCTCACCATCAAAAATGTAACCAAGCACAAAAGCGTGGCACAAAAGGCATGCGAACGCACCAACCAGTTTAATTCCGGAAAATCAAAAGAAATCATTACCGGCATCATCGCCAAGGCTGCCGCTGCCGGAGCAGGAACGCCAACAAAGAAATGGTGCCAATATTCAGGTTGCGGCTCTTCATCCAGCATCATATTAAAACGAGCCAGGCGCATAGCCATGCCGATAGACATCAACAAGCAGAAAAACCAACCAAATTTTGGAAAACTTGATAACGACCACTGGAAAAGCAAAATAGCCGGCGCCACGCCAAAACTTACAAAATCAGACAAAGAATCAAGTTCTGCGCCAAATTTCGTAGAGCCTTTCAGCATACGGGCAACACGTCCGTCAAGCCCGTCAAAAAAAGCTGCCGCAAAAATGCAGAGCACCGCCTTTGCCCAATCCGCAGAAATAGAATAGCGAATAGATGTAACACCGGCACACAAAGCCAGCATTGTAACAATATTCGGCGCTATTTTGCGAAAAGGGAGACTGGTAAGCTTTTGCTTAGACAGCCGCAATTTAGCGTTAATTTTTTCCATTAGCGGATAACTCCTTTAACTTGCGCTGCACCATCAGCCAGATTTGCAATAATGCTTTCTCCGGCAACCATTGTCTGCCCGACGCAAACTTGGGGTTCTACGCCATCTGGCAAATAAACATCCAAACGGGAACCAAAACGGATAAGTCCGAAACGTTCACCGGCTTTATAGGTCATTCCTTCTTTGGCTTCGCACAAAATGCGGCGTGCAACAAGCCCTGCAATCTGAACAAAACAAATATCTTTTCCTGAAACGGTTTTCATTGCCAAAAGCTGGCGTTCATTATCTTTGCTGGCTTTATCCAAAGTTGCGTTTAAAAACTTTCCGGGAACATAAACAGCTTTAGTAATTTTTCCTTCTGCCGGTGCCCGATTAACGTGAACATTAAACACGCTCATAAAAACGCTCACCCGGGTATATTGTTTATTTCCCATGCCAAGCTCTTCGGGAGCTTTGACTTTTGTAATCATCTGGACGATTCCGTCTGCCGGGGAAACCACAACATCTTTAATATCAGGCGTAACCCTTTCCGGATCGCGGAAAAAATAAAAACACCATACGGTCAGGACAAGCCCAACCCAACCCAACGGCTGCCAAATCATTGCCAATAACGCTGTTATTGCAGCAAAAATTCCCACAAAGCGCCATCCTTCGGGATTAATATTGGGAAGCAGATATCTGCGCCAAGAAATGTCTATCGTTTTCATCATATTATTCCTTTTTTAAGAGGAAACCGGCTGCCGGGACGCTGTCTCCTGCCGCAGGGAAGGTTTCCAGTTGTTAACACCAATAACTAATCACATTTTGCAAAAAGAAACAAGGATTAAGTTTTTTTATCAAATATTGAAATTTACTATTGCTTTTGTAAAAAAATATTTATATAAAATGAGCTACAGATTATGCACTTGTGGCGGAACTGGTAGACGCTGCAGACTTAAAATCTGTTGCCCGCAAGGGCGTGCCGGTTCGATTCCGGCCTAGTGCACCAATAAAAAACATCCCTTTATGGGATGTTTTTTATTGGAACATAGACAGATTGAAGCGGCACAGTGCCGGTTTGACTACAAGCGAAAGGCAGACGGAGTATGCCGGTCAGCCTTTGGCTGATAAGCGCAGTGCAGCGAAGCTAAGCCGGCCTAGTGCACCATTTGTTAAAAAGCACCTTTCGAGGTGCTTTTTTATTATGTAAACCCAAGCTTTCAACCAGTCCGATTTTGGAAGTTTTAAAAACAGCATTTTTGAAAGAATTATCGAACTTTGGGTACTGATTAATAAATAATTTATTATTTATGGAATATTGTTCATTACAGAATAATATTGGATTTACAGATGGTTCGTCAGATTTTTATATGCTGTATGTTTTTTCTTCTTTGCGGGTGTGCATTACAGCCCAAGTATTACAGTTATGACTATACTGATGTGCGTCTTGATGGAATTGACATTGATATAAATTCTGCAGAACCTTATGGAGTTACGGCTTTTCTGGACGGAGAAGAAGTTGAATTGGTTAGTGTCAGAAGTAGGGGGCATGAAGTTTGGTGCAACGGCGAACGTTCAATGTATTATTGTGACAGAAGGGGAAGTTACCATCCTGTCGCAGCAAGAGTTAAAAGGGATTCTCAGGAGCATGAATTGCGCCTGAAGCGCTCTGGGTATCAGGATATTGTTTTTCGCTTATCTCCACAATATACAGATGAGTTATGGTCGGAAGGACACAATGAATGGTTCGGCAGAAATGAAAGCAATCATTGGCACATGCTTCTTCCTTATAATACAATAGCTGGAATTGGAGTATCCGCCGTAGCATTGGCTTCAGTTCCGAAATATTTAATAAAAGGAAATATCATTAGTGTGGGAAAACATATTGGTTATGGCATAGCGGCAATTCCAGTTGGCCTTGTTCAGGATATTTATAATATCGTTATCGGTATTCCAAGTGTGTATATTATAAATCCTTGGACAAATTACAAATTAGATATTAACCCTCTTGAGACACCTGTGGAGTGGGTGAAATAATTTAAGGATTTTCTAAGTTCCATTTTTCTTATTAACTCTTTAAAATCCTCATATTCACTGGTCCGATAACTGCACAATATCGCGCATCAATAAAAAAACTCCCTAGCAGAGTTTTTTGCGAAAGGCAGACAGATAAGATTACAACAGCTTATGAATATTATATTCATCATAGCCTTCATAATAATAGCTTACGTCAATTCCCTTCATAAAAATTTCCCTTTCGTTAATTTTGTCAGTCAGGGCGTTTTTCAACAAATGTTTTATTTCTATATCTTTAACAGGGCTTCTTTCCATTGCGGATAAATAATCTTCTTTATCTATTTTATTCCAATCAACAACCTGTTTAATTTCTTTCTTAAATATTAAATCCAGCCAAATTCTTGTTGAGCGTCCGTTACCTTCCCGAAAAGGGTGTGCGATATTCATTTCAACATATTTTTCAACAATTTCATCAAAAGTTGATTGCGGCATTTTATCAATATGCTTTAATGACTGCTCCAAATACATTACAGGAGCAAACCTAAAATTACCTTTAGAAATGTTAACATCACGAATTTTTCCAGCAAAATCATAAATATCTTCAAATAAATATTTATGAATTTGTTTCAATCCCGCAAAAGTCCCTACTTTTACAGTGTTAATTTTACCACTATCAAAAAACTTTTTAGCTTTCTCTTTGCTAATTTTTTCCTCAAGCTTATTTAATTCAATCTGATTGGTAATATTCAATTTATTTTTTAAAACCATTATAAACCTCAAATAAACCATCTTTATTTTTTATAATAATACAATACTTTTAAAATTTACATAATAAAATCAAACGACCAACAACTCATCGCAGTTTGTTTTTTATTTATAGCAATGAATTACATCATTAAAAAATGGCAATGTAATATTCAAAACGATATCAGAATTTCGATAAAAATCCCGTAAATATTGTTTCAGCTCAATTTGAATTACGTTAGGTTTATTAAACATTTTCTGATAACGCCCCGTAAGCCCTATCTTTCCTGTATAATTAGGATGATTAATTGCTGTTTTTAAACCATATTGTTTTGCGATTTCCAGAATATGGCTTAAATAGGGATAATTTCCAGCTTCAAAATCAGCGATACCTAAACAAATATCATAACCAATTTCCTGATTAAAACCATGAATATCCAAAAAATAATGGTTTTGCAAATTATGTTCCGCAATATAATTAGAGATAAGAAATTTATACGGGGTAAATTTTGTTCTCACTAAAGTTGATACTTTGTTTACAGAACCAAGATACTTAACAATTGCACCAGTATATAAATCCGCACATTTTTCTTTCTTATTACAAAAACTGCGGGTTGCGTGGGGCGCAGAAAGAATCAGCGGAGAAGAATAATCAGTAAACTCAAAAACATCTTTTCTTTCTTCTTGTCCATACGAATTATTTCGTACAAAATATTCATTATAATTTTTAAGTTTATTTATCATCGTTGAAAGAGGACCAAGCCTTCAGATTACATGCTTTCCATCAGCTCTTTAAAAAAATTCAGAACCAGGCGCACGCGTTGAATATCTTTGGTATTTCTGTAAGCAGACAAATAAAGCGTAAAAGATTCTTCGCAGGGAATATTATCCAGACAGACAAAGCCGGAATTTTTAAATATTGTCGGCATCATCGCAATCCCCATATTGCTCTGCACCATTTGAACAATCGTATAATTTGAGTTCGCCGCCAAATTAAGATTTTTTGCCCTCTTATAAATCAGCTTCAAGTTAGGATTCAGGCGATTTCCCTCTTTGCAAATCAATCGGTGGTTTTTCAGCATATCGTCTTCATCCACCGGATAGCCGTTTTTAGATAAATATTCAGGAGACGCAAAAAAGCCCAAGGAAATATTTGCCGTCGCCACAACCACGACATCTGTTCCATCCGGCTTATCAAAAGAAAGAAGCAAATCCACGCCTGAATTATTAAAGTTTATCTTATCCATAGAGAGCAGAAAAGTTAAATTGACCGCCGGATATTTATCCATAAAAAAGCCGCAATCCATCATCGGAAACATCGCCGCAACGCTTTCTGAAAGCCCTATGCGCACGGTTCCTTTGACGTCTTCCTTATCCGCAGCCCCCATATAAATGTCATTTAAGACCTCTTTGATTTTTCCGGCATGTTCAACCAGCCCCTTGGCGCCCGGCGTTAAAACGCTTCCCCGCCCCGTATTGAGCAGCAAACGCGTTCCCAGCTCCTCTTCCAGGCTATCTACATATTTGTTAATTGTATCGACAGATGTTCCCAAAGCCTGGGCGGCTTTACGCTTTCCCTCGTAATAATCAATCGCCGAAAGTAAAAAAATGCTTTCAAGATTATTCAAATCCTTCTTTGTTATCATGCTGCAAATCTCCAATTTATTTTTATAACCTACTAAAAACAAATTACTTTTTTATTAATGCTTGAAACTTTCCGGGCTCTGTACTATAACTGCAAAAAACAAGGAAAAAGGCATGAAAGTAGACTTATTTGATTTTGAACTCCCCAAAGATTTAATTGCTGCCAGGCCAGCAACGCCCAGAGACCATTCCCGTCTGCTGGATTTATCTGACGAAGCAACAATAAAAGACCGCCATTTTTACGATTTGCCGGATATCCTGCAGCCAGGAGATGTTTTGGTCGTCAATGATACAAAGGTTATTCCTGCCCGCCTATATGGCGCCAGGGGGGACGCATTGGTCGAGGTTACGTTGTATCATCCTCTGGACGGCATTAAATGGCAGTCGTTTATAAAGAATTCCAAAAGGCTGAAACCAGGAGACGTTATTAAATTCTACACTTCGGATATCGATGTAGAAAGTTCAGATTTTTCCGCAATCGTCATTGAAAAACAGGATGAAGACGGCACATTGATAGAATTTGCCTGTTCGCCGTCTGAATTAGGAAAGAAATTGGAAAAATACGGCTTTATGCCTTTGCCGCCATACATAAAGAGGGAAAAACCCCGCTCAGGGCTTTGGGACAGATTTAATGACAAGGAAAACTACCAGACGGTTTATGCCAAACACCAAGGTGCCGTCGCAGCGCCAACCGCCGGGCTGCACTTTACGGAAAATGTTTTGCAAAAGCTCAAAGAAAAAGATATCGAAACAGTTTACCTGACTTTGCATGTTGGCGCCGGAACATTCCTTCCCGTCAAGACAGAAGACACCCAAGACCATAAAATGCACGCAGAATACGGCATTATCACACCTGAAGCCGCTGAAAGAATTAACAAAGCCAAGGCCGAAGGGCGCCGGATTATCGCTGTGGGCACCACCTCGCTCCGGCTTTTGGAAAGTGCCGCAGACAACGGCGGGATTTTGCATCCGTTTAATGATGAAACCAGCATTTTCATCACCCCCGGATATAAATTTAAAATCATCGATTTGCTGATAACAAATTTTCACCTGCCAAAATCAACCTTATTTATGTTGGTTTGCGCCGTTGCCGGTACAGAACGCATGAAAGAAGCTTACAAGCACGCCATAAATGAAAAATATCATTTTTATTCCTACGGCGACAGCAGTATCTTAAAATGCGTAAATAAAATTTAAACTTCTTGCCTCTATGCTCATTCATGGAGGATGCAATGAATAAAATTTCCGCAATTTGGAAACAAACTGTCTCACTGTGCAAAAATATATTTCTTCCGGCGCTGTTCTTCGGAATTGCCGCCCTTGTTTTTTATGGAAACGACGAATTTGGCAGAAATGCCCTGTTGTTTTTGCATATAGGCTTTTATGGCTGCAGCTTCCTCTCCCTTTTTATTTTGCTTTATTTCAACCAAAGCAAACCGGCTTTTTATTTAATAACCCTCCTTTTAAGCTACATCCTCATCAACAGCCTCAAAATAAAATACGGTGCAGACATAGAGTCCATGCCGCACGCACATAACCTTTTTGTCTTTCTTCCGTTCAACCTGCTTTTATTTTCATTTCTCCCCGAACGCAGGCTTTTATCCGGAAGAAATTTAATTTTATTCCTGTTCCTGCTGGCAGAATATGCAATTGCAGAAAGGATTCTAAGCGGAATAAGCATTGACTATAATTTTGAAACCGGCGTTTCATCCCTTCCGGGAGACATGAGCCTGCTGCTCTTTTTATGCTTATTGGCGGCAAGCTGTGCAAAGGCTGTTCAAAGCGGCTCCATTTTAGACAGCGCGCTGTTTTTCTCAAACCTGAATATTTTTGCCGCCACATACTATTTTGCATCGCCGACGGCTCTTGCCCTGTTTTACGCCGTTTCCGGAATAATTATGCTAATTGCCGTGATTTATCATATTTATGACCACACATACCGCGATGCCCTTACCGGATTAATGAGCCGCAAAGCATATGTCATTCAATCTGCAAACTTCCCGTTAAAATACAGCATCGGCATTATCTCGGTTGATGATTATGACAAGCTTGCTTACATGTTCGGGCGCCGGCAAAGAAACGCCCTTGTAAAAATGATTGCCCAAAAGCTCCGCAATGCGGAACCCGATGAAAACATATACAGATACAGCGAAGAGGAATTTGTAATCATATTCAAAAACGAGATTAAAAAAGGCGCCTACCAGCGTATGGAAAACCTGCGCCGCATTATTGCCTCGGCATCTTTTTGCCTTCCGGGCAGGAGCAAAATCGTTAAGCTGACAGTTTCAGGAAGCGTCTCTGAAAAGAAGCGTTCTGACGCAAATTCTGTTGAAGTTTTAGTGCGCGCCCATAAAGTCTTGCAAAAAGCTTTAAGCTTCAGCCATAATATTACTTCGCAGGCTTAAAACGCCAAAACAGAAGGGCAACGCCGGTCAAAACCAACGGCAGAGAAAGGAGCTGTCCCATCGTAATATGCCCGATAATAAATCCCAATTGCATATCTGGTTCTCTAAACTGCTCCAAAAGCATGCGAAAAATGCCATAAAATAAAACAAACAAAGCGGAAACCACGCCATGTTTTTCGCGAACAGCCTTATAACGCCATGCAAAATTTAAAATCACCAGCATAACCAAACCTTCTAAAAAGGCTTCATAAAGCTGCGACGGATGCCTGGGAAGAAAACCGCCGTTAGGAAAGCGGACAGCCCAAGCCACATTGCTCACGCGCCCCCAAAGCTCATCATTTACAAAATTGGCAAGGCGCCCCAAGAAAATGCCGATTGGCGTATAAAGCGCAACCAAATCCATCAAACCTAAAAATGAATATTGAATCTTACGGGCATAAACATAAACCGCGATAATCACGCCGGCAACACCGCCGTGGAAGGACATGCCGCCTTTCCAAATTTCCAGTAAATGCAGAGGATTTTGCCACATCGCCGCACCGCCGTAAAAAATGGCATAGCCAAGGCGCCCGCCTAAGATAATGCCTAAAGTTACATAAAAGACCAAATCTTCCACCTTGGCTTTATCCAGGGGCAGCTGATATTTTTTAATATTGCGCAACAACAAAAACCAAGCTGATAAAATGCCAAAAAGATAAGCCAGGGAATACCAGCGGACAGCCAACGGCCCCAAACTAAAAGCAATTGGCGAAATCTCAGGATATGCAAGTCCGTACATAAAAAACCTCTGTGAAATTTTATAATTGTAAAGATTATATTAAGATAAAAAAATATATCCACATATTAAAAATAACAATTCGGCATAAAAAAACTATCTTTTTGTTTTTGCGCAATAAAAACAATTAACATTTTTCCACAGCTGTGAATTAAGTGGAAAACTTTTTTATCTTATTGTTTTCTGCGACTCGACATTGCAATCTGATTACAGCAAAAAAGCTCACTTAACCGCAAAGGCAGATTTAAATGAATGTGGCAGAGAATTTAGCCAGGAATAACAACCCGATAGACACTGTTGAGGATATTTTTTCCGGACAATCTTTCGAGTTTGAACGCCGAAGTATTGACGAAGTCGTTGTTGAAGTTCAGGGAAAATGGAACAACATGCTTTTATTTTTTTCTTGGGAACGCAACATGCACTGCCTGCATATTTCCTGCCTGATGGATATTGAAACCAAGATTGAAGACCGGAGCAAAATTTTTGAACTTCTCGCTTTAATCAATGAAGAATTATGGGTGGGGCATTTTTCTTACTGGACAGAACAAAACACACCCGTGTTCAAACACTCTGTTTTTCTTAACCCTTCCGATGACAGCCTCCTGATAGAAGAAAAAATATCGCAAATTATCAAAGTCGCCATCAAAGAATGCGAAAGGATGTATCCGATATTTAATGTCGTTTTAACCAAAGGCATGGCTCCCCGGCAGGCATTATACCCTCTCCTGATGGAAACCGCCGGACAAGCTTAAAAAAAGAGCCCTTCCTAAAAAGGAAAGGCTGTTTTTTTCAGAGAGAAGCTTCAACAAGATTCGTAAGCTCTTCAACAGACTGAACCCGTTCGAGTTTGTCTTCCGGGAGGGTAATTTTAAACGCCTCCTCCACAGAAACCAAAAAGTCCATTTTATCCAGGCTGTCCATAGATGTCCTGGAAAAGACCGTCTGGGCGGAAAAATGCGGATGTCCGCATTTCTTAGCCACCTTCAGGATTTTTTTAATAATTTTTTGTTTATCCATCGTGAGTTTTATTTTCCGCGGAAACCACGGCGGTTAATCACTAAACACTTTGTCCCTTTGATTTTTTTCTTGCCGACCGAATGGTTGGAAAAAAAGCGGCGGGTAACCGAAGTTGGGTTCATCAGGCTGATTCTTTTGATGTTGAATAAATCTGCCAAGATGAAAAATCGATAGATAAAATCCATAGGCAATAATTTTTATAATTGGTATTTTAGTGATTTTAAAATAAACATAAAAAAAAGGATAAGCAACCTTTTTTTATAAAAATTTTTATAAAAAGCAAAAGAACCCGTCTTTTACAGACAGGTTCTTTTCATAAAGGCGGGATAATTATCCTATTTTCGAAAGGACAATGTCGGCAAGGTCGCCGATATTTTCAGTAGAGAGCACTTCCGCATCCTCAATAACAATAGAGAATTGCTTTTCAGTATGCATACAGAGCTCGAGCTGATCAAGGCTGTCCATGCCGCTTTTCTCAAAGGAATCTCTTTCCCCTAATGTAAGGCGCTGCGTTTTCTTAACAAGCCCTTGGAGAATTTTTACAATTTCTTCTCTTTCCATAAGCTGAATAATTAAAGTGAATAAATATAAATAACTTGTCTCTCATACCTTTATAAAGCAAAATAGCCCAAATGCAAGTTTTTTATATGACAAAAGCCTTTCCACACAAGGAAAGGCTTTTTTTCAATGGAACGGGGTCAACCCAACTTTTGAAGAACGAGATCTGCCAGTTCTCCGAGGGTATCAACTTTTTCAAACTCGGCATCGCCAAGAACAATATCAAAATATCTTTCAGCCCCTATGCATATTAAAAATCTATCAAGACTGTCCATACCGCTTTCTTTAAAGGAATCTCTTTCCTCTAATGAAAAGTTCAGCTTTTCTTCAATATCTTCTTGAAGAATTTTTACAACTCCTTCCCTTTCCATATGCTGAATAATTAAAGTGAATAAATATAAATAACTTGTCTCTCATACCTTTATAAAGCAAAATAGCCCAAATGCAAGTTTTTTATATGACAAAAGCCTTTCCACACAAGGAAAGGCTTTTTTTCAATGGAACGGGATCAACCCAACTTTTGAAGAACAAGATCTGCCAGTTCTCCGATATTTTCAACATTTTCGGCCTCAGCATCATCAATAGCGATGGAAAAATGCTTTTCGGCCCCCATACAGAGTTCAATCTGGTCAAGGCTGTCCATACCGTTTTCCTTAAAGGAATCTTCTTCCGCCAATGAGAGGCGCTGCTGTTCTTTAACAAGCCCCTGAAGAATTTTTACAACTTCTTCTTTTTCCATATGTTAAATAATTAAAGTGAATAAATATAAATAACTTATCGCTCATACCTTTATAAGGAAAAATCATCTAAATGCAAGCTTTTTTTTAAACAAAAAAGCCTTTCCGCAAGGGAAAGGCTCTTTCAAAAGAAGAGAACTTGTCATTTAAGTTTCCGGGAAACAACATCTGCCAGTTCGCTGATACTGTCAACGTTTTCTTCCTTCGGGCCCTTAAAAACAATAGAGAACTGTCTCTCAACAGCAACACAAAGTTCTAAGCGGTCCAGGCTGTCCATGCCGGCTTCCGCAAAGGAAGATTTTTCTTCCAACGGAACCCCCGTCTGTTCTTCAACAAGCCCTTGAAGAACTTTTACGATTTCTTCTCTTTTCATAAGAAAAATAATTAAGTTAATAACACAAAGATATCTGATATCTTTCACAAACGCGCTAAAAGCGAAACACAGCTCCTGCGGCAAAAGTCATTTTCCGGCAGAAAGCTTTTGAGAGATAAGATCTACAAGATCTTGTACAGTGTCAACGCCGAGGACATCCTCATCCGAGGTATGAATGCCAAAGTGCCTGTCTACCATGATAAACAACTCAAGCTTGTCCAGACTGTCCATGAACTCTTTGAAAGAATCATGTTTTGTTACATCTGCATATCCATTGCCCTTCAAAAGCTCAAAAAGCTGACGGGAAATTTCCGTTTCTTCCATATAAATAAATTTAGTTATAAAAATATCTGAATGCAGTTTTCATAACACAGGAATACAGGCAAATCAAGATAATTTTTTAGAAAACAGGAGACTGTTATTTTCGGATTCTTTTCCACTTGGCAACATTATCATTATGTTCATTCAGGCTTGCCGCAAAGCTATGCCCGCCGGTTCCGTCAGCTACAAAATATAAAAAATTGCTGTTTTCCGGATGCACCGCGGCTTCAATCGCGTCCTTGCCCGGATTGCAAATAGGTTTCGGCGGAAGCCCGTAAACACGATAAGTATTATAAGGGCTGTCCACGTTTAAATCAGCTTTCGTTAATGCCCTTTTAAGTTCAAACTCGCCTTCCGTCAGCGCATAAATAACCGTTGGGTCTGTCTGCAAGCGCATTCCTTTTTTCAAACGGTTCATAAAAACTGAGGAAACAAGCCCTCGCTCTTCGGGTTTGGAAGTTTCTTTTTCAATAATAGAAGCCAAAACCATCATCTGTTCAGGCGTTTTTATCTGCAGGTGCTCCGCCCGATTTTCCCACGCTTGTTCCTTAACCTTTTTCATTGCCGTTTTTGCCTGAATAATTAAGGCATTGCGGCTGGAACCATATTCAAAGCTATATGTTTCGGGAAGCATTTCGCCTTCTTTGACTTCTTCGGTAATTTCGCCTGAAAAATCAGGATTAGAAGCAATCAAATAAAGATATTGCCCTGTTGTTAAACCTTCAGGAAGCGTAATTCTCCGGTAAAAAACTTCGCCATTGGCAATTTTTTGCATGGCATCCCACATAGAAACGCCGGGTTCAAATTGATATTCTCCGGCTTTCAAATGTTTATCAAGTCCGGCAAATCTCGCGACAAGCTTAAAAAGCAGCGGATGGGAAACAACGCCGCCATCACTCAGAATATCCGCCACCTGCGACACGCCGGCACCTTTAGGCACAAAAACATTGACAACCTCGTCCAATTGCCCGCGTTCTATAACCAAACGGCGGCATTGATAAGCCACCAATGCCGCTAAAATAACGGAAATAACAAAAAGATTTTTCAACCGTTTCATTTTTCTTTATATTTTTTTAAAAATCACCGAAGAATTTGTTCCGCCAAATCCAAAAGAATTAGACATCGCGGCTTTAATTTCACGTTTCTTGGCCTTCAACGGAACCAAATCAAACCCTTCCAACTCGTCAGCCGGGTCATCCAGGTTAAGCGTCGGCGGACAAACTTGGTCTCTTAAGGCCAAAATGCTAAAGACAGCTTCCACAGCACCTGCAGCGCCCAGCAAATGCCCAATCGCAGATTTTGTAGAAGACATTGAAACTTTGCCGATTAAATCATCGCCAAACAGGCGTTTAACGGCCAACGCCTCACCTACGTCTCCGGCCGGCGTTGAAGTGCCATGCGCGTTAATATATTGGATGTCGCTTAATTCCACGCCATTTTCTTTTGCATGGTCAGCAGCCATTTTCATCGCACGGTAAGCGCCATCGCCTGAAGGCGCCGTAATATGGTAGGCATCGCCGCTCATACCATAGCCGACAACTTCGGCATAAATTTTTGCGCCGCGCTTTTTGGCATGTTCATATTCTTCCAAAACGACTGCGCCGCTGCCCTCGCCCATAACAAAACCGCTGCGGTTTTTATCCCACGGGCGGGATGCTTTTTCAGGCGTTTCATTAAAATCGGAAGTGATAGCCTTCATTCTGGCAAAACCAGACAAGCCTAACACGTTAACCGCAGATTCGGCACCGCCTGCAACCATCAAATCAGCATCGCCGCGCGCAATCATCGCCGCTGCATCGCCAATAGCATGCGTACCTGTCGAGCAAGCTGTAACACAAGCATGATTCGGCCCCTTCAGCCCGTATTTGATGGAAAGATTCCCTGAAACTAGGTTAATCAGGCAAGAAGGGATAAAGAACGGAGAAATCTTCTTAATTCCAAATTCGTTAAAAGAAATAGAATTATCGTAAATCGTTTGCAATCCGCCAATTCCAGATCCCATCATAACGCCAGCCCGGTATTTTTCCTCTTCGGTGGCATTTTCAGGATTCCATCCGGCATCATCCAAAGCATCGCTGCCGGCAGCCAAACCATAAAGAATAAACTTGTCGTTTTTCTTTTGGTCTTTTGGCGGCAAAACAGTATCCGGATTAAATTCGCCTTCATTTTCACCCCAGGGGACTTGTCCTGCAATCGTAACCGGAATGTCTTTCAGGTCAATATTTTCAATTTTCCTGATTCCGGATTTTCCTTCCAGCAGTTTTTTCCAGTTATTTTCTACGCCGCGTCCCAAAGGGGAAACGATACCCAAACCGGTTACAACAACTCTTCTCATTCAAATACCTCTTCAAAAATCTAAACAAAGAAAAAACTCGCTTGGAATTATAGCGAGTTTTATCATTTTAGCAAGTCATAAAAAACGACCTAAGCATTCTTAGAAAGATAGTCGATAGCGTCTTTAACGGTCAAAATCTTTTCAGCAGCTTCGTCAGGAATTTCGCAACCGAATTCTTCTTCAAAAGCCATAACCAATTCAACCGTATCCAAGCTATCAGCGCCCAAATCGTCAATGAAGCTGGCATTGTCGGTAACTTTTGTTTCTTCAACGCCAAGATGTTCGGCAACGATTTTCTTAACGCGGTTAGCTGTATCAGTCATTATGATAAACCTCTAAATATATTAAAACAAATTATTCAGACCACACGGCCTGTGTTTTGCTAGATAGCATAATTTTATATAATTTGACAAGCATTATTTTAAAAAAGCTCGATTTCAAAAAGTTTTAGCTTGAAAATAAGCGCCATTTGCCTATAATTTCAGCCAGTTATGGCAGGTGGATAAAAAATGGAAGAAATTATAAAAGTTAACAATCTTTGCAAAAAATTTCAGCTTTCCGACTCAAAAGGAAGCTTTTTTTTAGGCTTTCAAAAGAAAAAAAAGAACATTTATGCCGTCAAAGACATATCTTTTGCCATAAACAAAGGGGAGAAGGTAGCATTTATCGGCCCGAACGGCGCCGGAAAATCGACAACAATCAAAATGCTTTCTGCCATTTTGCACCCCACTTCCGGTTCCGCGGAGGTCTGCGGGATGATTCCATGGGAAAACCGCAGCAAGCTGGCGTATAAAATCGGAACGGTTTTCGGGCAGCGTTCCCAATTATGGCAGGACTTGCCCGTGCAAGACAGCTTTGGGCTCCTTGCCCGCATCTATAATCTGGATACCATGGAAGCCAAGAAAAACCTGCTGCGGCTCATCCGCCTTTTTGAAATAAAAGACATTTTGCCCCATCCGGTCAAAAGCCTTTCCCTTGGGCAAAGGATGCGCTGCGAGATTGTCGCTTCCCTGTTGCATAAGCCTCAGGTCCTTTTTTTGGACGAACCCACCATCGGGTTAGATGTTACGGCAAAAAACATTATCCGGAATCTGATAAAAAAACAGGCATTGGAACAAGAAACCACGCTGCTCCTCACCTCCCACGACACGGCAGACATGGAACAAGTCTGCGAAAAGGTCATTATCCTCAATAAAGGAAAAATCATTTTTAACGATTCCCTTTCCAAACTTAAAGCCGCTTACCTTAATCGCAAATATATTGAAATAACAACCGAGTCCGGGGAAAAAATCCACAGCACCGTAAACACGGTGGAAACGCCGGTTTCTAAAGAATTGAGCAATTTGGCAAAACAATACCGCATCACGGATTTAACCGTTGAAAATCCGCCGATGGATGAAATCATCCGGGAGATATATGCCCGCGATGAATAAATACCTCTACACCTTTTTCATTTCCGCCAAACAGACATGGCGCAACCGTACGCTCTTATTGGGAACCTTGTTTTTCCTGATGATTCTGCTTTTTATCTATAACCGCCTTTGGCAGATTATCGGCATTGAAAGTTCTCAAAGCGGGCTGCAAAGCAAATATGTATGGTATTTGCTGCTGTCTGAAATCATAATCCTCTCCGCGCCAAAAAATGAGCGGCTTTTGCAGCAAGACATCAAAAGCGGAACTTTTGCCTATTATATCAATAAACCCGTTTCCTTTTTGGCGCTGCGTTTCGCCGAATATGCCGGAACCATGAGCGTTTCCTTCTTTTTCATGCTCTTGCTGGGCGGCTGCGCCACGGCAATCATGACACCGCAGCCGCCTTTTTTGGCAAAAGATATTCCAGCGATTCTATTGGCCGCATACATTTCCTCGCTCATTAACATTTTCATGTTCACGGCAATCGGATTCTGTGCGCTCTGGATGAACGACGTACGCCCTCTGGGCATGGTTATACAGCGCCTGGCTTTTGTTTTGGGCGGCGCAATATTTCCCTTAAGCATTTATCCCGAATGGTTTGTAAAAATTGCAAGCTTTACGCCTTTTTACGCCTTTTATTACAAAAGCATCCGCCTGGTCTATGATTTTTCCTACGCGGCTCTGGCCGAAGCTTTAATTTTAGACGCTTTTTGGCTGGCCGTTTTGGGATTCTTTGTCAGCATAGCCTATAAAAAGGCGCTTAAAAGGATTAATGTCTATGGCGGGTAACATGTTTAAAATCTTTTTTGCCATTCAAAAAAGCAATCTGAAGCAAATATTTCAGACCAAAGCCGATTCCCTGGTTAACATGTCTATGATGCTGCTAAACAACTGCACGTATATTTTTATGTGGTGGATTGTGTTTAACAACCGGGGCAGCATTAACGGCTGGACATTTCAAGACATGGCATTCTTGTTTGCTATTTTGAACACCTCTTACGGAATCTATGCTTTAAGCTGCTGCGGCATTCAGCTTTTGCCGCAAATAGTTGAACAAGGGAGCCTGGACCACATCATAACCTCGCCGCAGCCCCCTTTGTTTCTGATTGCAACCTCTTACGCTTCTTTTGCCAACTGGGGAGATATCCTGACCGGAATAATCATGTTTGCAATGTCGGGATATTGCAGCCTCTACGGATTCTGCATTTACATTTTATGCAGCCTGACAGCTTTTTCCCTCATCTTTTCGGTTTCCCTCGCTGCCCACAGCTTGTCATTTTTTGCCAACAATATGGAGCGCCTGGCCCATAATATCTTTTTAGCTTTCATAACCTTCAGCTCTCAACCCGCGGCAATTTTCCAGGGCTTATACAAAATAATATTCCTCACGCTGCTTCCCGCCGGCTTTCTTTCCCTGTTCCCGGTCCGGCTGGCACATAGCTTTTCATGGGCGGATTTTACGGTTTTAATCGCCGGCTGCCTTATATTTCTCCTGGCAAGCCGCAAAATTTTTTATATCGGTCTGAGCCATTATGAATCAAATAATATGTTTTCCGGGCACTGAATGGTTGATTACTTCAACAATTTATTGACAATTGGCCAAACAAAACCTAACCTGATGCCAGTGATAAATTTTTAGCTCGGAGTCTGAAATGAAAAAACTTTTTTATATTGTTTTAATCGTTGTAATTTTAATGGTTGCCGCACGCCTGATTAAACAGGACAATATGTCTGCGCCTGTTGAAAATGCCGTCGTAACGGAAGAAAATATCCCGGCCGGAATTGAAGAAAACGCGGCTGAAAATGCTGACGGGCAGATTGCGGAAGACGAAGAAGTTACCGCAGAAGAAGTTATTGAGGAAAATCCGGAAGAAACTGCCGACGAAGATGAAACAATCGTTAAAGACTAAAAGGTAAGCACATAAAAAAAGGCTGCATTTATTGCAGCCTTTTTTATTGTATTCTGAAAAAATATTCTTATATATAAGAAAGAAAAAATATAACAGATGAGGAAAAAGAAATGAAAGTAGGAATTATCGGAGCAGGATCAGTCGGCAGCGCAACGGCATTTGCCTTGATTATGAGAGGCGTTGCCCGCAAAATCGTTTTAGTCGACATGAATAAAGACAAAGCCATAGCGGAAGCCATGGACATAGCCCACGCGACACCCTTTGCCTACGCAAACAAAATCAAGGCCGGCGACTATGCCGACCTCAAAGGCTGCGAAGTCATTATCATAACCGCCGGCGTAAACCAAAAGCCGGGCGAAACCAGAACCGACCTTATCGGGCGCAATGTAAAAGTATTTGAAAGCATCATCCCGCAAATTATGGCACATGAACCCAATGCGATTTTGCTGGTTGCCTCAAATCCCGTAGATGTCATGACCGAGGTAACATTAAAGTTATCCGGACTGCCCAAAGAAAGGGTATTTGGCAGCGGAACAATCTTAGACACTTCCCGTTTCCGTACATTATTGGGATATTATCTCGGCGTTTCCCCAAAATCCGTACATGCTAACGTATTGGGCGAACATGGCGACAGCGAAGTTGTCGTTTGGTCAAACGGCGATGCCGGAACCGTTTCCATCGAAAAGCTGGCTGAATTGACCGACCGTCCGCTTACGCCTGAAAAGAAAGCCGAAATCGATGACTGCGTCCGTAACGCCGCATATAAAATCATTAACGGCAAAGGCGCCACTTTTTATGGAATTGCCGGCGGCCTGACCCGCATTTGCCAGGCCGTAACCACAAATGAATATGCCATTCTGACGGTCAGCTGCCACCATGATGAGGTTGAAGGCGTCAAAGATGTTTGCTTATCCCTGCCAACAGTCGTCGGCAAGAGGGGCATTCACAGCGTTATTTATCCCAAATTAACGCCTAATGAGCATGCCGAATTAAAACACAGTGCCGAAACCCTGAAAAAATTCACGGAAGAGGCCTTGGCAGCCATCGGCAAATAGAATATATTTTGTTTGATTTTATCCTCCACTTGCCTTATATATGCAAGTGGAGGTTTTTTATGGTTGAAGTTGTAACATTCGGCTGCCGCATCAACAGCTACGAATCAGAAGTTTTAAAAGAAAAGCTGGCCGGCTTAAACGATGTCATTATCGTCAATACCTGCGCCGTAACCAGCGAGGCCGAAAGGCAATGCCGGCAAATGGTGCGTAAATTGCGCAAAGAAAATCCCCATGCAAAAATTGTCGTAACCGGATGTTCCGCCCAGGTAAACGCCGCAAAATTTGCAGAAATGGAAGAAGTCGATTTAATATTAGGCAATAAAGAAAAAAAAGACATCCTCCGCTATCTGTCTGCCCCGATAACGGAAAAAACAATTGTCGGCGATATCTTTGATTACGACAATTATGACCCATACCTGATTACCGGATTCGAAGGGCGGCAGCGCGCTTTTGTACAAATCCAGCAAGGCTGCGACCACCGCTGCACTTATTGCATCGTCCCCTTTGCCAGAGGGCATAACCGTTCTGTTGCCAAAGAAGACATCTTGGAACAAATCAAAAAATTATTGCAGGAAGGCTTTTCAGAGATTTGTTTGACAGGCATTGACGCATGCTCTTATAAACCATCGCTGAGCGGGCTTGTCCAAGATATACTCTCCGAAATAAAAGATGATTTTCAATTGCAATTCGGCTCATTAGACCCGGCTGCCGTCGATGAAAAATTAATCGCCCTTATCGGAAAAGATAAAAGGCTGACACCGCATTTTCACCTTTCCATCCAATCCGGAGACAATATGATTTTGAAAAGGATGAAGCGGCGGCATTCGCGGGAAGATGTCATCAATTTATGCCAAAAGATTCGCAGCCTGCGTCCGGAAGCCACTTTCGGAGCCGATTTTATCTGCGGATTTCCGACAGAAACCGAAGAAATGTTTCAAAACACGCTAATGCTCGTAGACGACGCCGGACTTAATAAGCTGCATGTGTTTCCTTATTCCGAAAGAAAAGGAACGCCGGCAGCGGCCATGCCTCAAGTTCCGGTAGAAGTTAGGAAAGAGCGGGCAAAAAGGCTGAGAGAAAAAGGAGAAGCCCATGAGCTGGCTAAATAAATTAGGGTTTGGGCTGAACAAGTCCTCAAACAAACTTAACAGCGGGCTGAAAGGCATCTTCAGTTCTAACAAATTAAATGACCAAACCCGTGAAGAATTGGAAGAACTTTTAATCAGCGCGGATTTCGGCGTAAAAACCAGCATGGGCTTATCTGAAGCTATTGCCAAAGAACGTTTTGACAAAGATGTAACAGATCAAAAAATAAGGCAAACTCTAAGCGAAAAAATAACGCAGATTCTGCAGCCCTGCCAAAAAGATTTTGATTTGGCGCACATGCCGGAAGTTATTTTAATGGTTGGCGTAAACGGGGCCGGAAAGACCACCACAATCGGCAAACTCGCCGCGCGCTTTTCCCACCGCAAAGCAGCCTTCATTGCGGCGGACACATTTCGTGCGGCCGCCGTCGAACAATTGGAAGAATGGGGACGGAAAAACAATATTCCCGTTTATAAAGGCGATCCCGGATGCGATGCCGCCGGATTATGTTTTGACAGCCTGCAACAGGCTTTAAAAAAAGGGGAAGATTTAATTTTTATCGATACGGCGGGAAGGCTGCAAAACAAAAAAGGCTTAATGGATGAACTGCAAAAAATCATCCGCGTCATAAAAAAAGTAATCCCCGAAGCGCCGCATAAAATATTGTTGACCATCGACGCTTCCACAGGGCAAAACGCCTTAGAGCAGATTCGCATTTTTAAAGAAGCTGCAGATATTAACGGCCTGATTATCACAAAACTGGACGGTTCAGCCAAAGGCGGCATTCTTGTCGCGGCGGCAGACGAATTTGCCCTGCCCGTCTATTTTATCGGCATCGGCGAAAAGATTGAAGACTTGCAGCCTTTTAACGCACAAGGCTATGCGCAAAAGCTTCTTGGCCTGGAATAAAAACAAACCGCCTGCAACAGTGCAAGCGGTTTGTTTTTAAACAGGCGGCATATTTTAAAGATACTCCAGATGCTGGCTGCATATTTGCCTTTTCCGGCGGCAGAGCTCCTCTACGGAACCAGAAACCACGTCCCCGGAATCATCATAAAAATCCAAAAGGTATTCCAGATAAAGCTTAAGGGAAGCTTTTTCCACCCCGGACATCTGCTTAACCCTTTCGGCATATGCCAAAATACGAGGCTTGTCATCGCATAAAACGCCGACAGCTTTTGGAAGCTCTTTATTCAACTGCGCCCAAATGGCTTTTCCTTTTTCTTGAGTTGGATGCTCTTTAATGGCTTTTTCTTTAGCCGAATTGCCAAAAATAAAACTAAAAATACTCATACGCATAAAAATTAAGGTTTAGGTGCAGTATACACGCAGGCGGAAATTTGTCAAGTTTTTTGTCCTGAGCACATTTTGCACAAACTTCTTGTCAATGAAGCATTTAATTCGCTTAACATCCATTTTATTTCTGCTATCATTTTGGAAAATAGAAAGGCTTTTTTATGGAAGATTTATTTACACAAATGCAATCACAGGCTCCGGAGCTGCCAGAATTCACCGTCAGCCAAATTTCCTTCGAAATAAAACGTTTTGTAGAAACAACATTCAGCAAAGTAAAAATAAAAGGCGAAATTTTTGGTGCCAAAAGGGCAGATTCCGGACACTGGTATTTATCGTTAAAAGACGAAAACGCCGTTCTCTCTGCCGTCATCTGGAAGGGCGTTGCGCTTCATCTGCCATTTAAGCCGGAAGACGGCCTCGAAGTCATTGCCACGGGAAAAATAACAACATTTGCCGGAAAATCTTCCTACCAGCTGGTCATTGAACAAATGGAAATTGCCGGGGCCGGCGCTTTGCTGAAACTCTTGGAAGAACGCAAGCAAAAATTTGCCCAGGAAGGATTATTTGACGCAGCGCACAAAAAGCCTATACCGTTCCTTCCCCTGACAATCGGCGTTATCACTTCGGCAAGCGGCGCCGTCATCCGAGACATCATCCACAGGGTAAGAGACCGGTTTCCCAGCCATATTTTGCTTTGGCCGACCCCCGTTCAGGGCGAAGGGGCGGCTGATAAGATTGCTTCCGCTGTAGAGGGGTTTAATTCATTTCCAAGGGACGGCCTCCCCCGCCCGGATGTTCTGATTGTTGCCAGAGGCGGCGGCAGCCTGGAAGACCTTTGGCCTTTTAACGAGGAATCCGTCATCCGTGCCGTTTATAACTCTGAAATTCCTGTCATTTCCGCCGTCGGACATGAAACAGACACCATGCTTATTGACTATGTTGCCGACAAACGCGCTCCCACGCCAACCGGAGCTGCCGAATTTGCCGTTCCGGTCAAAAGCGAATTGCAAATAAAGTTAAATACCATTGACAACCGGCTTTTAAGCGGCTTGAACCGCTTCATGCAAGAACAGCGCCTGCGCTTGGAAAGCCTGAGCCGGGGCATTCCCAACCTGGAACAAATATTCCAAGAATGCCGGCAAAAGTTTGACGATCGGTGGGAACGCCTGCAAACAGCTTTCCGCAGCTATATACTAAACAAAAAGCATGCGATGGAATTAGTAGAGCTAAAGCCGTCTTACATCCAAAATATTTTTGAAAAAAATCAAGAAAATTTAAACAATTTAGTGCTTAGACTGGAATCAGTTTCAATAGATTCGGTTTTAAGGCGGGGCTTTGCCTGGGTTCAGAATGATAAACAGCAAACGGTTTACAGCCTGGAACAAGCTCAAAAAGCATCTGTTTTGAAAATAAGATTTCATGATGGCTGCCTTAAAACAACAGTAGCGAGGAAAAAGAATGAACTTCAGGGCGATTTGTTTGATATTTAGCCTCTGCGCCCTAAATGCAGAAACCGCAGCCGCCTCTTGCGCAAAGCTGCACCAAGGGGAAATTTTGCTCGGCAGCATTCCCGAAGCCGTAAAAATCATGCATAACGGCAAAGAACTCCGCCTGGATGGCAAGGGAAATTTTTTATTTGCCGCTGAAAGGGATGCCGCACAACAACTCCAATTAGAAGCGGTCATGAAAGACGGCTCTGAAGCCGCTTACCTGATAAACGTTCTTCCGACAGCCTGGGACATCCAAAATTTAAAAGGCGTCCAACCGCGCAAAGTAACCCCAAAACCGGAAGATGAAGCCGCAATACTCAAGGAACAAACAGCCGTAAGAGGGGCATTAAAAGACAACTCTTCCGTTCCCAATTGGCATAACGGCTTTATCATGCCTGTCAAAGGGCGTACCAGCGGGCAATTCGGCGGACAACGCATAATGAACGGCGTCAAAAAAAATCCGCATTCAGGAATGGATATCGCCGCGCCTGTCGGAACAGAGGTCAAAGCTTCCGGAGACGGAACAGTTGTTTTGGCCGCGCCTGATTTGTTTTACTCAGGCAATGTCATGATTATCGATCACGGCTTCGGGCTTTATACAATCTATGCGCATTTAAATGATTTTGTCGCCAAAGAAGGCGATTTTGTAAAAAAGGGCGATATTATTGCCCATGTTGGAAAGACAGGCCGCGTAACCGGTCCGCACCTGCACTGGGGTGCCTCTCTGCAAGGTGTTAAATTTAATCCGCAAACGCTGTTAAATCTTAACCAAGAAAGCAGCTTGTGTTTAAATCCTAAACAGCAATAGGGGAAGTAAAATGGAAAACGCACATAAAAATATTTTCTGGGATAAAATAGTCTGCCTGATTGTTGATGATGACAAATTCTCCCGCACTTTTACCAAAACGGCGCTTTACCAAATCGGCATAAAAAACACCAAAGAAGCCGGAAACAGCGAAGAAGCGCTTGAAATTTTAAGAAATTTCAAAATAGACACCATTTTATTAGATCAGCAAATGCCCGGAAAAAGCGGAACTGAATTTGCAAACGAAATAAAATCAGGCATTGTCGAAGGAACCCAAAACACGCCGATTATAATGATAACCGTGGATACCAAAGAAAAAACAGTTTTGGAAGCAAAACAGCTTGGCATTACGGAATATCTTGTAAAACCGATATCCCCGCTGGCATTAAAAAAACGCATATGCAGCGCTTTGGGATTAAACAGCGAAAGAGTGTAACGTGTTAAATCTGCACATTTTATTTTTATCAATTCTTCAGGGGCTGACCGAGTTTCTTCCTGTAAGTTCGTCGGGGCACTTAATTTTATTTTCCAAATTCACAACCTTCCCCGACCAAGGCCTGGCTTTGGACGTTGCCCTGCACTTAGGGTCTGTTTTGGCAGTCATCATATATTTCTCTGAAGATATATGGCTCATGGCAAAAGGTTTTGTAAAATCCTGGTTCATCCCCAATTTTAAGGATTACGGAAGCAAATTATTTTGGCTGATTGTTATCGGAACATTGCCTATCCTCTGCGCTGGAGCGATTTTGGAACATTACGGCACGGAATGGCTGCGCTCCTCCAGAATCATTGGCTGGACAATTTTAGGCTTTGGCCTGCTTCTGTTTGTTGCAGATAAAACCAGCATGACAATACGCAAGATTGAACACCTGGGCGCTTTAGACGCTTTTTTAATCGGCTGTGCCCAATGCCTTGCATTAATCCCGGGAACAAGCCGCTCAGGCATAACCATAACCATGGGAAGATTCTTAAGCTTAGAAAGAAGGGATGCCGCCAAATTTTCCATGCTGCTTTCCGTTCCGGCAATTTTGGCCGCTGCCGCACTTGTAGGGATAGAATTATATAAACAAGGGGATATTCTGGCGCTCCTTAATGCATTAGACGGCGTTACCTATTCATTCTGCGCTTCGATTATTGCGATTTACGCAATCATGTGGTGGCTAAAAAAATCCACCTTTTTACCGTTTGTTATATACAGAATTGCATTAGGAACAATTTTATTACTTGATTCTTACGGAATTATAAGTATAAATATGTAAGCGAATCAGAAAAACGATTCGTTCATTGCCCTGATGGCGGAACTGGTAGACGCGTAAGTTTCAGGTACTTATGACCGGTTGGTCGTGGAAGTTCGAGTCTTCTTCAGGGCACCAATCTTTACAAGCTCCTATTTTTGATAGGAGCTTGAAGTTTTTATGCATTGATATTTCAGGATTTTTCCCGTCCATTAAAAAGTTCGCAAAAACGATATTTAAAATACGGCGTTTTTCTTCAATCTGCGAACTTTTGAAAATTGCAAAAGAATTTTGGCTGAAATTCAACACCTTATCAATCGCCCGCTCAACAGAGTTATCAGGAGTTTGCAATTGTTCAATTTTCGCCTGCAGCTCAATTTTAGCCGTTTCATACTCGGCATTTTTACTGCGATACACATCAGCAGAAACAGTTCCCGCAATCAGCAAATCCAAAAGTTTCTTTTGATTTTCTTCAACATCAGCCAACTGATTCCGATTCTTTTCCAACTGATAATGATTGTTGCCGTGCGTGGCTTCATAGCGTTTTTTCAACTCATCAGCCAGAGCAAGTTTCAGCTCATCATCAAAGCTAATTGAAGCAAGGGCTTTTTCCACTTCTTTCAGCAAAATTTTCTCGCTAACATTGTTGCAGTGTTCGCAGTTTTTAAGGTCGGTGTGTCTTAAATACACATACTGCCCTTTCTTTGTATATGGAGAAAGCAAGCAATTGCAATGCTTACAACGAACCAATCCTCGAAAAATGTAGGGTTCCTTGGTATGCTTTGAAGTCCGTTTGAATTTTCCTGTCCGTACTTCGGTACATTTATCAAACAACTCCTTGGAAATGAGTTTTTCGTATATATGCGGAAAATAGCTCTTGTTGTAGTACATCACGCCATAATAAAATGGGTTTTGCAAAATATCTGCAAATTGGGCTTTGGTAATCGGGTTGCCGCTCTTACGATTTCGCAATCCCCAGTTTTTGGACTTTTTAACTAACTCGTCCATTGAAAATAACCCAGTGGAATACTCTTCAAATAATTTTTTGATGAAATGTCCACGGTCTGGGTCAATGATGATGGTCTTCTTGCCATTCTCATCCTTGGTATTTAAGTAACCAATCGGAGCAGGCCCTGGAAGCAATCCTTCATTGAGCATTCGCTCCTCAGAACGCTTAACATTATCCCGAGTTGAATTGACAAACATATTAGCCGACAAAATTTGCATTTGCCACATCGCAAGGTCAGAGCTTTTGAAGTTTTTATCAATTACCAAGCCTTCTTTAAAGAAGTGAAGAGCCAATTTTTCTTTTTTAACAAGCTCTAAAAGCATCGGAAACTCGTTGAAGGTTCTTTGCAACCTGTCAACGGTATCAACAACAAGAGCCGTCAGCTTACTTTGCCGTTTAATGTAATTAACGGCTTCGTAAAACTTAGTCCTTTTGCCGTGGAACGAACTTTCAACAAAGGTAAATTCCTTTGCAATCTCTAATCCTTTAAAGGAGCAATAGTTTCTTAACCTGTCTAATTGAGCATCCAATGAGAACCCATCTTCCTGCATCTCGGTTGAAACCCGAGCTAAAATAACCGCTTTCATATCCATAGCTCCTAATTCTTCTGCATTTCAAGTTCTAATAAGAACATCAGTAATTGGAAAATATCTTCTCCAATTTCAATCATTTTTTTAGGATTTTTATCTTGGTAATTTGTGCAAATCATAGTTATCCCCTATACGAGTTGAAACTATATTTGCAATTCTGAATATAAATATGGATATGTATTTTAGGAATAGAGGATAAAACCACCTCATTGAACAAAGTAGATATTACATTAAACTTTTTCAAAAGTCAAATTTCTGCGAACTTTTTTTATTAAATAAAATCAGCACATTACACAGCATCATCAAAAAAACAAATTTTCGGGTCTTTTTGATAAATAAATTTATCAGAATAATTTTGCATCGCCCAAAGCTGATATGATATTATTTTGCCATCGCTGATAAATAAAATTATCAATGATGAATATTAATGGACTTTTAGACATTAATTTCCCTACTTTTGTAAGTTTTTTAGGCTTTCTCTTCCAACAAGAGGAGCATTAGAACTTTATTATCTAAATTATTAAGGAGATATTATGGAAACAAACAGATTAAACAACTTCAAAAATCATTTGGAACAATACAACGAAAAATTCACTATAATAAATGAAGACAATTTAATAACAGCAACTTCAGTAAAATTCACAGAACCAACCATTGAAGAAAAAGAACTGGATTTAATTAAATTTCATCAAAAAATGTTAAAAAATAACAATATCCAATTAATGAATAAATTTAAGGAAACCAAAAGAAATGAAATAAAAAAATACAAAGAATCCCATAGAAAAAAAGAAGCTAATAAACCAATTACTCCATATCGGCAGGAAATCATCAATACATTAAATAATCCAGCTAATGGATTTAATTTAGCACTCACTTTAAACTTCAATCCCGTTAATTTATCTGGATTATTTAACTTACAAATGGTTCAAAATAAAGTAGATGAATGGTGGAAATTATATTGTGCCTATACTCTTGGAAGAGATGCTTCCAAATATAAGACAATGAATTACATTGGAACTGTTGAACATTTTGAAAGCAATATTCATGCACATTTATCTATTAAACATCCGCAAAAATCAATGACGGATGAGTTCATCTATGATGAGGAATTAGCCATAAAAACTTTATGGAAAACAGTTCAAATGAGTGGAACAGTTTATTTAGATAAGATTTTTAGTGATGGTTGGTTTTATTACCAAACAAAAGACATTAATTTTCAAAATCATCTAATTTTTTCTCCCAACTGATAAATATAATTATCACAAACAAGGAGATTTGATGAACAATAATAAGAAAAATCAATATTTAGAGATGTTTTTGAACATTGCCGATGAGTTGCTACAAGAGCAAAAGATAAAGAGTAGAAGAGATTTCAGTACCAGATATTTAAACAAATGCAGTAATTATTTGGGTTCTCTGGTATGGCAGAACAAAAAGCCAAGCATTTCTTCAAGCTGGGCTTTGTTTGTAAATCTAAATAGAAAAAAACAACTTCCCCATTGGCAGAAAGAATTATCAAAAACCTTATATAATATGGCGTTAAAGGATTAAAAATGCGAGAAGATATAGTTTTTGAAGAACTGATTGAACAAATAGATTTAATATTAAATTCATCTAAACCCCTACCTTATCATATGAAAGCCGAGAGGAAGTTGGCTGAAGTGCTTAAACATTTGCAAGAAATTCCAGAGTATGACAATCTAAAGCAATTTGAGCCTTTGTTTGATGTAGAGTCATTTTTAATACATTTTTTAGTTTCCGCCGATTACACGGACTTACTCAAAATAATAGACCGAAGCACGATGAAATTTAAGCATATTGATGACTATACTCATTTAATGGCTTTGGTAGTGAATCCCAATATTCCATTTTTTGAAAAAACAGTAGTAGTAGACAGGATGTTAGAAATGGGTGAAGGTATTGATGTAGTTAATGCGAACGGCGAAACAGCACTGATGATGGTTGTCAAAAGAAATAATAGAAAAATGATTGAGTACCTTTTAGAAAAAGGTGCCTCTCCAAATATTCCTGATGATATGGGAATTACACCGATGATGGTGGCAACCTTTAATGGTCAATTATATAATATGGCTCTTCTTCATTATTATGGAGCATTCATTGGAGATGTTTGTGCTGAATATGAATTTGATGCCTATGATATTGCAGATATTACGCAAAACTCCACGACACAAGAGCTATTGATGGACTTAGCAAAATAATAGTTTTATAACAAAACCAGAGTATTAACTCTGGTTTTTTATTTCTCCATTTCAAACCATAATATTTACGTCTCTTTAATGTTGATGTAATTTTTTATGAAATGATACAAGCTGATACGGCTAACTCCATATATTTTAGAAATTTTCGTTTTAGATACACCTTGGGCAAGCAACTCTCTAATTTCTTTTTCTTTACCCGCTAATTTTAAATTTTTATTTTTACTTCCTTGCGGCCTGCCTAATTTGACACCAGAATTTTTTAATCTGGCAAGCGTTTCTTTGGTTCTTGCGGAAATTAATGATTTCTCTATGCTAGCACTAATGGAAAAAGCAAAAGCTAATATTTGAGAATTTAAATCATCACCAAGTTTGTATTTTTCTTTGGTTGTCCAAACCTGACAGCCTTTGTTTAAGCATTCATATAAAATTCCCATTATTTCAAAACTTTTACGCCCAATTCTAGAAAGTTCTGTAGTAATTAAAATATCATCTTTATTTAATTTTTTTAGAAGAGAATTGAATTTTCTTTTTTTCAAATCTTTACCTGATGAAATGGTTTCCTCAATCCATTCGTCAATATGAATATTATTTTTTTCAGCAAATTGTTCAATTTCATAGTGTTGGTTAGCTTCATTTTGTATTTGAGAACTAACTCTTACATACGCATATATCATCTCTAATCCTTTTTCTTTTATTTATTGGAATTAGAGTGAAATCATAAGCTAATATGTTGAAAAATAATGAACTTTTATTTTTAACATACTCAGTTAAATAAAAAACGCAAGAAAAAAAGAATATTATATACCTAATCTGTTGAAATACTTGGTTTTCGTAGGAATTAGAGGAAGAGAACGGCAGATAGGAATCTGCGTATAATTTACTGTTCTTTAAATTATTCAAAAAAAGGAAAATGTAATGTTAATATCTTGTCCTTGTTGTAAAAGAAAAATTTCAAATACGGCTGAAACTTGTCCGTGGTGTGGTTGCGATGTACAAAAGGAGCTCCGCGAGAATATTGAGTTTGCGATTTGGTGTGCTAAATGGGGCGGGATTCCATTTATAATATTTATTTTCTCTGTTTTTGTCTTGAGTGAAACAATAGAGAACAATGGTGGTATATGTTTATGGATATGGCTAATTGCTCAAATAGGTTGGGTAATTTTCTTAAAAAGGGATGTGTCGGCAAATTATCAAGCATCTGATGACGAAGACAATAAAAATCAAAATAGGATAGATAACGCAAATTTGGAAAATTCAGTTTTGAATAATACTCGCTCTGCATCATCACAAAGTCGTAATTCTGTAAGAAAGTCCAAGAATTCTGTAAAAAAACGGCAGGGACGAAAAATAGAAATATAATAAATTAGTACAGAACCAATATTAATCAGTGAAAAATAATGTCACATTGCACGAGTTTTAAATTCCAATACACAGATAGAATATTAATAACCCAAGCGTTTAGTAATCTAGGACTGAAATGTAAGGATAGTGTCGTCTATTCTTATGATTCTGGATATGCCAAGTCATTAGGAATAGCATCTGAAGAGAGACCAGCCATTGTTGCAGAGAGCAATGGGTTTAACTATTTTATGGAAGATTTTGGCAATCATTATGAGTTAAGTGTAGAAAAGCACAATATGTCATCATCTGAAGAACGCATCGCTACACGAATGGGTAAAGAATTTCAAAAGCAGTATGTTAAATGTGCCGCTCAACAAGTTATAAAGCAAATGGAGCAGAATGGACATAGTTGCTTGTTGGCAGAAAATTCCGATGGTTTTGAAATAAAGTTTGGGACGGTGTATGAAAAAAGTTTGCTTGTTAAGCTGCAAAACGGACGTGTTATTGAGAGTGTAAGCGGCGTTAAAGGACAATTCTGTCAATCTATCACCGAAGCCTTAGAGAATATGCTTTCTTCTGCTGATGTTGAGCTGAATACCGAATGGACAGAAGAATATTATGCTCCTGATGACGGTAGTATGCTGAAAATTTATGATTTGGGATAGGTAAGAAAACATACATTGCGGAGAAATATAGCACATTGAAAAATATTCTTAAATTTTCCTTTGTTATCTTTTTGGTTGTTTTTTCCAATATCCAGAATGGGTATGGCTATGTGCGTGATTGTTCGTGGTGGTTTAGTCGTATATTAAAAGCCACTCCTGAAGAAGTAGAAAAAGAGATAGCAAAAGGTTTGGACATCAATGAGGCTTATGAAAGCAGACAAACATATCCTCCTAATATAGAGGTAAATGTCATTGTGCCGCCCTTAATATGTGCGGCCAAGAGCGACAATGTAAAAGTTGTTGAAGTTTTACTCAAGCACGGTGCTAATGTCAATGGAAATGGCGTTGATGGAGAAACAGCTCTGATGGGGGCTGTAAATAGACGTAATTTTGCTATGGCAGAAATGCTTATAAAATCAGGTGCCAATGTAAATGCACAAGACAATAACGGAGATAGCGTTTTAGAATATGCTTCCAATGGCAGTTGTTCAGCTGATGGAGAAAAAATGGTTAAATATCTGCTTCAAAACGGAGCGAATCGTGACATCAGAAACAATCAAGGCAAAACACCTCTTGACAACTTTAATGATTGGAAACACGGATACTGCGATAGAATTAAGGATGTCTTAAAAAATTATAATCCTAATGAGTCAAAAGAAAATCATATTTTTGAAACCATACTTTGCGTAATTGCGATGATATTCATTCCCTTGGCGGCAAAAAAATATGATGAAAGACAGGAAGCAAAGAAAAGCATAAGTTTTTCTATGGATGAAGGTATCTCTGAAACACAAGATAATGACGTTTCTGAAATTTCCATTGAACCAACTTCACAAACGACAAGACGGAAACGAAATGTGGTTAATTCTGCGTCTAAAAGAAAATTAGAACTTGATAACAATAACCAGAACAGAAGAAGGCTGGAATTATGAATTCTATAATTGAAAATAATCAAGATTTAACTGTAGCCGTTAAAAATGGGGATATATCAGCTGTTAAAACATTCTTAAAAAATGGCGTTGATGTAAATGCTATGAGGGGCCACTCTACAACGCTGTTATACTGGGCTTGTTTGGAAGGTCATACCGATATTGTAAAATTGTTGTTAGACAATGGAGCAGAAACAGAAAAAGGACACCTGCTGGGAAACACGGCATTAATTGTTGCTAGCGAAAAAGGATACACAGATATAGTAAAACTGTTACTAGATAGCGAAGCTAATGTCAATAGGCAGGGTTTTATGCTGAAAACCCCACTAATGTATGCTTGTGAAAAGGGAAATCTTGCAGTGGCAAAACTACTTTTGAAATATAGAGCTAACATTGATTTGCAAAGTTATGATGAGGATACGGCCTTGATTATGGCTATTAGTGGCAGCATTGATAATATTGAAGAAAATGGAAATAAAGAAATTGTGGAATTGTTGCTAAAACAAGGAGCAAATGCCAATCTTCAAAATGAAGATGGATATACGGCATTATTAATAGCAGTATCTAGTGGAAATAAAGAAATCGTCCAATTATTGCTTGAAAATGGAGCTGATATTAACATCAAAAATATTGATGGAAAAACAGCCCTGTCATTAGCAGAAGAGCGAAATTACTCTGAAATTGTTGATTTGCTCAAAAAATATCTCCCCAAAAGAAGGTTGGAACTATGACCAAAACTATCCGCCTTCATCACATAATGGAACATTCCATAGTCAACGGCCCTGACAATCGTTTTGTTATCTGGACACAGGGTTGCCTGTTTCATTGTGATGGTTGCTTTAATCAGCCGACACATAGTCAAACAGGTGGTTTTGATATGGATATTGCACAACTGGCTGATAAAATCAATCAAACCAAAGATATTCGGGGGATTACCCTGACAGGCGGTGAGCCTTTATTACAGGTTAAACAGGTCAGATTGCTGCTAAACCTTATTCGCAGGGATTTAGATGTGTTGCTGTTTTCGGGCTTTACTTGGGAAGAGATACGACAAGATACAACAAAGAAACAGCTTCTGACTCAAATTGATGCGGCTTTGTTTGGCAGATACAACAAAAATCTTCCTCATCCTTTTTACGGTAAAAAGTTAGTTCTTAACGGCAATCGGATAAAGAAAGAGGAATTAAAGCCTTGGTTGAATACCGAAATCACCATAAATGGCGATAATGTCCAAATAACAGGTTTATACAAACAGTCGGAGAAAATAAATGAAGTTTGTTGATGAATTACAAAATTACTTAAAAGCCAGATACCCGTTGATTTTAATTAAATCAACCGAGGAAGACCGTTTGACGATGGATTTGAAACTGGTTGCCAAAACATTAGGACACGATTTAATTACTTGGAGCATTGCATCGGGATTAAAATCTGACAATAAACAGTTTGATATTGGTACGGTTGAACCTAAAAAGGCAATTGATACCTGTGAAAGCATTGCAAAAACCGATAAACCGACAATTTTTGTATTCTATGACATTGTTCCCGTTATTTCATCTCCGCAGACAGGAGTAATTTATCAACGGAGGTTAAAGGAATTTGCCTTAAATATCCGCACCAACGGTTATCGCTGCAACTGTATTTTAGTATCTGCAAAAGCAGAAATAGACGGCAGTATAAATTCAGAAATCACTGTTCTGGATTATCCTTTGCCCAACAGACAAGAGGTGAGCGAGCAAATTTCTAAATTCATTAACCAATACAAAGGAATGAAAGAGGTTTCTGTTGATACATCCACTGAAACCTTGTCCGCCTTAACCAGTGCTTCTTTGGGCTTAACTTATGCCGAAATAGAGAATTGCTTGGCCAGAGCCTTGGTTGAAGACCATAAATTGGATATTAACGACATCAAAAGTATCGTGAATGAAAAGAAACAGATTATCCGCAAGAGCGGTATTCTGGAATATGTTGAAAATAAACTATCTTTGGAAGATGTCGGTGGTTTAACTGTCTTAAAGAGATGGTTGGAATTGAGAGGTAAAACCTTTTCGGAAGATGCCAAAGCCTTTGGCTTAAACCCACCCAAAGGTGTTTTGCTGGTTGGTATTCCTGGTTGCGGTAAGTCATTAACAGCCAAATGCATTGCCAGTGCGTGGAGTATGCCGTTGTTAAAATTGGATATGGGAAAGATATTCGGCAAATATGTCGGTGATTCAGAAGCCAATATCAGACAAGCCTTAAAAACTGCCGAGGCCATTGCTCCGTGTGTGCTTTGGATTGATGAGATAGAAAAAGGTTTATCGGGCGGCGGAAGTGATGGCGGAACATCTTCAAGGGTATTCGGCAACATTCTGACTTGGATGCAGGATAAAACATCTCCCGTTTTTACCTTTGCCACAGCCAATAATATCAGGAACTTGCCGCCAGAATTACTCCGAAAAGGACGATTTGACGAGATTTTCTTTGTGGATTTGCCAGATTTTGAAGAGAGAAAGAAGATTTTGGAGATTCACATCGGCAAATCAGGAAGAGACCTTGCAAACTTTGATTTGGATAAATTAGCCACGATGTCTGGCGAAGACAATTACGGAGCCAATGTCAGATTGGCTGGTGCGGAAATTGAAGCTTGGGTAAAAGATGCCTTGATGGAGGCCTATGCCCGTAAAACCAATGGAGAAAGCGGAGCAGACTTATCAATGCAGGATTTTGAAACAGTTATTAAGAGAATGATACCGATGGCCAAAATGCGGCAGGAAGATTTTAAGGATTTGCGAGATTGGGCAAATGAAAACGCTGTCAGTGCTTCCGTTTCCAGTGCAACTACTAGCAATTCAAACGATTCTCTGGGCGGCAGAAGGATTGATTTGATATAAGGAGAAAAAATTAATGAAAAAGCTTTTAATGATAATCGCCTGTATCGCTTTGCTTCCTGCAATAGCAAAAGCGAATTGTTATCAGATTAAAGATAATGATTTGAAAAATAACTGCCTAGCTGTGGAAAAAGGACAGGTTTCATACTGTTATCAAATAAAAAATGGTGATGATAAGAACTATTGTCTGGCCAGATTAAAAAATCAGAGAAGTTATTGTTATCAAATAAAAGCTTCTGATAAGAAAAATGAATGCCTATCGTTAGTAAAATGAGTTAAAATCAATGATTATAAAAAGATTTGATGATAACCACGGTATTTGCATACACTTATTGAAAAGTCTAATAAACTTTTATTCTCTCGGTTATAAGAATTATCTGAACAGCGAAATAGTCTTGTTTTTCAGTAAAAACTACTATTTTCGTTTCTTTTTTGAATGGTTCTTCTCGTTAAGAGAAATGATTCGCGTTGATTTTAGTCTTAATAGTATTCGCTTGAGCCTACTTGGAATAAGATTTGGAATAAATTTTGACAAAGCCGAATCTGTTCGTAAAGATTATTATTATATAGACGACTATATTCAATTTCATATAGATAGCGGAACGATTAGGATAAACGATGAAGAAACTTCTGTGGTTGATGATAACGGGGAGAAGCCGCTTGTTTCAAAAGAATATTTTGTTTCAAAATATTTGAAAGTGTATAATAGCGATTTCTTAAATCATGAATTTGACTTAACTGTTGAGATAAATCTATTTAAAACATATCCGATGAAAATTAATTTCGGACAATCTCTTTTTTATTCTGATGAATGGTTGGGTTGTCATATAGATATAAATTTAAGAAATGATTTTCCCAATATTGATTTGTATTTATGTGGGTGCAAACGAGAATTGTCTTTTACAGCAAGAAAAATGGTGGAAGACCCTCGTGAATTTTCTTTTGAAGAAAGTTATCCAGAACAAATAGATGAGCACGGATTTTTGTTTCAAAAACTGAATTTGCAGACTCTCAAACAGATTAATCCAAATGATATAATGTTTGTTGCGGCTACGGTTCCAGGAGGAATGGGATTTGCAAAAACAGCCCGTTTTTTTGTTGTTGAAGATAATGAAATTAAACAATATTTCATTGAACTTTTGAATAATGAAATTGTAGATGAAGTCCAAACTATTTTTTCTCCGATAACAAAAATTTATCCGTGGACTGGAGGGCTTGATGAAGAATTTTTTGAAAAATGGCGACGCATCGGAATGGGCTTTGGAAACAAACTTATCGTTCGTAAAGAATTTTATGATGAGGTAAAAAAAGAGTTGTTAGGCGAGGAAACTCGTAATACTCTTCCTTACATTTACACTCATTGGTGTCAGGTTGTTCATCAAACATTGCAGAATGTTTTAACAAAAAAGGAGAAGTAATATGAAAAAAATAGTTTTTTTAATGTTTTCTTTAATTTTGATGGGATGTTCGTATAAAAACATCTCCAACAATAAATCTTTCTCCGAAACCTGCAATACAGAAGAAGCTATTTGCAAAAGAAATTATAGTGTATTGGCAGAGGAAGTTGAAAAATTTAATACCGCAGGAGGTGCTTTTATTCTGGTGAATTTGGAAAACGATGAAGTTCTAAATTCCGCCTCCATCAGTATTTTAGAAAGTTTTGACTACAATAAAGATTTTTCATATACGCCCAACAACATTATGAAACTTTTGAAAAAGGATAGATTGGCAACCACATCACAGTTTATCCAAGATTATACCTCTTTCATCAAATCAGCAGGTAAAAAAGAACTGGAAGAGTTAAGAGGCAATGTTACCAACGGGGCAGCAAAGAAAATAAACATTGAAGGTATTTCTATCTATGGCCTAACGGCAACAGACTACAAGTTAGATAATCCTGATGATATTGTTACAACATTTTTGGGACATTTTATCTATCAGGGGCAGGAGTATGCTCTTATCACTTTTTTAGATGCCCCCAAAGGCATAAAATCCACCTATAACTTTAACAGTGCAGGTTGGAATGTAACAGAATTAGCCAGAAAAATTGTTGAATCTGTTATTTTGAATACGAATCTAAATGCTCCTTCACCAAATTGATGGAATGTTCAATATCGCCTTTCATTTCTCTTCATTTTTTAAGTAAGAATAAACCGTTGGACGAGTTATTTTAAATTGCTTGGCAATGCGTGCGATAGGCATTCCTTGCTTGTAAAGTGTGGTTAATTCTGTAACCTGTTCGGCAGTTAGCTTAGGCTGACCGCCTTTATACTTGTTGTGCAGTTTAGCAAGAGCAATTCCCTCTCGTTGGCGTTCCAATATTAAATTGCGTTCCAACTCTGCCACAGCTCCAAGCATAGTCATCATCATTTTTTGATATGGGTCTTGTTTTTCATTACCTTTGAAAGTTAAGTTTTCCTTATGAAAAACAACTGTTGCTCCTTTTGAGGTAATTTCCTCTACCAGATTTAATAAATCACGAGTATTACGAGCCAGACGACTCATTTCGTGAATATTAATGATGTCCCCAAAACGGATATTGGACAGCATTGCCTGTAATTGGGGACGGTTGGTATCCTTACCACTAATTTTTTCTTCATATACCCTGTCGCAAACAACATCCCTTAACTGCCGTTCAGTATTTTGCTCAATCGTAGAAACTCGTATATAATTAAAAATCATCATCCAATCCTAAATATGTAAAATCTATATTTAAGAATATATTTTACATCTGTAAAATTGTCAAGCAAAATGATTTAGATTTTACACTTTTGTAAATGTAAAAATAGGGTATACTTTAGTTTTACTTCTGATAAATTTTTATGGTTTCTTTGCTTGAAAGAGCCTCTAAACTTAAAATTAACCCTTCCTCTTTATAATTGCATAAAATTATTGACTATTGGGAAGATAAGAAATGACTAAAGAGCAAGAAAGAGCGGAATTACACAGAATTATCTGGCAAATTGCCAATGATTTGCGAGGCAGCGTTGATGGTTGGGATTTCAAATCCTATGTGCTGGGGATTCTGTTCTATCGCTTTATCTCTGAAAATATCACCGCATATATCAATAAATTACAGAGGGAAAGCGGTATTGCTGACTATGATTATACCAAAGAAACTGATGAAAACGCCGAAACAGCCCGAGAGTACGCCGTTTCTACCAAAGGTTTTTTTATTCTACCTAGTGAATTGTTTCAAAATGTGCAAAAAAAAGCCAAGAACAATCCCAATTTAAACGAAACATTGAGCAAAGCATTCCGTGATATTGAAGCCTCCGCACAGGGAACAGCCAGTGAAGATGATTTCAAGGGCTTATTTGCAGATATTGATGTTAACAGCAATAAACTGGGAGCAACAGTTCAAAAAAGAAATGAGAAACTGGTTAAGATTTTAGCCTCTATCAAGGAGTTAAAACTTGGCAATTTTACCGACAATACCATAGATGCTTTTGGTGATGCTTACGAATATTTAATGACAATGTACGCCAGCAGTGCAGGAAAATCAGGTGGTGAGTTTTTTACGCCGCAAGAAGTTTCAGAACTCTTGGCAAAAATTACATTAGTTGGCAAAACATCAGTCAATAAAGTTTATGACCCCGCCTGCGGTTCGGGTTCGTTGCTGCTGAAATTTGCCAAAATTCTGGGGCAGGAAAACGTAAAAGATGGATTTTACGGACAGGAAATTAATATTACAACCTACAATCTCTGCCGTATTAATATGTTTTTGCACAATATCAATTATGAAAAATTTGATATTGCATTGGGAGATACTTTAACCGACCCAAAACATTGGAATGATGAGCCGTTTGAGGCGATTGTATCCAATCCGCCCTATTCTATCTCTTGGGCTGGGGACAGTGATGTTACCCTAATCAACGACCCTCGTTATTCTCCTGCTGGTGTTTTAGCACCGCGAAGCAAAGCAGACCTTGCTTTTACGATGCATATGCTTAATTGGCTGGCGGCCGACGGAACGGCAGCAATCGTAGAATTTCCTGGGGTTTTATATCGCGGCGGGGCAGAGCAGAAAATTCGTAAGTATCTGATTGACAACAACTTTGTTGATTGTGTGATTCAGCTTCCCGCCAACTTATTCTTTGGCGTGAGTATTGCAACCTGCATCATTGTTTTGAAGAAGAGCAAAAAAGACAATGCCGTTTTGTTTATTGATGCAAGCAATGAATTTATCCATTCTGGCAATAAGAATAAACTGACTGATGAGAATATTGCAAACATCTTGCAAGCCTACATTAAACGGGAAGATAAAGAACATTTCTGTAAATTAGTTAAAAACGATAAAATTGGCGAGAACGATTACAATATCTCGGTTTCTTCCTATGTTGAGCAGAAAGACATCCGTGAAAAAATTGATATTACCGTCTTAAATGAGCAAATCAAACAAATTGTGGCTAAACAAAATGAGTTACGACAGCAAATAGATGCCATCGTTGCCGATTTGGAAGGAGTGGCGTGATGGCTAAAAAAAAGGAAATTACTATCAGAAGCTCCGCGGCTGAATATCTCACATTTATTACCGCTACGGGAGAAAGTGGTATTGAGGCAATTTATGCTGATGAAAACGTTTGGCTTACGCAAAAGATGATGGGTATTTTGTATAATGTAGAAACAAATACTATTAATTATCATCTGAAAAAAATTTTTAGTGATATGGAGTTAGATGAAAATTCAGTTATTCGAAAATTTCGAATAACTGCCACTGATGGAAAAACATACGAAACCAACCATTATAATTTAAAAGCAATTATTGCCGTTGGTAATAAAGTCGATTCTCCCAAAGCCGTGCAATTTCGTAAATGGGCTAATGATATTATTGAGCAATACACCATAAAAGCTTATGCAATGGATGATGAGCGCATTAAACGAGGCGGCTCAATACTGACAAAAAAATATTTTGAAGAACAACTGCAGCGGATTAGAGAAATTCGTATGTCTGAACGGATGTTCTATCAAAAAATAACGGATATTTATGCCACGAGCGTTGATTACGATGCTAAATCTAAAACGACGCAAGAGTTTTTTGCAAAGGTGCAAAATAAACTGCATTGGGCTATTCACGGACAAACCGCTGCAGAGGTTATTTATAATCGTGCTGATGCCAACAAAGAGCATATGGGACTGACAACTTGGGAAGGAGCACCTCAAAGTAAAATTCATAAATATGATGTCAGTGTTGCGAAGAATTATTTAACCGAAGAAGAACTGAGAGCAATGGGACGTATTGTCAACGCATATCTTGATTTGGCAGAATCCCAAGCAGAAAGAAATATGCCGATGACAATGGAAGATTGGGCATCTCAACTGGATGGTTTATTAAGATTAACACGAAGGGATATTTTGCAGGGAGCTGGAAAAATATCAGCAGAACTTGCTAAACAACACGCTGAAACAGAGTTTGAAAAATATCGCATCATTCAAGATAGGCTTTATCATAGCGATTTTGACTACTTTTTAGAGTTGGAAAATATGATAAACAACAAAAAATCAAAAGATTCTGTTGAGGGCAAAAATGATGAATAAAATACAAAAACATCACATTTGGAGAGTGATAATATGAGATTAAGCGACATATTATCAACTAAACCATCAGCAGATTTTCAGCCTGTAGACGGTTTTTTAGATGGAAAATTTCTCAATAGAGGAAAATTAAAAAAAATTGAGGTTGGTAACATACAAATAGATTTCTTTTGCAAAAAGTGCAATAAGATGCAATCGTTTTGCTTATATAACCCTGTTAAACCTTGTTCCGTTCATTGCATTGGAATAAACGAAAAAATGATAAGTATAGATTGTGTCTTAACTTGTTTATTTTGCGAAACATCTATTCCTGCTTGGTTTTTAATTGAAAGCGAAAATGAAATTCACTCCCAAATTCCCAAAGTTAGAATTATTAAATATTCAGATAAACTATCTGAAAGTGTTAGTTATAAACCAACTTCAAAATATATTGAACTGTTTGACGCCGCAGATAAGGCCTATAGAGAGGGATTAGGTGCGGGAGCAATTATATATTTGCGAAAGATATATGAAACAATTGTAAGTGAAATTGTAAAAAAGCATAACATAGATAGTACTTTAAATTTTAAAGAAAAACTAAAAGAAGCTAATAAAAAAGCACACATTATTCCTCACGGATTAGATGATAGAAAGTACGAATTGTTCCAAGAATTAAGTAATATCGTCCACGGAGAATTTGATGATAAAACAGCATTAAATGAATATTTACCATTAAAAGAATTAATAAGTTCAATAGTTGAGAATATTCAAACCGCAGACAGATTAAAAGAACTTAGAAAAGTTTTGAAGTTATAAGGAAGTACAAGATGAGTAAGATTGATGATTTGATAAAGCAATATTGCCCGAATGGGGTTCAATTTAAGGAATTATGGGAACTGACATCTTGGGATAAGAAGTTTAATGGTGTGGAAAAAGAAAAACAAAAAAAAGTTATTAAATATCCATACCTGTTGGCAAATGATGTAAACGCTCTTGTTGTAAAAAATGGAGATGTCAGGATTTTATCAACTGGAATTGGTGAAATAAAATACACAACAGAAGAATTGGCGGGGAATAATTTATGCAATGGTGAAATTGTAGCAATTCCTTGGGGGGGAACACCAAATGTCAAATATTACAAAGGAAAGTTTATTACTGGTGATAACAGGATTGCTACATCAAATGATACAAATGTTTTGAGCAATAAGTTTTTATATTATTGGATGTCAAATAATATTGAACTTATTAGTTCTTTTTATCGGGGCGCTGGTATCCAACATCCTTCTATGAAAGCAGTTTTATCACTAAAAATTCCTGTCCCTCCTCTTCCTGTGCAGGAAGAGGTTGTGCGGATTCTGGATGCTTTTAGCTCGCTGGAGGCGGAGCTGGAGGCGGAGCTGGAGGCGGAGCTGGAGGCGAGAAAGAAGCAATATGAATACTACCGTAACAAACTCCTAACTTTTGATAAAAATACAACGGGGGGGGGGCAGAATTAAATTTATGCAACTTGAAGAGGTTGGAACATTTATCAGAGGTAATGGTTTGCAAAAGAAGGATTTTACGGATACAGGTGTTGGGTGTATTCATTATGGACAAATCTATACCTATTATGGTACTTTTGCAGAACGAACAAAATCTTACGTTTCCAACAACTTAGCTGAAAAGTTAAAAAAAGCACGAACAGGAGATTTAATTATTGCAACCACTAGTGAAAATGTTGAGGATGTTGGCAAAGCGGTTGCTTGGTTAGGCAATGAGGATATTTGCATTAGTGGTGATGCTTTTATCTATCATCATAATCAAAATCCTAAATATATGTCATACCTATTTCAAACAAATGCATTCTTTGAACAAAAGAAAAAATGTATAACTGGTGTAAAGGTAATGAGAATAAATGATATTGCAATGAGTAAATTTAAATTCGGTTTTCCTCCAATAGAAGAACAGGAAAGAATTGTTGCAATTTTAGATAAGTTTGATAGCCTTGTTAATGATATTTCAGAAGGCTTGCCTGCCGAACTCACTGCTCGCAGGCAACAATATGAATATTACAGAAATAAACTACTGACTTTTGAAGAGGCTGCCTAATATGGATTTTTTAGATGGAAATATTTGTAAAGAATTAAGGAAAGTTGTTAATTCATCAAGAATATTCCATCGCGATGAACAAGAGAAGCGCAATTACAATCTTATCTGTGCGGTAATGGATAGAGTAGACGATAGTGTTGAATTTTTAAACCAATACAATACATCTTCTCAAAATATGAACGATATTATGCTTTTTATGCTCCATTCTTGTATTATAAAAGATGCAGTACAAGAAACAATGGAACAACTTAAAATTAAAGACGAACAAAAAGAAATAAAAAAGCATTTTATGAATGTTTGTGCAGACGCGCCATTATATTTAATAGGTGATAACTGTCCAACTGATATTAAATTTTTTGAATATTTAAGAGCTCTCATATTTGCCCATCCTCTTAATACTAGCCGAGCTCCCTTTCTAAAAGAAAAAAACGAAATACATTATTCGCCATTTCTTTTATCTGATTTTAATAATTTAAAAAAAGATTGCATTGGCATCCTTGTTTATTCTAACCAACAGTCTGCAACAAAAACACTGTACGTCCCTTATGATTCATTGAAATCTTTTATAAAAAACAGATATGAACAGCTTATATTAGTCAAAAATGAGTTAGAAAGAAGAATAGAAAACAAAAAAGAAGAATGGAAAAGAAAGAAAATAAACAGAAACCAATCAGACATACAGATATTGCAAGAAGTTTATGATACTCTTAATGAAAGATTTTGTGATACTTATGAGATAGAGTGCTTTATAAAGTTTTTAAAATATGAATCAGAAAATAGTAAGAATAAGAATTCTGTACAACGAATAAGAAATATTATAATTTCATCGATACCTCAAATTTGTGATAGTGTTGACAATTTAGATTATGATAAATTAGCAAATATAGTAGATGAGATAATATACGCTTACCCCAAAAACACTTATCAAACGTTTGGTTATGATAGAGAAAAAATATTTTCATATTTAAATGAAAATATAAATACAGATAAAATTTGGGGATTACAGCGTGCTCAAAGTTTTTCTAAACAATTCGCTAAAAAATGGGTAGATATTGATGTAGAAACAATGTCATATGATGAAATAAAATTATTGACTATCACTGCTTGCTACTTAGAATTACAAGCAGAAAAGGAGAATAATAATGAACAAAATTAGTGTCGTTGCCGAAAATCCTGAAAGCACAGTTGTTGCCGAATATCAGGCGGTAGAAACCAAGCAAACCGAATATCAATCCGAGGCGGACCTTGAAAAAGCGTTCATTAAACAATTGCAAAATCAAGCATACGATTATTTGCCAATTCATTCAGAAAAAGACCTGATTGATAACTTACGCTGCCAACTGGAAAAATTAAACGATTACCACTTCACAGACAAAGAGTGGGATACTTTTTTCAAACAGGAAATTGCCAATCCTAATTTCGGTATTAAAGAAAAGACCAAGATAATCCAAGAAGATTATAAAAAAGTTCTTTATTATGAAAAGCCCGTTGATAATTATCTTTTTCGCAATATCCTGCTGATAGATAAGGATAACATCCACAACAACACTTTGCAGGTTATCAATCAGTATGAAACGGACGATGGAGCAAGAGCTAATCGTTATGATGCCACCGTTTTGGTTAATGGCTTGCCTTTGGTACATATAGAATTAAAACGCCGCGGTGTTGATATTAAAGATGCGTTTAACCAAATCAACCGTTATCAAAACGATAGTTTCTGGGCAGGAAGCGGTTTATATGAATTTGTGCAGATATTTGTTATCTCAAACGGCACATATACCAAGTATTACAGTAACACCACCCGTCAATCGCATATCAGCGAAAATGCTGGAACATCTTCAAAAAAGGGCAAAAAGACCAGCAACAGTTTTGAATTTACCTCTTGGTGGGCTGATAGAAAAAACAAACCGATTATTGATTTAATTGATTTTGCCAAAACCTTTTTTGCCAAACACACACTTCTAAATATTTTGACCAGATATTGCGTTTTTACATCTGATGAAATGCTGATGGTAATGCGTCCTTATCAGATTGTGGCAACCGAAAGCATTATCAATAAAATCAATATTGCAAGCAATTATAAACAATATGGCACAGTAGATGGCGGTGGCTATATTTGGCACACCACAGGCTCGGGAAAAACGCTGTCCTCGTTCAAAACGGCACAGCTTGCCCAGAATATGGCGATTATAGACAAGGTTTTGTTTGTGGTAGACAGGAAAGACCTTGATTACCAAACAATGAAAGAATATGACAAGTTTCAAAAAGGAGCTGCCAACAGCAACACCAGCACGGCAGTTTTGAAAAAACAGCTTGAAAATCCTAATGCCCGCATCATTATTACCACAATTCAGAAATTAACCTGCTTCATCAAACAAAATAAAGAACATCCCGTCTATAACCAGCATCTTGTGATAATTTTTGACGAATGCCACCGAAGCCAATTCGGTGAGATGCACCAGACTATCACCAAAGCCTTTAAAAAATATCATCTGTTCGGCTTTACAGGCACGCCGATATTTGCCGAAAATGCTCATACAGGTTGCAAATCCGACCTTAAAACAACAGCCCAGTTATTTGGTGAGCAATTACATACTTATACAATTGTTGATGCAATTGCCGATAAAAATGTTTTGCCGTTTCGTATTGATTACATCAGTACGATGAAAGAACAGGAAAATATTAAAGATTCCAAAGTTTGGGATATTAACCGCGAAAAAGCCCTAGCTGCTCCTGAAAGAATATCTCGTATCGTTTCTTATATCTTGGAACATTTTAACCAGAAAACAATGCGAAACGACAGGTCTTACAGCTATAATATTTTGACCAACATTGCAGATATTGCCCAAGCGAAAAACCGCAAAGATATTGATGAAATAAAACAAAAAGTTCGGCTGACAGGTTTTAATTCCATTTTTGCCGTTTCTTCCATTCCGTTTGCCAAACTCTATTATGAAGAATTTAGAAAGCAAATGGCTGAAAAACCTTTACAGAAGCTCAAAGTTGCAACCATTTTTAGTTTTGGAATGAATGGTGATGATAATTCTGATGACGGCGTATTTGATGAAAATCCAGAAGATACCAGCAAATTGGATAAAAGCGACAGAGATTTTCTGGAAAGTGCCATTGACGACTATAATAAAATGTTTGGGACATCTTACGATACATCAAGCGACAAATTCCAAAATTATTACAAAGATGTATCTATGCGAATGAAAAACCGAGAAATTGACCTGCTGATTGTGGTCAATATGTTCTTAACAGGTTTTGATGCCACGACCTTAAATACCCTGTGGGTGGATAAAAATTTAAGAATGCAAGGACTGTTGCAGGCATTTTCCCGCACCAACCGTATTTTGAATGCTGTTAAAGCCTTTGGTAATATTGTGTGTTTCCGCAATTTGGAAGAGGCAACCAATAAGAGCCTTGCTTTGTTTGGCGATAAAGAAGCGGGTGGTATCGTATTGCTCAAAACTTTTGCCGAATATTATAATGGTTATACCGATGATAAAGGCAAAACTGTTAAAGGTTACAAAGAACTGATTGAGGAGTTGGTAGAAACATATCCCGCTGGAGAGCTAATTTTCAGTGAAAAAGAAAAGCGGGATTTTGTTAAACTCTATGGTGCAATCCTGCGATTGAAAAATATTTTATCTTCATTTGATGAATTTGCAGGAAAAGAAATTTTAACCGAACGGAATGTACAAGATTATCATAGCCAATATTTAAGGATTTATGATGAACTGCGCCCCCAAGGCAAAGAAAAAGACAATGTTAATGATGACCTTGTTTTTGAGATTGAACTGATTAAACAGGTTGAAATTAATATTGATTATATCCTAATGCTGATTAAAAAATATCACGCAGGTCATATGGAAGATAAAGAAATTAAAGTTAGTATTTTGAAATCTGTTGATGCCAGTATTGAGTTACGCAGCAAAAAAGACCTCATTGAAAACTTTATTGACTCGCTCACACCCACCAGTAATGTTGATGAGGATTGGAAAAAATATGTTAATGAACAGAAAATAACAGAGCTGAATAAAATTATTGAAGAAGAAAATTTAAACAAGGAAGAAACCTACAAATATGTCAATAATGCCTTCAAAAATGGTTATGTTCAGGAAAACGGAATACAAATTAATAAGGTTTTACCTCCACTCCCAATCATAGACCCACAAAAAAGACGGCAAAAAAAGAGAGAAACCGTAATTCAAAAGATTATTGCATTCTTCAATCGTTTCCGCGATATTTCCTCTGGCGGGGTGTAAACTATAGATATGGATGATAACGTAAAGAAATATAAAAAAATTTTGTATTCGCTGATAGAACGTACTCAACATATTAATTTTGAGCTGAATAGTCCTATACAGCACGCAACAGTTTCTTTTTACAAAAAAATGGTATCATCCGCGAAATCTGTATTGCACCTTTATAATGATTATTATAATGCTTGTATTTTAGCTTCTCATATGTTGGAGGGGCTTATTTTACTCTCTTGGATGTTAGATAAACCAAAAGAAAGAGTTCGCCAATATGCAGATTTTGGAACAATAGAATTTTTAGAAGGACTACACCTCCATCCAGAAGAAAAAGATGATAATCTGAATTTTATAAAGAAAAACAATTTAAAAAGATTATTGAAAAAAAATATACAGGGACAGGAATTAACTGATGAAGTTCTATTAAACCCTAAAAATTACTATAATAAATGGTACCGACCAGAAGCAAAAGATATTAATGATATTGTACAACGGCTTACAAATAATGGTAATCATCCTGAAATAACCAATATTAAACAAAGCTACGACAGATTCTGTGCATATAAGCATTATGCGCCGTATGTAATGATGCCCAGATATGGAACAAGTATGAATATACCAAATTGTGATAAATTTCTTGCAATATCAATAAGTCTACAATGCTTGTATATTACTTTTATGTATGTAAATCTATACCAATTAAACAAAACAGACATACAAGATATCACACAAAAATACAGCAGACTTACAGCTTTTTACCCTATGAGATGAGGCATAAAAACTAAAATTTTAACAAGGAAAACCACCCTTAAATCTACTAAAATGAAAATTAAATGCGGTTCTTTGCTAAAATTTTACACAGAATTGCATTTAATCTCTTAATTATGCTATATTAACAAGCATTCGTATTACAATATCAAGCATTAATCTACGCAAAATATGCGGAGATTAGACTAGTTTTTCTCCGCAAAAGAAACGACATATTCGGCAATCCTCAATAGTTAAAAATGAATATTTCATTTTAGAAAATGCCCAATATTGGGCATTTTCTAAAATAGAAATTTACCAACCCTACATAAAAAACTGAATTATAACTGAGCAACCCTTGCTTTAATAACCTCTATAACCTTATCATAAACAGGATTATAAGTTTTTTCAGTTGTCGTCATTTCCTTGAGTTTTTCTGCCTGCACAATGATTTCTGCAGCCAATTTATCCAAAATGTCATTAATAAGTTGAGATTTCACACCAAGTTCTTTTGCCATTACCATAAAATTGGTTCTGGTAATTCTGTCAGGTTCATACTCGCCACCGATAGACATTGACATTTCTTTGGCTAGTTGCGGATAAACTTGGGTAGATACCAAATCATACAAAGGAGAAAGAACATACCCGTTCGCGGTATGCAAATAAGAGAAATTCTTTCCGTGAGCATCAGAATTACCAATTAAAAAGTTAAAAACAATGCTTTTCAGAAAATGCAATTCATCTTTCGCCTTGTTCGCCAGATTACTATGGATGAACTGAAAACATTGCTTAAGGCTTGGTCCTCCCTCAGTTCTTTGATATTTTTTATTAGATAGCCCCAGACCTTGGCAAAAATCTTCCTGCTGGATTCGCTGAACAGTATTCTGCCTGTCAAATCGCTTTGTCATATAAGCCGTTACTGAACCAAACATCCTAATCTTACATTCAGCAACATTTAATCCCATAAGACCTGCTAACTTCATACAAAAATATTCATTATAGATTAAATCTGGAAAATTCCGATTCTCAGGCTTTAAAATCCAAGTAGAAATATACTTATCCGATGGTTTATAATACTTTTCATCATCAGGAAAAATTGTTAAAGCTAGTTTTTCTTGTGCTCCAGCAAGCGATAAGCGAATACCTGCGCCCGTTAATAACGGAGTTTGAGAAAGCTTGTTCAGAAGGGTAGCCAACTCTTCTGCAGACACTTCTTCCAAAGTATCATCAAAAATCGGTGTCATATCTTGCGGATAAAGGGAAACCGCCCCTGCACATTCTCCGCCTAATTCTCTTAATAATGCAAATGGATTGTTGAGCGAAACTTGTTTTATCTGAGCGATTTTCTTCACCACATCACCTTCTGGCAATAAATTAGAAAAGAAACTTCGTGTTTCTTTATCGCCAAAAGCTTCTTTTTGCAACGGAAGCTGATGAGCAATCGCTTCTGTAGCATCATCCGAATATTTGAAGCTCAATCTGGAATTATGCTCTTTTAAAACTCCAATTTTTTTGTTATGAAAATAGACATCAAGCAAATTCATTGATTTTCTCCGTCAATTTTTAATTTAATTCCCAGCATATCCAGAACATATAGCACTTTGCCAATTTGACAGGTTTCTTTGCCCGATTCCAAATCAACAATAAACCGCACACCGACATTGCATAACCCAGCCAACTGTGGTTGGGTAAGTTTTTGCTCTTTGCGTTTCTTTCTTATTATATCTGCCAAATCTTTTGTTTTCATAAATTTCCTCATCGGTAAATTTTAACTATAAAGAAAACCTTTTGAATAAAAAATTTCCCTATCGGTAAATATACACCATTAAATGATAAAATGTCAACAAAAAATTTCCCTCTCGGTAAAGTTAAGAAAAACTAAAATAACAAAACAAGTGCGATTCCTTGCTTAATTTGTGCAAAAATCGCACTTATTAAAGTATATTATTCAAAATAATTTAATTGGAAACTGATGGAGTTGTCTCGCTTGCAATCCAATCTCTTATAAAATTTTCTGTTTTAGAGATATTTTCTTTCTTTTTCTCTTTGGCTGAACCATCAACCTTATTTGTTTCAGTTTCAATCCAACAAGTTAACCAATCCCGAGTTTTATTAGACATCTTTTTTTCTCCTCTTTCATTTAAGACTTTAGTATTTTGGTTTTTCATTATTTTTCTCCGTAAAATTTCGTTATTTCTTTAATTATTTTTGTGTTATAATCGTTTAAAGCCTCTATATCAGGCATCTTCATTGTGTTATGTCATTGTCTGCCCTCCGTTAAATTTTCATTATTTCCATCCGTTTATATCAATGGTTTCATCCCTGACGGAGTTCAACAATTCGTCAACTTCGGAGCACCATAATAAAAACAGACCCCAACGGGTCTTTTTTTATTATGGTGAATAGACCTTGTTGCAAGCAAGGAAAGCGGCAGCAACCGCAGCGAGCTTACAAGGTCTTTGACCGAAGCGAAGTTGTTGAGCTTAACAAAGCGAAAATTACGAAGCTAGACTATATATAAAAAAAGCGGCTGTCCGTGCTCTCGGACAACCGCCCCATATTCAAAAAAGAATATTAGTTTTTCTTCATCAATTTCTCAACATAAGGTTTGAGGAAATCTGTCGGCAGGCAATAGCCGATCAAAACCAAAATGCTACCGACAAAAGGAACAAAAGATACCAGGATAAACCATCCGGAAATTCCCAAATCTCTGATGCGGCGGACAGCAATAGCAATATTTGGCAGCAAGAACGGCAAAATTGCCAACTGAGCCAAACGGGGCATATTCAGCAATCCGGCAATAAAACCGATGACAAACATAATTACAAAAACATAAAGGAAAAACATCCAAAATTGTGTACGGGATGCCCGGCCTTTAAAATCAACATACTGGTTAACCAAAACATCTAAAAAATAAGTTTTTAAGCTAGCTTTAAATTTTTCCATTTTATATCTCCAACTAAATTACGCACTATTCTGTTTTTAGCCTTTAAAATATAAAAAACAACAAAAAATTTAAATTATGCCACAGAGAATCTCATAATTATGAATTAAGCAGCCAAATGCCAAAGTTAAGATAGACGGCAAACAAGACCCAAAACCAATAAGGAATTAATAACCATCCGGATATTTTATAGCGCCGGTAGAAAAGCGCGACTGTTATTGAAAGTGCAAAAAATAAAAGCAAAATAACCGCTAAGCCGCCGCCAATATTCCGCATACCGAAAAACACCGGGCTCCACGCCAAATTCAAAACCAGCTGGAGCGCAAACCAAAATAAAGGCCAAGACAGCTTTTTGCCGGAGTTTTTCCAAAGCAATACCAAACTCAACCCCATCAAAAAATATAAAACAGGCCAGACAACGCCAAACAAAAAATCCGGCGGCGTTAAATCCGGCTTTAACAAACCATGATACCAATCCATATTCGGCATACTCTTCTCCTCATTTTTATTTTTAATATAAGCATCATTTTCAGAACTAAAACTATTTAACAGATTCTTTTTGCTGGATTTTAAATAAAAAAATGCTATAATTGATATTGCTACAAATTAGCAATAATTCCATCTTGGGAGAACAATCATGAAATATCTTGATAACAGCCTGGAAAGCCTCAAGCTGCAAGACAGCTGTCTGGATTTGGCAATCAAAGAAAATGAAAGCCATGTATGGAAAAATTTAATCCGCATTGAACAAATAAAAAAAGAAAATTTACGCAGAAAAGACGCTCTCATGCGGAGCAATATGCAGAAAGTAATTTTCTAGTAAGCTTCATATACATCTCCAAAGCCCTGCTGAAACACTCAGCAGGGTTCTTTTTTTAGCTCTGTTACAGATTTATGAAATAAAATCCACAATAGTAATTTTACCTTGCAAAAAAAAAAAAACATTTATCATTAATAGTATAGAGCTTGTTCTATAAAAATTAACAAAAACAAAAAGGGGAGAAGAACGATGAATTTTATTAAAAACAACCTCTGCACAATCTGCCTTTTGGCAGTTTGCAGCATGCTGCTTTTTTGCGGCGAAGCATCAGCACAAGATGTAATGAGTGCAGCGGAAACAAAAGCGGCAACCACCTTTCAAGCTGTAAAAAAGATTATGTTTATTCTTGGCGGCTTTGGCTTGGTCGGCGTGGCTTTTGGCGCCATTTTCGGCAAAATCAAATGGACATGGTTTGCAGGTTTGGCTGTTGGGCTAGCCATTTTAGCCGCTGCCGGATCTATTGTGGATTTCGCAACAAGTTCTGGAAACGGTACAGGATTCGCTACCGGCAAACTCGGCGACGAATTTTAAGATTTTAGCCCTGTTATATGCAAGCTTCTACAAACCAGCAAAAATCCTTAATTATAACAGGCTAAAAAAGGGAGATGATTTTCATCTCCCTTCTTTTGTCATCCTAACGGCAATTATTTAACAATCGCCGCCTTCTTGTTTGTTCAGCTCGTCATTGAGTTCTTCCCATTCGGCATCTTCCATTTCTTCCAAAGGCACTGAATATTTGCCGCTGAACCAATTGCCCAAATCTATATCCGCACATCTTTTGGAACAAAAGGGGCGATATTTCATATCTTCAAATTCTTTTTTGCAAATGGGACACTTCATTTTACTTCTCCACGCGCCCGCTTCCATGGCAGGTCGGGCAAGTTTCGCTCAAGACATCTTTCAAGCTTGGACGCCGGCGCGAGCGGACAATCTCCACATTGCCGCCGCGGCTCAAACCATAAACCGCCGTTTTTATATAATCGCCTTTAAAAGCTTTCTCCAACAATTCCACAACCGGATTCAAATAACGAAAATCAGAAGCGCCCGCAAAATCAATTATAATCTTCCCGGCAAGATTCCTTAAGCGGATTTGCCGCACGATTTCTTCCGCCGCCTCCTCATTCAAATGCGAGAGGGCGCCGCGCGCTTTATCATCGCCGCTGTCAACATCAATGGCAACACAGGCTTTCGTCTCTTCAATAAACAGGCGCCCGCCCCCTGGAAGCTTAACCTCGGGAAGCATTGCTTCGGCAATTTGGTCATCCAGCCCATAGCAGTCAAAAGGCGCATTTTCAAGTTCAAACTCAACACCATCGCCCAAAGTTTCTTTTGCTTCTTCCAATATCTGACGGGAATTTGTTACAAATTTTTTCAAATGGCTCTGGTTTCTTATCACCATCTCCCAAAGAGGGTTTCCTTTAGCGGCCAACAGGCACGGCGCGGATTCGCTGCGCGCCTTTTTCCGCAAGTTTTCATACTCTCCGCGCAACTCTTCCATTTCCTTGGCGATTTCATCTTTTGAAGCAGACACGGAAGATGTCCGCAAAATCCAACCTTCCTGCCCGGTCATATGTTCAACAACCCATTCGCGATATTCGTCGGCTTTTGCTTTATCTTCAATTTTAGAAGAAACTTCAACATTCATTTTATAAGGGCAATAAACCAAATTCTTCCCGGCAAATTGCAAATTTCGCGTTAATTTGGCACCTTTTTCTGCTCTTTGTTCTTGTGCCACCTGCACAACAAGGCTCTGGCCTTCGGCCGTCTTTAATTCATCCAGGCCGGGTTCCCATGCGTTAATAAAGCCGGGCTTGCTGTCTAAAATATCTACAAAATAGCCAACCTTGTCATTCGCCAAATCGATTTTGCGAACAATTTTAGCAAGATAAACATTGCCTTCGGCCGCCTGCCGATGATTAACAAATTCAATTTCAGCAGCCCTTCCGGATGCTATCCCTGCCAAACGGCTTACTTGTGAATTTCCTTCATAAACAATTGTATCTATCGCCATAACAACTTCTCCATTATTTAATGCCAGCGCCATTTAGCAAATTTTTAGTTTCAAACAAAGGCAGCCCGACAACGCCGGAATAAGATCCGATAAGCCTGCGGACAAACGCCGCCATACATCCTTCGATTTTATAGCCGCAGCATCCCTGCCATTCATTTGTTGCCACATAAGACTTGATTTCTTCTTCCGACAAACGTTTCATAACAACTTTTGTAACGCTCAACCGGCTGGAAACTTTCCCCTGACGATCAATAACGCAAACGGCAGAAAGCACGCGGTGCGCTTTGGCAGAAAGCATGCGCATAACGTCTTCCTGTTCTTCGCTGTTTTTGGCTTTTTGAACAATTTTTGCCTGCGTTGCAACAACCGTATCGCAAGCCAAAACAACCTTTCCCGGATGAAGCGCGGCCACATGCAAAGCTTTTTCCAACGCCATACGCTTTACATAAGCGCTGGGCTTTTCCCCTTTTGCCGGCGTCTCATCAATATCGGCGGGAATAATCTGTGCCGGAACATATCCAATCTGCTCCAGAAGTTCCTTTCTTTGTTTGGAACCTGAAGCCAAAATAAAATCTTTTGCCATATCACACCTAAAAGGTATCAGGCTTCGTCATCGTATGTTTTTTCCATACGTTCGTGGCGTTCCTGAGCCTCAATTGAAAGCGTAGCCACCGGACGGACTTCCAAACGTTCAATACCGATAGGTTCGCCGGTATCTTCGCAATAGCCATATTCGCCATCTTCAATTCTTTTCAAAGCCTCGTCAATCTTTGAAATCAGCTTGCGGATACGGTCTCTTGTACGAAGTTCCAAAGCTTTGTCGGCTTCCAGCGATGCGCGGTCAATTTCATCCGGCTGATTCAAACCGCCTTCGCGCAACTCTTCCAATGTATCAGTGGATTGCGTAATCAGCGACTTTTTCCATGCCAGCAGCTTCTGGCGAAAATATTCCAGCTGGGTTTCGTTCATATAGGGTTCATCATGAGACGGACGATAATCCGGCGGTAGAATGACTGATGCGTTCATCCTTATACTCCTTAATTTGCTTTAATAAAAAAATATATAGGAAGAAACTTACCTAAATACATCGCCCCGCGCAAGAAAAAAAAGCCTTTTTTACCCCATAAGTTTAGCAAGCTCAACTTCAACGCGAAGTTCTATTTCCGAGATGATTTCATTCAGCCGTTCATCCTCAGCCTGAAAACGCCTGTCTTTGACAAAACGGGATATTTCAATCAGCCTGTCTTTAGAAATATGCCCGGCCAGCAGGCCGTTTCTTATCTCTTCCAATTTTTCCAAAAGGCTCTGCCCGTGCCGGACCATCTTTCGGCGCACTTCCCTTTCTTCTGCTCCGCCAACCATCTGCGCCGCAAAAATAGCTTCGGCGGCATTAATCGAAGCCGCACCGGAAACCGCTGCCGACCCTTGCGTTGCGGCCGGTTTCAAAAAAGAAGAAAAGCTCACGCCGTCTGAACTTTTACGAACCTTTGAAGTGCCAATTTCCGTATTTTTGTTGACATCATTCACTTTAATCATTGAAAAATCCACCTTATATCATTCTTGTCAGAAGAACAAAACTTATTAACCAAACCAGCCGTTGCCGGAAGCGCCAAATCGCCGGTTCCGCCCCATTCTGCGCAGGAGCTTCCCTTACAGACGGCAACTAAATCCGTTCCGCCTTTAACCTGCCAATTCAAAGAAACCATATCCAAACAGCTTCTTGGCGAAAGGCTTTTAAACGTAACGCCGTATTTATCGCACGAAGTGCTGCAAGCGCTATAATTTCCGCCGGATGCCTTGACCGGCTCAATCACAATCTGCCCGCCGGCCGTATGCATCATCCCGCTGCCTTTTACAACCGATTCAGGCACCATTTTTTCTTCCAAAAGGTCTTGGGCATCCATATCCTTTATGCTGTCATAATAGCCGCTGACAGCATAACGCCGGGTAATGTTTTTTTGAATGTCTCGCAATTCGGAAGCGATACAGCTTAACTGCCAACGTTCGTAAACATTGCCGATTGTTTTCATAATTGTCATGGTCAAAACCCCGATAATGCCAATCACCAGCACCATCTCCACCATTGACCGGCCCGCTTGCTGTTCTTTCATATCTGCTCCCATTTTCAACATAAAAACAGTTTATCACCAATAATTTCAACAGACAATTAATTTTGTAATATTATTTTACTTTATTTTTATAAATTAAGTGCTAATGTAATGGGGTAACGACTAAAGGATATATACTTTTAGTCTGTAACCGTTAAAATTTTAAAGGAATTTACACATGAAAAAAACTATTGGTGCATTAATGGTAGCCGTATCTGCAGTTGCTTTTGCTGCAAATGCCAGTGCTTATGAATTCACACCTTATGTTGGTGCTGACTACAACTATACAGAAGTTGCAAGTACTTCTGTAAATCTGAATTCTGGTTCTATCAATGTTGGTACAATGTACAACCAGTACTTCGGCACAGAAGCTTTCTATCAGTTGTCTACAGACGACAAGAAAGCCGGTGATAAAGTTCATATGCAGGCTTATGGTTTGGATTTGATGGGCTACCTGCCTTTAGGTTGTGAACAGACTGTTTCCCTGATTGGTGAATTAGGCTGGGGCGGCTACAAGTTTACTTCTAAAGAAGACGGCGCTGTAGATCGCAACTATGGTTATGGCTTCCGCTATGGTTTGGGCGCCATGTACAATGTTGATGAAAACGTAAGCATTCGCGCAATGGCTCGCTATGTTGACCTGCGCAACGTTGAAATCGACCACATGATGGAATATTCTTTGGGTGCCAGATACACCTTCTAATCATTTGGTTAGAAAAGATTCAAAGGAGATGTTTTTTCAAACATCTCCTTTTTTTGCACTTGCTAAAAAAACAGGATATGATTATATAACAATATCATCAAATAAAAGGATAAACGATATGAAAAAATTTCTTAGCATTGCCAGCTTATGCCTGCTGCTCGCCGCCTGTTTTGAAACTGAAACAAACAAAAGCCGGGAACAGTCCCAGCCGTCTGCACCGCAAGAACTCGGCATAGAAGATAAAAAATTCAGCTTCAGCAAAGAGACGCTTGCCGAAGGGTGCACCGAAGAAAGCAATATCCTTTGCACAATCAACATGGCCTTAAAATGCACAATCAATCCTGATTTTAGCGAATGCGCTTCCCATAAAGGCCAAATGCCCGACTTTATTTTTATGGTAGACGACAGCCTCGGACGCCCGACAGAAATAACCTACCAGGTTCAAAAATTAAAATCCCTGGAAGGAACGGCTGTTGAAGTGTACACCAACAGCCAATGTGACGGAAACTGGTTTGGCCTCTGCAACGGAAACATTATTTACGTTATGGACTTCCAAAACAATAACTGGGTTGTTAAAGACATTTACGCTTTAGCTGATTAGCCCGGCTAAAAATTACGCTTTAGCTGATTAGCCCGGCTAAAAAAGAGGCTTTCCGCTTTCTCCGCCTTGAATTTCAAGGCGGATTTTTTCATTAGAGTCCATCTGCTGCAAATCTTCCTTTAATTCCTCATTTTCAGGAAGGCTGCCATTCTCATCAATTTCTTCAATATCTTCAATATATTCGTCATATTTTTTCTGATAAGCCGGGGCCTTTGCGAGCTGGCGCATTTCTTCTATTTCATCATCAGTCCAATGCGGCACTTCTTCCGCATTTTTAAGGCTCTTAACACTTTCATCCTCGCCTTTTGTGTAATGGGGCATCGGAAGCTTTTCAGGGCGTCCCATCGCCCCTTGGGGAATAAAGAAATTATGTTCGGGACGGCGGCGCACATATTTATCTTGCGCATAAGCCGCGGCAGCAAACAGAATGACCATCAATAAACAATAACCAATTTTTTTCATTTTTCTAACCCTGTCAAATAAAGCAAAATTTAATATTTCTTTGCTTATAATCATATCATGAAAAAGCTTTTTATTATATTAACAATTCTGGCAAACACCTTTTTATTAAAAAACGTGCAAGCGTTTGACTGTGCTTCCGCAGCGCCGAAACCGCAGATTGATTTCTACACTTCTTATGGAAAGCTGACATATGACTTAACCAAGAGCCAGCATGAAATCACCGCCATCGCAAAAAAGAGCGGCATTCTGGAAAAAGGGCTTTTTGCATCCGGCCTGGCAACAATACAAGTCGCTTGGGAAATCAACGTCAATACCTTGTCTGAACGGATAAGCCAAAATGAAATCTGCGTTTTTCCAAAATCTCTTGAAATATTTATAGGCTACCAAAACCCCGTTATTTATCTGGAAAAAAATTTAAAGCCAAACAGCTGCCAATATAATCTGGTCATGAGGCACGAACAAACCCATCAGCAAATAAATAAAACCGCATTGGAACATTTCCTGCCGCTGTTTTATAAACAAATTATAAAAATCGCCGGCCAGATGCCGCCTGAAAAAGTAGAAAAAGTTTCTGAAATAAACAAAGCAACAGAAAGGCTAAGCCAAAACTATACGCGGCAAATCACACCCCTGATTGACTTTTTCAAAAAGCAGCTGCTGGCAGAGCAATATAAATTAGACAATAAAAGCAATTACATTCACGAAGCCGAGCTATGCCGCCGCTGACCGGAGATAATCCAGAAAACCGTCTAACCCTTTAAATGCCATATCAATATAAGGCTTGTCTTTTGCAGAATTGCTTTGATAAAAAATCCGCACCGTCATCATGCCGATTTCTTTGGCAAACTCTAAATTGGAATAGCTGTCATCAACAAACACGCATTCATCGGGATTGTGCCCTATCGCCTGGCACATTTGGCGGTATACGGCAGCATCTTCATTTTTCTTATAAACGCCAAAATCCTCAACGGAATAAAATTTCCCGGCAAAAAAGTCATACAAGCCGATATGTTTTAATATTTTCTCGCAGACATCCCGGCTGCTTGTCGAAAAGATATACTGTTCCGCAGGCAAAGCTTCCAAGCGCTGCAAAAGGTTCTCATAAGGAACAATTGGTGCAATAGGCTTTCTTTTATGATAGGCGTCAAACATATCTTTGGGAGAAATGCCATATTCCCTTACAAAAATTTCTCCGCCATCACGGTATAACCTATACGATTCCGTAACCTTTTCCTTTGCCTCGGCCAAATCCATATCGATTCCCAAATCCTCAACAGCAGCAATTGCGGTAGCCTCGTCAAGCATCTCGGCAAATTCCGGAGTAATCCGATAAAGAGTATTATCCAAATCCCACACGATTGCTTTTTTACCTAAAATCACAACAGTCTCCATCTAAATTGACAAACATTTTAATTTTAAACAAAATATGCCATGCCGTCAAGAACAAAACGCCAAAGCGCCAAGGGAACTTGAAAGGTATGTTAAAGGGCTTATATAAAAGCTGTATAAAATTTATCAGAGGACAAGAAAAATGAACAAGCTTTTTTACATATTTTCAATAGCAGCCCTGGCATTGGGCGGCTATAAAGCTGCGCATGCGCAAAGCCAAACTTCTGCCGCTGTCGGCAACCCGGACTCAAACAATATGGTAATCGTAGAAGAGGGCTATGAGGTTGTAACGCCCGCAGCTGCTCCCGCAGCACAAATGGAACAGGCTCAGCCAAACACGCCAAACGTATCTGCTCCCCAAGCCGTTCAGGATGCACCGACTGACACCGGAGAAAATGCTGAAAGCGTAACAATCACCGAAGAAGAAGTTGATATGCCGGCCCAATAATTTTCCAAAGGCAAAACCACCCTGTTGCCTCTGTTTGCAAGGCAATATTTGCCGGAAGAAATTTAAACCAAAAAAAAACGCTCCTTGCGGAGCGTTTTTTTCTAAACCATCATCGTTTGCAGCAAGTCGCAGCAATAAGCGCGCAAATCAGGATCCTGCATAAGCGAAAGCTTCATATTGGAACGTTCCAGGTCTTTTGTCGTTCCGCAATCAAAACGCATTGCATCGCACAAAACGCCGGTTAACTTCATGCCTCTTTGCGCGGCAAGTTCCATCGCATCTGTCAGGTTGATTTCCCCGTTTGTCCCTTTGCGGACTTCCGGCAAAATCTGCATAACCGCATTAGGCAGAATATAGGGACCCATGCTTGCGTAATTTGAAGGCACATTCTCAAGGGCCGGCTTTTCCACCAAACCTTTTGCACGGACAATGCGCCCATCGCGCACAGCACCGACCAAAGCGCCGTAGCGAACCATTTCTTCCCGGGGAAATTCCATAATATTTTCAACCATTCCGCCTTCAGCCATATAAACATCCAGCAGCTGCTTCAAAACGCCGTCGCCATGAAGATTGATATATACGTCGTCCGGCCACATAACAATAAAATCGCGGTCGCCGACAACTTCTTTTGCCATTAATATGGCATGCCCGTTTCCTTTAGGCTCTTTTTGTTCGGCAAAAGAAAACTTCATGCCGGCAGGAATAACCGAACGCAAATTTGCAAGAATGTCCAATTTGCCTTTTTCCTGCAGATGGTTTTCAAGCCATTCATACGGGCGGAAATATTTTTCAAACAAATCTTTGCAAGACTGGTCGCTGTATATAAATACAATCTCTTTAATGCCGATTTCCGCGCAGGCGTTAACGGCATATTGAATAATCGGCAGATTGTGCAAGGTAAGAAAACCTTTGTGAAGCGCCTTTGTCGCTGGGAGGTTTCTTGTGGAAAGGCCCGCTACCGGCAAAATACAAACTTCAGGTTTTTTCATGTCATATAAACTCCATTTTTTAAAATTAATTTTTTATAGTTAATATATAACACAAAAAAACAGCGGGGCAAGCTCAAGTTGCAACAATCAACTGCAAAAGGCCTTTTTCATCAACGGATTTTTCTTTTTGCCTTAACGACCTTTCCATCCGTATCCTCTGTTTTGGAAATGTTGTTTTTAGAAGGCTTTCGGCTAAAGTCCAAAATCGGAACATCTTCATTGGCCTTCATTTCCTCAGCCTTTTCAATTTCATCAATATCCCGGGTTACAACAACATTTTTGCCCGTTTTCTTAATTGAAATAACGCCCGTATTTTTCTCCAGCTTCTTTTTGACTTCCTCTTCCCTTATCTTATTATTGTAAACAGTTTTTTCATTTTCCGTTTTTGCCGAGGCATATTCCAAATATTTCTGCAGTGCATCTTCCGCCGCCTTCAAATTATCAAGAGCCGCCTGGTTCTGGGGAGCCATTTCCACATAATAGGCCTCCCATTCATCTGCATCGGTGCTATTTTGCTGGGCAGCATATTTCTGTTCCAACAAGCCGTTAAAAGCTTCGGCATCTTGTTCAAACTTTTCAATTTCCGCCAGCATTTTTATCGCTTCTTCGTCTTTGTCAAGGGCATATTGGGTTTCAATAAGTTTCAAATCCTGCATCAAACGTTCATTTTCTGCATTAAAGTTAAACTTATTGCTTTTATATGCATTATAGACTTCAACAAAGCGGTCATGCTGTTCTTTGCTGCGCAATTTGGCATCATCAAGAAAAGCCTGGAATAAATTCCGTTTAAGCTTCTCCAGATTTTGAGTTGCTGTCTCATTCCGGCGCGCCAAGTCATTTAAAAGGTTTTCGTTTACATTATCAGAACTTCCCATAATCAAAATATCGGCGATTTCCGTTTCTGAAGCCTGCGCGGCAGAGTGAAGCTCGCTAAAGCGGTCGAGCATCAATTGGTTGCTACTCAGCTTTCTTTTGTTCTCAAGCAAATCTGTCAAACGGGACAATTCATCCTTCAAAGCCGTACCGACCTGCTGCTGGTTATCAATCTGTTCTTTGAGCTTCGCACGTTTTTCATCTTCACGCGCCTGCTTTTCCTCTTCTATTTTTCTTTGCCTTGCATCATAAAGCCCGGTCAGTGCAGCCACATCTATATCAGCCTCGGGGCTGCTAAGAGAGCCGTTAAAGCCAAAGCCGAAGCCCGGCAGTCCATTTAAACCGTCATAACGGACATTCCAACGGCTATTCAGATTCCACTCGGGCAAACTTCCTGTTCCCGAAGCTGAAACTGCCATGCTTCCGGCATTCATTTGCAAATTATTAAAGCTAAAACTGCCCTGGTTAAAGCTCAAAGGAAACTTAATTTCATCAACTTCCATTTCACCGCTTGAAAGGCTGTCTCTGACCAAAACGCCCAAGCCTTCAGAAACATCCCTCTTTTGCAAATCCGTATAGACTGCCGGCAAATTCCACCCCTTAAGCAAAACATTATTTAAAGAAACATTAAGCTCTCCTGAAAGTTTTCCTAAAAATTCCGCGGGAGAAACAGCCGAAGAGTTCACCTGCCCCTGAAGGGAAAGAATGCCTTTTTTCGGGCCATAAAGGCCGCCGCTTAATTCCATAAGGGCGGCATCGGCATTTTCAAGCTTTCCTTTTGCAGACAATGCCGGCGCATTCATATTAAGCTCCATATCGCCCTGAAGCATGCCGCCCCATATCTGCCCGGTTAAATCAGAAAGATTCAAAACGCCGTTATTAATTTTCAAATTTGCTGAGGCTCCGGTTAACTCCCTGCCGCCCGCAGAAAATTTCTTTACTTTCAAAGCAGCGGATAAATCAAAAGACTGGTAAAAGCTATAATCGATTTTTCCAGCCGGCCATTTGGGCTGCTGCCACAAATTCGCCGTTTCGCCGTTTGTTACGGCAAATGGCGGCGTTTTTTCTTTTGAAGTATTGTAAATAAATTTTTCCCATTCAAAGCTGCTGATTTCCAAATCCGTTACAATTGACGGGCGGTTATCCGTATTTTCGTAAACAAGGTCGCCTTTAAACTCATTCACGCCGATATTCGCTTTCATATCCGACAGCTTAAAAGCTTGGCGGCTTCCCACCGCTTTGCCGTTTAGAACAAAGCGCCCCAAGATATAATTTTGCGGATTATAATTAATATTAAAGTCATGAAGCATTTCTACAAAATCAGGATGTTCCGCCTTTACCTGCCCGTTAACCTGCCATCCGCCTTTGCCGTTGGAAAGCTGTCCGCCAAAATTGAGTTTTAAATCTCCAAGCTGAGTGTTGCTTTTCATTGCCATACGGTTCAAATCGCCGGTTATAATCCCTTCGGAATCAAAATTGTGAACTTGCTTTAAATTAACTTCCGGCAATGTTGCTTCCATCTTGTTCAGCCAAGCCGGCAAATCTTCGGTAATAATATTATAGCGCAGATTTTCAAACGCCGATTTCTCACCAAAACCTTTGACATTTCCAAGCGCTTCCACGCTCATATTTGCCGCATTGGCAATTTTTAACTTTGAAATGTCCAAAATTCCGTCAACCAATGTGGCCTTAAGTTCAACATTTTCTAAAGGCAATCCTTCAAATATGCCCAGGTCAAGCCGGATATCTGCCTGCATTTCAAAATCGTTCAAAGCGCCAAGCTGCGCAAAACGGTATTGCAGCCTGTTCGCCAGTCCCTGCTCGGCCTCTTCTTTTGGCATCGCGCTGATATAATTATCAAAATTAATCATATCCGCAGACAACACCAGCAAAGAATCATTACGGTTGCCAAACTTAATGCCATATTCCCCGCTTAAACTGCTTTTATCCAAAGTAACCTTAAAAGGGGAGACGGAAAGCTTTTTATTGGTTCCGCTTATTTTTGCGCTGCCGTTGCTGCGGCGCAGCACGCCGGCATTGCTAATTTGCGGCTTAATATCAAGCCAAGACAAAGCCTCCGTTAAATCTCCGGAGTTAAAAGATGTTTCAAAATCATAGAACGGAACGCCGTCTTCCGCATAAAAATCGCCCTTCAAATCAAAAGACGTATCCCCGGGCAAAGCCGCTGCCAAATTGTTCACATGCAAAAGCTTATTCGTATAGTCAAAACTAAAGCTTAAATCTTTCACATCCTGCCCGTTATACGTCGCGTTAACAGACCTCACATCGCCAATCACGTTAAAATCTTCCGGAAGATACAATTTATTTTCAGGGCTTTTATAGGTCTGGATAAATTCCTTCAAAGCATAAGCCAAAGGTTCCAAATCAAGGTTTGTAAAATTAAAAGCTGTTTCCAACTGCTTCTTCGAAATTTGTTTTTCGCCATAATTATATGACTCTTCGGCAAGCGGCAATAATATATTTCCCGCCCCGGCCGTGGAACCGTATTTTAAGGTGAAACCGGATAAATCGATTTGGGTCTTATTGGCATTGACGCCTGTTGAAATAGACAGCGGATAATTATAAGCCTCGTTCAAAGTAAAGCCGTTCAAATTATGTTCCGCCAATCTTTTAACATTTTTGCTTTCCAAAACCAGATTGCCATTGATTGAACGGTTCGAAAGCAGAAAAGAACCGTCAAAACGCAAATAGCTGTCTGATTGCGGATGTGTCAGCACTAAATTAAGCGAAGTTGCAAAATTTTCTGTAAACTGCCCGAGAGAAACGGCAAAGCCCTCAGGATTCCCGCTTCGCAAATAACTCCCTTCAATGCGGTATGGGCCAAGCAGGTTTTGCGCAATAATTTCCGCATTAAGATTATTTAACTTCCAATAAATTCCCGCTTCTTCATCTGAAAAAGACAACTCCCCCTTTTCCAGGGTTAAGGAATTAAGCATCACTTCCGTGTTTCGAATTTGCGCAATCTGTTCCTGATTAAAATCCGATTGCCAGTTAAGCTTCCCGTCCTCTAAAACCAAAACCTCGATTTGCGGCTCGATAAATGACATATGGCGGATATCAATAACTCCTTGCAGCAAAGGCATAAGGGATAAATCAACCACCATTTTTTTGATTGTTGCAATGGGTTTTTCGCTTTCGCTTGCAGGATTATAAATCTTAACATCTTGTGCAACCATATAAGGAGAAGGGTACATCGTAAATTCAAAAGGCCCGTCGAAAGACAGTTTTTTGCCGCTCATTTTTGAAATTTGCATCGCAATATCTTCCCGGTAGCGCGTCCAGTCAATCGATGCGATATAAGCGCCGGCTCCAATTAAAATCGTTAGCAAAACAGCCGCTGTAATAATCAATGCCTTTTTCAAGAAACTTCTCCTTGCCATATTCAGATTTGCTCTTTATTATAACAACATAAAATAATTAAGAAAACTTTTAATTTTAAGGTATTACCAGGAATGAGCAAAAAAATCACCCTCTTTGAAACAGCTTTAAAAATTATGGAAAATGCCTACGCCCCCTATTCAAAATTCAGCGTTGGCGCAGCCATACTTTCTTCAAACGGAAACATTTATTCCGGATGCAATGTTGAAAACATTTCCTACCCATGCGGCACCTGTGCGGAACAAGGAGCCATCTCGGCAATGGTTGCCGGCGGAGACGCTGAAATTTCAGAGATATTGATAATTGGCAAGGGCTCAAACCTGATTACGCCCTGCGGCGCATGCCGCCAGCGCATTGCCGAATTCGGAACGCCAGAAACCATCATCCACCTGGCCAATAAAAACGGCATACAAAAAAGCCTGCCATTAAAAGAACTTTTGCCATTGGCATTTCAAGACAAGGATTTAACAAAATGATTGAAAAATTGGCATCTTCCCTGCAAAAACATCTAAACGGATTCTGCCCGGACACATTAATAATTTTGGGCAGCGGGCTGGGCGGACTGGCCGGAGAAATTGAAAATCCGGCCATTGTCAACTATGCCGATATGCCTGAACTTCCCGCCACCAATGTCAGCGGGCATAAAGGGCGCTTTATTGCCGGCATTATAGGGCGCCATAAAATTCTTTGCATGCAGGGGCGCTTTCACCTCTACGAAGGGCATAACCCGCAAATTATTAAAAATTTATTGGCGGCCTTTAAGCTAATCGGCATTAAGCAATTAATCGCCACAAATGCGGCAGGTTCCCTGCGGACAGATTTTGAACCGGGAACCCTGATGCTTATTGAAGACCACATCAATTTCAGCGGAAAAAATCCGCTTCTGGGCATGGACGATGAAAAATACGGCCCTCGTTTTCCGGCAATGAACAACGCTTATGATGCCGCCCTGCGCAAAAGCTTTGAACAAACAGCGCAAAAAGCGGGCATCGAACTGAAAAAAGGCGTTTATCTGATGGCCTTGGGACCAAATTTTGAAACGCCCGCGGAAATACGCGCTTTTAGGATTCTGGGCGGAGATGCCGTCGGCATGTCGACTGTTCCGGAAGTCATCGCCGCCGTTTACGCCGGCATTAAAGTTTTGGGCATTTCCGTCATAACAAATTTCGGCGCCGGGCTCTGCAGCACACCGCCCAGCCACGAAGAAACGCTTGCTTCGGCAAATGTTGCCGGAAAGAACCTTACCGCCTTGGTTAAGAAATTTTTAGAGGAAAATTAAAATGGATGACGTTACCGCCGCCTATAACCTGCTTCGCTGCCTTGACCTCACATCGCTCAATGCCAACGATTCAGAATATAAAATTGCCAGCCTCTGCGAAAAGGCAAACAGCACATATGGCAAAACAGCCGCCGTATGCGTTTACCCTAAATTTGTCCCTCTTGCAAAAGAAGAATTAAACGGCAGCGGGATAAACATTGCCACGGTTGTCAATTTTCCGGAAGGAGAAAACAATATAACGCTTTTGCAAAAAGAAATCGAAGCAGCGCTTAAATACGGCGCAAATGAAATTGATGCCGTATTTCCGTACAAGGAGTACCTGAATAAAAACTTCGCCGCCTGCCAAGATTACGTCAAAACGGCCAAAAGCCTTTGCGGCAAAAAAATTCCGTTAAAACTGATTTTAGAAACGGGCGAAATCAAAAAAGCCCTGTTAATAAAAGACGCCGCAAAAATCGGCATTGAAAACGGTGCCGATTTTATAAAAACATCCACCGGCAAGACACAAGTTTCCGCCACGCCGGAAGCTGCAAACGCCATTTTGGAAACAATCAAATCCGCTAAAAGCAAAGCCGGATTCAAAGCAAGCGGCGGCATCAAGACTTTGGAAGAGGCAAAAAAATATATGGTTTTGGCATCTTCAATCATGGGCGGAAAATGGATAACCCCGCAAAATTTCAGAATTGGCGCCAGCTCCCTGTTAGATGATTTGATAAATGTAATTAAGAGAGGTTACTAATGCTTCCACAAGAAATTATACGAAAAAAACGCAATCGCGGAATTTTAAGCAAAGAAGAAATCCAAGAATTTATCCGGGGCATTACGGACGGAAGCATTATGGATGCACAAACCGCCGCACTCACAATGGCCATTTTTCTTAATGGATTCAACAATGAAGAAACTGCCACGCTAACCCTTGCAATGAGGGATTCCGGAGATGTCCTTTCCTGGAAAGGGATGCCCGGGCCGATTGTTGACAAACATTCCTCCGGCGGCGTCGGCGACAAAGTCAGCTTAATGCTGGCCCCTATGGTTGCTGCCTGCGGCGGATTCGTCCCGATGATTTCCGGACGCGGGCTCGGACATACCGGCGGCACTCTGGATAAATTTGATTCTATTCCCGGCTACCAAACAATGCCGACAAATGAACTATTCGCCCAAACGGTTAAAGAAGCCGGATGCGCAATTATCGGACAAACCGGAAATCTGGCACCTGCCGATAAGAAAATATATGCAATACGGGATGTTTGCGGAACAGTTGAATCCATACCGCTCATCACGGCATCTATTCTTTCCAAAAAACTGGCAGCCGGATTAGATTGCCTGGTTATGGATTTGAAATGCGGCAACGGCGCTTTTATGGATAATTTGGAAGATGCCAGAAAATTAGCAAAATCAATTGTAAACGTTGCGAATGCAGCAGGCTGCAAAACCAGCGCCTTGCTGACAGACATGAATCAGGTTTTAGGAACAACCGTCGGCAATGCCCTGGAAATGCAGGAAGCTGTCGAGTATCTGCAAGGAAGAAATAAAGACAAGCGCCTGCACCAGATTACGCTATCCCTCTGTGCAGAACTTTTGCTCACCAGCAAATTAGCCGACAGTATTCAAGAAGCGGAAGAAAAACTAAATAAGGCATTAAAGAGCGGAAAAGCACTGGAAATATTCTCCAAAATGGTTGCCATGCTCGGCGGTCCGAAAGATTTTGCAGAACATTCAGCCAATTACCTTCCAAAAGCAAAAGTTGTAAAAGAAATTTTTGCAAAGAAAAGCGGATACATCAGCGGCATGAATACCCGAAACATCGGACTAGCATTAATCAAACTTAAAGGCGGACGGGTTAGGAGCGATCAAAAACTTGACTATGCCACCGGCTTTAGCGATTTTTGCCAAATCGGCGATTATGCCGATGCACACACACCGCTTTGCGTTATTCATGCCCAGAGCGAAGAAGAATGGCAGGAAGCGGCAAAAGATATCTTGGACAACATCCAAATAAGCGATAAAGAACCAGCGGCTTCTGCCTGTGTTATCGAAAAGATCGGATAGGTTTAAAAGGCGGAAAAAATTTTAGCGTACATAAACATACGTAAATTTTTTCCGTCCGAATTCAATCGCGCCGGATGAGCGCCGTAAAGATAAAAGTTCGGATAGCGTGCGCAAATAATAAGAAATAAAGGCGGAAGTACCACAGCGTACATAAGGTACGTGAGGAAACTTCCGACCTGCTATTTCTGTATTAGTTGCCAACTGAAAAATTTGAATAAAAAGTTTGGAGAATATCTTAGCCGGCGTAATTTAAAAGGCGGAAAAAATTTTAGCGTACATAAACGTACGTGAATTTTTTCCATCCGAATTTAATCGCGCTGAATGAGACGTTATACGAACTTTTTACTGGTCGCCGATACGCAACGCCTCAATAAACGCCGACTGGGGAACTTCAACCTTGCCGAACTGCCGCATGCGGAGCTTGCCTTTTTTCTGTTTATCCAGAAGTTTACGCTTACGGGTTACATCGCCGCCATAACATTTGGCCGTTACATCTTTGCGCAAAGCAGAGATGGTTTCGCGGGCAACAACCCTTCCGCCGATGGCAGCCTGGATTGGAATTTTAAATAAATGCCTGGGGATGAGGTCTTTAAGGCGCTCGCAAATCTGGCGCCCGCGGGATTCGGCCTCGCTGCGATGGCACAAAAAAGCCAAAGCATCAACAGGTTCTTCATTAATTAAAATTTGAACACGCACCAAATCCGAAACTTCATAGCCGATAATTTCATAATCAAAGCTGGCATAGCCGCTGGTAATAGATTTCAGGCGGTCATAAAAATCAAAGACAATTTCATTTAAAGGAATTTTATACACCACCATCGCCCGGCTCCCGACATAGGTCAATTCATGCTGTTCGCCGCGACGGTCATTGCAAAGTTTTAATACCGCTCCCAAATAAGTGTCGGGAACCATAATTGTTGCCTTGACGACCGGTTCTTCGATCGATGAAATTTTAGTTACATCAGGCATGTCCGCCGGATTATGCAACAGCATTTCGGAACCGTCCGTCAGATGGATTTTGTAAGCAACGGACGGCGCCGTCGTAATAAGATCCAAATCAAATTCCCGCCCTAAGCGCTCTTGGATAATCTCCATGTGCAGCAAGCCAAGGAAACCGCAGCGGAACCCCAACCCCAGCGCCGCGGAATTTTCATTTTGGTAATCGATGCTCGCATCATTCAGCTTAAGTTTCGCCAATGCATCCTTTAGCGCCTCATATTGGCTGGAATCCACCGGAAAAATAGAACAAAAAACAACCGGGACAGAAGGTTTAAACCCTTGCAATGGTTCCTGGCAAGGCATTTTATTATCCGTAATCGTATCGCCAATGCTGCAATCGGCAACAGCTTTAATGCTGGCGGTTAAAAAGCCGACTTCCCCTGGATAGAGCGCATCAACATCCTGCATCTTGGGCGTAAATATGCCAACACGGTCGACAAGATAGGTGGCACCGCTTGACATCATGCGGATTTGTGTTTTTTTGCGCAAAACCCCGTCATGAATGCGCACCAGGATAATAACCCCGAGGTAAGCGTCATACCAACTGTCAATCAGCAAAGCTTTCAAAGGCGCCTTTTCATCTCCGGAAGGAGACGGAAGCTTTTGAACAATCGCCTCCAACAAATTTTCCACGCCAAGCCCGCTTTTTCCGGAGGTTTCAACAGCTTCCGAAGCATCTAATCCGATAACGTCTTCTATTTGCTGCTTTACTTTCTCTGGCTCAGCCGAAGGAAGGTCTATTTTATTCAAGACCGGAATGATTTCATGATTATTGTCAAGTGCCAAATAAACATTTGCCAAAGTTTGCGCTTCCACGCCCTGCGTGGCATCCACGACCAGAACAGACCCTTCGCATGAAGCCAAAGACCGGGAGACCTCATAGGAAAAGTCCACGTGTCCGGGCGTATCCATCAAATTAAGCTGATAAGAATTTCCATCTTTAGCCTGGTAGTTCAGGCGCACGGTCTGCGCCTTAATCGTAATGCCACGTTCTTTTTCAATATCCATGGAATCTAAAACCTGTTCGGTCATTTCTCTTTTTTCCAGGCCGCCGCAATATTCGATAAGCCGATCGGCCAGCGTTGACTTGCCGTGGTCAATATGGGCAATAATTGCAAAATTCCTAATCCGCTCCATTGGGGTATGCATATTTTATCCTTATCTGATAGAACTTATTTTTTTTTGAAAATAGATTAAAAATTTGTTTTAAGCAATATATATTGCGCATATCAATAAAAAAGATTATACTAATAAAAAAGCAGAAGAGGAGATGGCTCATGAAAAAGATGATTGATATTGACTTTGGCTCCAGCCGTTATGATGAATCTGTCGCCTTGCGCTACAAAATTTTATTAGAACCCCTGGGACTCAAATTTTTAGATACTCACCGGGCAAAAGAAGCGGAATATCTCCACATCGGCTGCATTGAAAATCTTGACGACCGCCTTGTCGGAAGCTTGATTTTGGCACCTGTCGACAATGAAATCATTCGCATGATGCAAGTTGCTGTCGACACCCGTTACCAAGGCGAAGGCATTGGGCGGGAAATGGTTGCCTATGCAGAAAAACGCGCCAAAGAAGCCGGGTTTGCAAAAATCATTATGCATGCCATGCTTTCTGTTGTCAGTTTTTACGAAAAAATAGGTTACCGGCAAGAAGGCGAAATATTTGAAGAACAAGGCATAACTTTCGCCAAAATGGTTAAAGATTTAAAATAATCCATATGCAAACAGCTCCCGAAACCAAAATTCGGGAGCTTTTATTTTTTTAGCCCTTAAGAAATCAGATGAACTTCTGTTGCCGCAATTTTTCCGCTGCGGGCATCTTTAAATACCTCAAAGCTCACCAATTGTCCGTCAAACAAACGGCGCAAGCCTGTTTTTTCCATTTGGGTTACATGAATAAAAATATCTTTCTCGCCATTTTCCGGCTGAATAAAACCATAACCTTTTTTTGTGTTAAACCATTTAACAGTACCTTTTTGCATTATGCATATCCTTCTATCAAGTTATTGGGGAATTGTTTAATCAGATATTAATATATGCCTGCACTAAAGCATTTAAAGGTCATTGATGATAAATAAATTCAAAAAAATAGCGGCAGATTATTATCCGCCGCCATCATGCTTATTCTAATTCCGAAAGCTTCTGCGCCTGATCTTCGGTAACCAAGGCTTCTATAATTTCGCCCAATGCATCGCCGGAAACAACTTCGTTTAACTTATATAACGTCAGGTTTATCCTATGATCGGTTACCCGCCCCTGCGGATAGTTGTAAGTACGGATACGTTCGCTGCGGTCGCCGCTGCCAACCTGCAGCTTGCGTTTTTCGGAATAAGCCGAATTAATGCTTTCCTTTTGCATATCATATAATTTTGCGCGAAGGTGATTCATCGCTTTTTCTTTATTCTTAAATTGCGAACGGTCATCCTGGCACTGAACAACCACGCCGGTTGGAATATGGGTAATGCGCACAGCGGATTCTGTTCTGTTAACATGTTGCCCGCCGGCACCGGAAGCGCGATAAACATCAATTTTCAAATCCGCCGGATTTATATACATATCCACTTCTTCAATTTCCGGCAAAACGGCAACCGTTGCCGCGGAGGTATGAACCCGCCCCTGAGATTCGGTTACCGGGACGCGCTGCACACGGTGCGCCCCCGATTCAAACTTCAACTTTGCAAAAACATCCTTGCCGGTAATTTTTGCCGTAGCTTCCTTATAGCCGCCCAGCTCGTTTTCCGTAACATCATTAACCTCAAACTTCCAGCCCTGCAAAACCGAATAACGTTGATACATTTCAAACAAAACAGAGGCAAATAATGCGGCTTCATCACCGCCGGTTCCCGCCCGCACTTCCAAAATCGCATTTTTCTCATCTTCCGCATCTTTGGGCAAAAGCAAAATTTTCACTTGCTTTTCTTGTTCCGGCAGCCGTTCTTTCAAATCATAATATTCCGCTTCGGCAAGTTCCTTCATCTCTTTATCCAAAGACGCGTCTTCCATCATCGCTTTAGCGTCAAGCATATCCGCTTCCAGCTTGTGCAAAGCGTTAATTCCCTCAACCACCGGAGCAAGCGCCGCCAATTCCTTATTCATGCGCACCAGCTCGTCAGAATTCAAATCCGGTGCAGAAATAAGGCTTTCAAGCTCATTATAACGGTTAACGACATTGCTTAGTTTCTCTGCAAAACTCATTATTCAACCTCTTTCACAATATTATCCAAAGCAACTTCTTTTTGTTCGCCGCTTTCCAAATCCTTAATTGTTACCACGCCTTTTGCCAGCTCTTCAGAACCGATGATAACCGCTTTATAAGCGTTCGCTTTATTAGCCTTTATCATTCTCTTTTTAATATTCCCCGAATAGCTTTGTTCGACGGGAAATCCGGCAAGGCGCAGTTGATAAGCAATTTTCAAAGCCATTTCCGCCGTATCTTCGCCCAAAGGTATAACCGCAACCGGGCGAGGTTTGCCCATTTCCTCATCATTCAAAAGAGCCAGGCGTTCCACGCCGCAAGCCCAGCCGATGCCGGGAACTTCGCCGCCGCCCATCTGGGAAACCAAACCGTCATAGCGCCCGCCGGCAAGGACAGTCCCCTGGGCACCAAGCTTGTCGGTTACCAATTCAAACACCGTATGGGAATAATAATCCAAGCCGCGCACCAAACGGTCATTCACGCGATATTTTATTCCCAAGGCATCCAAACCTTTCAAAACATTTTCAAAAAACATTTTAGAAGCTTCATTCAAACTGTCGCGGTATAAAGGCGCCGCCGCAACAATCGCTTTATCACATTCTTCTTTAGAATCAAGAACGCGGAGCGGATTCTTTTCCAACCGCTCTTTTGAATCTGCCGAAAGGCTGTCATAATGCCCTTTTAAATAAGCAACCAGCTTTTCGCGGTAAGCATCGCGGCTTTCCTTGTCGCCAAGAGAATTAATTTCTACCGTAACGCTGCCCTGAAGCCCAAGCTTCTCAACAAACTCATAAGCCATCGCGATAACTTCAATATCCGCCTGCGGCGTTTCCACGCCAAGAAGCTCACAGCCAAATTGTGTAAACTGGCGCTGACGCCCCTTTTGCGGGCGTTCATAACGAAACATCGGCCCGGCGTAATATAATTTCACGGGAAGATTCTGCTGCATGCCTTCCGAGATAAAAGCGCGGACGACACCGGCCGTCCCTTCGGGGCGGAGCGTAAGGCTTTCGCCGCCGCGATCGCTAAAGCAATACATTTCCTTTGTAACAATATCCGACGTATCGCCCAGATTGCGGGCAAAAACTTCCGTGAATTCAAAAATAGGCGTTTCAATTTCTTCAAAACCATATTTTTCAACCACTTCAGAAGCCGTCTTAATAACTTTCTTCATTTTTCTTTTTTGGCTGCCATAAACATCATAGGTGCCGCGAACTGTTTGTACTTTTTCCATTTATCCAACTTTCTTTTCTGCTAAACTGACCAATTCATCAATAATCTGATTATTGCTGACCTTATGATGGGGCTTGCCGTTTATGAAAATCATATTTTCATCGCCATGCCCGCCGCAAACGCCAAAATCCGCATGTCCGGCTTCGCCCGGGCCGTTAACCACACAGCCCATGACCGCAATCGTCAACGGCTTCGAAATATGTGCCAGGCGGTTTTCCAAGGCTTCAACCGTTTTTTGAACATCATATCCGCGGCGCGCACAAGTCGGACAGGAAATAATCCGAACGCCGCGATGCCGCAAATCAAGCGCCTTCAAAATTTCAAAGCCTGCACGAACCTCTTGTTCGACATCTGCCGTAAGCGAAACACGCAGCGTATCGCCAATGCCGCCCATAAGCAAAGAGCCGATTCCCAAAGCCGATTTAACCGTGCCGCTCATCAAGCCGCCTGCCTCGGTTACGCCCAAATGCAGAGGATAATCGCAAGCAGCGGCCAATTTTTGATAAGCGTCAATCATCATCCGGGTATTGGAAGATTTAACGCTTATTTTAAACTCGCGGAAATCATTGTCCTCCAAAACCTTTGCCTGTTCCAAAGCGCTTTCGACCAAGGCATCCGCTGTCGGTTCGCCATATTTTTCCAGCAGCCGCTTATCCAACGAACCGCCGTTCACGCCAATGCGCATAGAACAATTATTAGCCTTTGCCGCTTTGATAACCTCACGGATTCTTTCAATAGAACCGATATTTCCCGGATTAATGCGCAAGCAGGCCGCACCATTTTCCGCCGCCAGGATTCCCAAACGGTAGTCAAAATGGATATCCGCCACAACAGGAATGTTAACGGCTTTTGTTATTTCCTTCAAAGCCAATGCGGATTCTTTATCCGGACAAGAACAGCGCGTAATATCGCAGCCGGCGTTTTCCTGCCTGCGGATTTGGTCGATTGTCGCACCTGCGTCAGAGGTCAGCGTATTGGTCATTGATTGCACTGAAATCGGCGCATCTCCACCAACGGCAACTTTTCCCACATAAATTTTACGGCTCTTGCGCCGGATAATCTGTTCCACTTTTTTATCCTTATAAAATGACAGGAAAAACGGCATAAGCCGTTTTTCCTGTCTGGTTAAAATACTCTAATGGTTGGCTGATAAAAACCGGTCAATCTCGATATTCATCTTCTTAACCGGCGTAACAACTTCCGTTAATTTTCCATCAACCCAAACATCAACGCCGTCGTTTTTGCCAACTGACAAAATAATCCCTTTTTCATTTGGCAAAGCGTAAATTGCTTCCGGCTGCAAAACTTTGCTTAAATACAGCTTTGAGCCATCCTTAACTTCAACCCAGGTTTCTTTTTTCACCTTTAAAACAACCCGGCTGTCCGGCTTATCTGCCGCAACAGGCGCTTTGTTTTCTTCCTCTGCCGGCACGGCCTTTTCTTCAACAGGCTGCGCTGCAGCAACAGGATTCTCTTCTGTTTTTTCTTCAAAAGACTCATTCGTTACAACAATCTGCGCCCTGTCGGCAACAGGAACTTCAGGCTCAGCCGTTTGGAAGGCCTCGCCTTCGGCAGCGTCATTTTCCTGATTATTGTTAAAAGAATAATCCTCCACAACCAAAGGGGCAGATTCGGTTGTTTCACGTTCCACAACCAGAGTTTCGGAAACAGGCTCTTCTTCCTCTGTCTGGTTAAACATCGTCCAGCCGGCATAAACGGCAATGACCGCCAGCAAAGAAAAAAGCAAATACTTCTTTCCGGGAACGCCCGCCTCATTTTGTTCATCGGCTACATATACGCGTCCTTCGGCAACGCTGCCCTGACGGGCTTCGTTTTTGAAAAACTGCACCATCTGGTTTCCGTTCAGCCCGAGATATTCGGCATATGTCCGGATAAAACCGATGCCATAAGGCGCTTCGGGAATATTTTCATAATCATTATTTTCAATAGCCTCAAGATATACCTTGCGGATGTACAAAGCCTGGGCAATATCCGAAAGCTTAAGTTTTTTGCGTTCTCTTGTTTCCTTCAGAGTTGTCCCGACCTTAGGCAGAACATCTTCGGCAGCGGAAATATTTTTGTTTTCCATATTTTCTTCAACAGTCTCTTTTTTCACGGTTTAATCCCCTTTTGGAAAAATTTTGCTTTTATGCTTAACACAAGTTTTATCAGATTTCAATACCATGATCATGGGCATAGGAAATTAATTGCGGGCGCAAGGTTCTTTTTTGAGATTTCAGCAGCGTCTGCACATAATCCGTTATATCTTCGCAATTCAAAGTGCGCACCATAGATTTAACCTTTCCGAATGCCGACCCCGACATAGACAAATTGCGATACCCCAGCCCGATTAAAGCCATTGCCTCAACCGGATTCGAAGCCATTTCGCCACAAACCGAACAATAAACTTTATGCCTGTCTGCAGCAGATATAATCTGCCGCATCATATTCAAAAACGGGGCGGAAAGAACATCATACCTTTCTGCAAGTTTCGGATTCCCGCGGTCGCACGCAAAAACAAACTGAGCCAAATCATTGGTTCCGATAGAAATAAAATCTGCCTGTTCCAAAATGGCATCCAGTTGGAAGACTACCGCCGGCACTTCAACCATCAAACCGATATTAACCTTTCTGGGCACTTCGCCCGATTTCCTTTTTTCTTTTTCAAGCTCTATCAAAAGCGTTTCTTTGGCTTCCTCAAATTCTGAAAGGTTCGAAATCATCGGAAACATAACATTGAGCTCTTTTCCGGCAGCTGCACGCAAAAAAGCCCGCATTTGCTTGCGCAAAATCGCCCGCCGGTCCAATGTAATGCGGATGGAACGCCAGCCGATTGCCGGATTCTCTTCGCCGCTATTGCTCCAATAAGGCAAAAGCTTGTCCGAACCGACATCCAAGCTGCGGAAAGTTACTTTTCGTTCGCCGGCACGGTCCATCAAATCTTTATAATAGCTGAATTGCCGGCTGACATCGGGCATAACGTCCGAAGCCATGAAAGGAATTTCCGTCCGGTAAAGCCCGACGCCATCGCAATTGGTGCTTGCAATGTAATCGAGATCAAAAGCCAGCCCCACATTGATATACATATTTATTTTCACGCCGTCTTTCGTAACGGAAGGCTTGTCTTTTAGAGCCTCCAGACGGGCTTGCTGCTGCTCTTTTTCCGCATTGCGCGCCTTAAATTTTTTCTGAGTTTCCAAGGACGGAGAAATATAAATATATCCTTCATTGCCGTCCACGCCGATAAGCTGCCCGTCTTTAACCTCGTCAAACAGGCCTTTGATTTTTGCAACAACAGGAATTCCCAAAGCCTTGGCAACAATTGCAACATGCATAGTCGGCGTGCCGTCTTCAATAATCAAGCCGCGGATTTTAGAATAGTCATAATCCATCAAATCAGCCGGTCCCATGGTCTGGGCAATAATGACAATATCTTCCGCATCGCTTTTGCTGACAATGGCATAATCGCCGCGCAAATAAGATTGCAGGCGGTCTGACACATCTCGCAAATCATGCAGACGTTCCTTCAGATATTGGTCCGTCGTGCCCGAAAGCCGATTCCACATATCTTCATAAGCCCGCTCGACCGCCGCTTCAGCGGTTAAACCGCTTTGTACGTTATCGGCAATTTTTTGATACCAGCCTTTGTCTTTGGCAAACATCCTGTATGTATCAAGGATGTCCGTATGTTCGCCGATGCCAAGGCGCGTTGAGTTAAATTTCTCGTCCAAATCCGCGTTCATGCGGGTATGCGCGGCCTCCAAGCGCAAAAGCTCCTGCGCCTTGTCTTCCGCAAAAATCTTTGTAACAATCCGCCCGCGGCGATGGATTACCGCATTGCCGAGCCCATAGCCCTTTGACAACCCCAGGCCTTTAATTTTGTCGCGCCCGACAAGCCCGCGTTCCCGGATTAAGACCTGTTTATATTTGTTCATTTCTTCAGAAGAAACGATTTCCGTCATCACCATTGCGACGGTTTCCAGAATTTCTATTTCCAGACGGCTGTATTCATGGGTTTCAAAACTTTGAACCGTCAATACGCCGATTGCCCGGCGGTTTCGTATCAAAGGCACGCCGGCAAAAGATTTATATTTGTCTTCGCCCATTTCAGGCTTAAACACAAATTTGGGATGAGACCACGCATCCGCCGCAGCAACGGAGCGCGCTGTTTCCGCAATATCGCCGACAAGCCCTTCGCCTTTGCGCATGGTAACTTTATGGGCAATATCATCATTATAGCCGATTGCCGCAAAAACTTCGAGGCTGCTTTCATCAACCATCAAATACAAAGCGCCGGCATCCGCCTTCATATCCTTAACAATCAAAGCGATAATCCGGTTAAGCTTGTCTGAAAGAGAGTCGCTTTCTTCGGTAATTTTGCGGAGCTGCCTTAAAATAACAATTGCCTGATTAACTGCGGGTGATTTCATTTTTCTGCCCAATGCTGGATTTTAACTTGTTATTTATTTATATTGCCTATAAATTTCTACATCAAGTATAAACTTTAAGAAAAGAGGAAAAAATGGCAAATACATATAAAAAAGGCGATCACGACACCCGTCCATGGGGAACTTGGGAAGTTTTAGACGGCGGAAACAATTTCTGCGTAAAAAAAATCATTGTTACCCCGGGCAGCTGCCTCTCGCTCCAGTCGCATAACCACCGCAGCGAACATTGGATTATGGTAGAGGGCGAAGCCGTCGTTACGCTTGGCGATAAAGAAATTATAAAAAAATCCGGAGAAAACGTGTTTATCCCCGTTCAGACCAAACACCGCATCCGCAACGATAAAAACGCCAATCTGGAATTCATAGAAGTCCAATACGGCGAAAACCTAGATGAAAATGACATCATCCGTTATGAAGACATTTACGGTCGCGCCAAAGCCTAAAGATACTTTTTTACAACTTCCTTGAAAACATCCGTGCCGGATTTTTCAAGCCATTCGTAAATAACCATCTCCAAGGAAACGACTTCCACGCCGGCGGCCAGCAAACGCTGATAGCTCAGAACATGCTGCGCCGCATCCTGGGATGAACAGGCATTGGCCACAACAAAAACATCATAGCCGGCAGCTTTCAAATCCAATGCCGTTTGCAAAACGCAGATGTGCAATTCCACACCGGCCATAATGATTTGTTTTCTCCCGCTGTTTTTAATTTCCTGCAAAATGGCTTCATTCTTTGCGCATGAAAATTCCGTTTTCGGCAGATATTTTGCATTTTTCTCTGCCGCCTGGCGCAAATCAACCATTGTCGGTCCCAAACCTTTGGGATACTGTTCCGTAAACAAACAAGGCACGCCCAAACTTCCGGCAGCACCGATTAAGCGCGCGCATCCGGAGATGACTTCCCGGGAAGCGCTCATCGTCGGGGCGAGCTTTTCCTGAACATCAATAATCAGCAGCAAAGAATTGGCGGCATTCATTAACATGGCGTTTGTTTTCCTTCTTTTAGGGTTGACTATGTTTTTAAAAAATAATACCTTGTTTTCAACTTGTAAACGATTATCAGGACTATATAAAGATGAATTTTAGCGAATTAGGTTTAAGCGGACAAACAATCCAGGCCATTGAAGAATTCGGCATCAGCGAGCCGACAACCGTTCAAAATGACGTCATTCCTTCAATCCTGCAAGGGAAAGACGTATTCACCATTGCGCCGCAAGGCTGCGGAAAAACAACGTCTTATGTTTTTCCGTTGCTTGATATCATTTCGGCAAAAGGCGCCCAAAACATTTTGATTATCACGCCAAATTCTGAACAATCCGTTGCCGTATCTGACAGATTTTCCGTGTTTAACAAATATCATGAAATTAACGAAGCAACCGTTCAAGATACGGAAGAAGAAATTTCTAAAGAAGCCAACGTCATTATCGGCTCGCCTGATTTGCTCTTGGAACTTGCCGAAAGCAGCAAGGTCGATTTAAGCAGCACCAACATCCTGGTTGTTGATGACATTAACCTGATTAAAAAGAATAAACAGCTTGATAATCTGGAAAAGATATTGGAAATGCTTCCGGCTGAAAAACAAAATATTGTTTACACCAACCGCCGTTCTAAAGAAACGCAGTCTATTCTTGAAAAAATATTAAAAGCGCCGGAAGAAATAAAAGTCGACAAGGCTAAAGAACAAGAAGCCAAAATGAATGCACCGCAGCCGGCGGAAAAAAATAAAAAAGAAAAAACGCGCAATGCCAAAAAGCAGGTATTAAACGATGTCTTAGACAAGGAATCTGTCGAGCTGGCAAAAAAGCACAAAAACTTTAACGGCAAGACGCCAGAATTTCTGCTGATAAAAGGCATTCTGGCAGAGGATAAATAATAAACATGCTCCAATTGCACAGGCTGCAAAAACAATCCCCGCATTTTGCGGGGATTGTTTTTAGCAATGCCTGTCAATAGACAAGCTGCGAACTGGCCGAGCCATTGACGCATTTAATAAATACCCGAACCCCGTTGACGAGCTTATACTGCGCTGTTCCACCCGGACATAAACCTGCGGAGAACAAGCAAATACCCGTTGTCTCATTGCAAAACTGATCGCTGCCACACCCATCTGTTACACAGTCTTTACATTTTTTACAATTGTTGTTTGAAGATTGTTTTACAGTTGCCAAATCTGATTTACAGGTAACTTTCGTACTATAACCGCTTATACAAGCCGTCCCTGTACACATCTTACAACTGGTATTCGATGTCTGCGTTTTTAATGTCTGACCATCCGGACAACTTTTCGTTTCCGTACTGTAATCAGCTTCACAATCAGCAACACATCTGACACAACTATGATATTGGCTGTAAGCCTGCTGGCGTTCTAACTTTTGACCTGTAGGACAAGAAGTAATATTCGAATAATAGCCACTTGCACAATCAAGACAGACTTCGCATTTATTAGTCGCACTACTATTAGGCTGTTTAATCTGAGTATTGCTGCAAGTCGCTTTACATTCAACAAGCTTTGTACATTGAGAATTGCTGGTCTGTGTTTCCAGCTTATAGCCATTATTAACTGTTTTGCTTGTCGTGCTATACCCTTCTTCGCAGGGTGTGCCAACGCATTTCACACAATTGGTTATGCTTGGATGCTTTTCAGATTTCTCGCCATCTTTACAAACACTAGTTACAAGCAACGATGTGGCTGACTTATAACCCTGAGGACAGCTTGAACATTTTTCACATTTCTCATTTGTCGGCTGTTTTACAAGATATTGTGTTCCTTGGCAAACAACACCAATGCTGGTTGGAAATCCACCCATGGTTACCGTATGCCGCAATGTATATCCCTCTTCACACGCAACGCCATCACATTTTCCACATATGGTCTTGTTACTCTGCTGTTCAAAAGTCTGTCCAGACTTACAGCTTTCTTTTGTGATTGCTGTACTATAACCGCTTGCGCAAGCCGTACCGCTGCATTTTTTACAAGCCGGATTTGTTGATTGGTCAATCACTGATTGTCCGTCCTCACATGTAATATTGGTAATAAATGCGTCCATATCCGGCGAATAAGGAACAACGTTTGTTGCATAACCCGTCTGGCAGGCAATCCCTGTGCATTTTCCACAGGCTGCATTATTGCTCTGCTGCTCAAAAGTCTGCCCGTCTTTACAGCTTTCCTTTGTGGTTGCCGTGCTATAACCGCTTTCACATTCCACGCCGCAACAGCCCCAGCAAGAGCTATTGCTGCTTTGCTGACAGAGTGTTTTTCCATCCTTACAGGAAGAAGGCTTGGAAGCGCTATAGCCGTTCGCCGTATCACAGAGCGGCAGCGTGCAAGTATACGTTGTCAAATCACAACGTGTTTCCGTGCTATTGCCGGCGCAGTCGATATCTGAGCAGCAACCCTTATTATTTTTATCGACACAAGCTATCGTACCCGGTGCACTCGGACATTGTGTTTGCCCGAGCGGGCAAACACTGCATGGCACACGGCAGCAACTCATCATTTTCTTTTCTGCCACATTAGGGAGCATCTGGATGTTACTTGCGCATTTGTCGTAATCACACAAAACTGTGCCACTTACACATTTTGTACAATTATAACAAGTTGTTCCAGCTTCTGTTGTAGCTGCAACAGAAACCGGCACGCCTCCTTCGCTTTCACAGGCTTCCTTCGTCTTGGAAGACGGTGGGCATACATCGCTTAAACATTTAAAACATTTTCCGCTTCCGCAGCTGGAATTCAAAACAGGCTGCTCATCCAACAGATGTGCCTCACATGGCATTGGTTTGCCTGTCGAACTAACAAAAACGTATCCATCATTACAACACTTAAGGCATTTATATTTTGTTACGCCATTCAAGGTGCAACTGTCACTGCATTTCAGATTGTATGTGTGTGAGGTGTAGGTGAACTCCGACTTGCAGCGACAGTTGCGGTAGCAGCGCAGCCCGTTTCCGGGATACGCCGTATCACAGACAGCGCCATTAGGCACTGCTGAAAGCATATTAAACTTTGTACATGAATCTTCTTGATTAGGGTCGGGAAAAGGCCTTCCTAAAGAATGTCCACCTTGATAGTCCGGCAGCCAATAAGTGGCGGCATTAACAGAAACTGCACTCATAAAAACAAAAGCAGCGGAAATAAAAAAATGATAAATAGCACATAACATGACACAAACCCTAATCTAACATCCACACACAAGATTAGGCTATCACAAAGCGATGGCTATGTCAAGGACTTTTCTGTCTAGCGGCAAGGACAGGGCTTATAAATATTTATATTGACAAAACAAATCATTGTGCTTTATTGATGCCGCAATTTATTAAAAATAAATAATTATGGAAGAAAAAAGAAAAAAACAAATTTTCAGCCTAATCGCGAATAATATCGTTAAAAATGAAAACTCCTGCCTGGCCGTAAATGTTTCGCCACAAGACGTGGAAGAAATCTCTCTGGATTTGGCAGAAGCGCTTAGCTTAAATATTTTCATCAAATCTGGCAGAAACGGAGAAATCAGCTATATCGGAAGGCGAAAAATCTGCCTTGCCCTGAAAAAGCAATTGGGCGGGAAGGTAAAACGCAAAGACTATTGTTGGATTTGGCTCGGCAAAGCCTATGAAAACGATGTCAAAAACATCGTTAACCCTTTGCTGATGGAAATGGTTGAAAAATGAATTTTACAAAAAAGAAACGCCCTTATTGTTTATTCAAACAAAAGGGCGTTTTTTAATTGATTTGTAAAAATCAAATTCTGAAGAAAATCCGTCAGACGGATTTTCTATGCAAGTTTCTTATAATGCATCCGATGCGGCTTGCATGCTTCATCGCCGAGTCGGCGGCGTTTATCTTGTTCGTAGTCTTCAAAGTTTCCTTCAAACCACTCAACATGCCCATCCCCTTCATAAGCAAGGATATGCGTGGCAAGGCGGTCAAGGAACCAACGGTCGTGAGAGGTTACCAAAACGCAGCCGGGATAATTCATAATACCTTCCTCCAGAGAACGCAATGTATCGACATCCAAATCATTGGTCGGTTCGTCAAGCAGAATAACATTTGCGCCTTTCTTAAGCATTTTAGCCAAATGCACACGGTTGCGCTCGCCGCCGGAAAGCTGCCCCACTTTCTTTTGCTGGTCAGTGTTTTTAAAATTAAACTGCCCGACATAAGCGCGGGAAGGCATTTCTTTTTTGCCCAGCTGGATAATGTCCAACCCGTCGGAAATCTCTTCCCAAACAGTCTTATCTGCATGAAGTTCGTCTCTGGTCTGGTCAACATAGCCAAGATCAACCGTGTCTCCCAAGCGGATTGAACCGCTGTCCGGCTTTTCTTGCCCGGTAATCATGCGGAACAAAGTTGTTTTGCCCGCACCGTTTGGCCCGATAATCCCGACAATCGCCCCCTTGGGAATTTTGAAAGAAAGGTTTTCAATCAACACGCGGTCGCCATAAACTTTGGAAATGTTTTCAGCTTCAATAACCAAATCGCCAAGGCGGTCTGTCATCGGAATATTAATATGAGCTTGGGAGATTCCTTCTTTTGCCGTCTGTGACAACAACTCGTCATAAGCATTAATACGAGCCTTAGATTTTGCCTGGCGGGCTTTCGGATTTTTCTGAATCCATTCCAATTCTCGGGCTAATGTTTTTTGGCGGGCATTTTCTTCACGCGATTCTTGTTCTAAGCGCTTTTGTTTCTGCTCCAGCCAAGATGAATAATTTCCTTCATAAGGTATGCCCTGCCCGCGGTCAAGTTCCAGAATCCAACCGGTAACATTATCCAAAAAGTAGCGGTCGTGCGTTACCATAACGACAGTCCCGGCATAATCCTTAAGATATTTTTCAAGCCAGGCAACAGATTCGGCATCCAGATGGTTTGTCGGTTCATCCAAAAGAAGCATATCCGGTTTTTGCAGCAAAAGCCGGCACAAGGCCACGCGGCGGCGCTCACCGCCCGACAGTTTCGTAACATCGGCATCTGCCGGCGGGCAGCGCAAAGCATCCATGGCAATTTCAACAGTCCTTTCCAAATCCCAACCGTTGCAAGCATCTATTTTTTCCTGAAGTTCAGCCTGTTCCTCAATAAGCGCATTCATTTCTTCATCGCTCATCGGTTCTGCAAAACGCATGGAAACTTCTTCAAACTTTTTCAATAAATCTCTGGTTTCGCATAGCCCGTCCATAATATTTTCCATCACGTTTTTTGCAGGGTCAAGCTTTGGTTCCTGTTCAAGATAGCCGACTTTAATGCCGTCTGCGGCCCAAGCCTCGCCGTTAAAATCCTTATCCACGCCTGCCATAATTTTAAGCAGCGTTGACTTACCGGCACCATTGACGCCTAAAACGCCAATTTTGGCGCCGGGCAGAAATGACAGCGTAATCCCTTTAAAAAGCTCTTTGCCGCCAGGGAATACCTTGGTTAAATTTTGCATAACAAAAACATACTGATAGGAAGCCATATCAAATTTCTCCATGAATTTTTAGAAGTTACAGCGAGTATACAGATAATTTCCAGTTCCGCAAGCTCAATTTTTACGGCGGATATGTTTTACCGAAGATTCAAAAACAGGTGCCTCTTGAGATTTTGGAAGCGTTTTCTCGGAAGCATCCCAGGACGGCAAGATAACTTTCTGGTTTTCGGCATTTTTAACATCAACATTCAAAATCTTAGCATCATTGCTGCCGTTATAAATCGCCTTCGCCTTATCTAAGACAGCCTTGTCTTTTTTATATAAAAAATTAGCATCATACGGGCGGCGCGGCGTAATAATGGTGCCATCCGGCATTTGGATTGTCCCGTCATCATATAAAACGGCCTTAAATATGTCTTGGGCATTAAAACGGCGGTTGATTTCCGCACAACCATAAAATCCGTCCATTTGTTTAGACATATAGGCATTAGCTTTTTCTTCATTATATGCATACATCGCCTTTCCCTGCAAAACATCCGAGGGAGATTTTGAAAGGAGAATGGCACGCACCAGCATTTCAAAAGTGTCATATTTTTCAGCGCCGCAAGCCATCCCCTGGCCTGAAATTGCTCCAAGCGCGCGGATTTCTTCCATATACGGCATCTGCGCGGCTGCCGTCAAAGGACAAAAGGAAAAAGCGAAAAGATAAAGCCATTTTTTCATAACGATTCTTTCTTGTTAAAGATAAGCCAGTTTAGGCAAAATGATTGAAAAAAGCAAAAATTATCTGGGATTTTTACCAAGAATCTAAAATTATCATTGACAAGCGGGAATATTTAGCTTATTTTGCGGATAAATTTTTGAGATAAAGGATAAGAAGATGAAAGTTTACAGCTCATTAAAGACCAAAAAAAATCGCGACAAGGACTGCAAAATCGTCCGCCGCAAAGGTCGCGTTTATGTCATCAATAAAAAGAATCCCAAGATGAAGGCTCGTCAGGGATAGTCCTTTTTTGACAGTTTTGAGAGGCCTGCCGTTTTCGGCAGGCTTTTTTTATATTATTCGTTAAGCAACAAGAAAGTTCTGATAACGTGCGTAAATAATAAGAAATAAAAACGGAAGTACCGCAGCGCACATAGAGGTACGTGAGGAAACTTCCGCCTTTTTATTTCTGTATTAGTTACCAGCTAGACGAACTTTTCAGGGAATATGAACAGTATGCAGCAAATTCGTCATCCCCTTCTTTGCCAACGGATAGCCGGCAGTAATAATAAGATTCTGCCCGTGCTTGGCAAAATTATTTTTAAGGGCGATTTTAACAGCCGCATCTTCAACTTTGTCAAAACTTTTGAAACTATCTTTATTAATAAAGCTTTTAGTTCCCCAGACAAGTGCCAAACGGCGAGCAACTTCAACCGTCTGCGTAATGGCGATAATCGGCAAATCCGGACGCTCGCGTGCAGTCAGGAACGTCGTAAAGCCGGAAGTCGTATAGGTCGCAATTGCGGCAACATCTTTTAACACGCAAGAAACTTCGCTGGCCGCAAAAGTAATCGAGTCGGCTTCGCTGGCTTTGCAAGGCTGCATGCGCGACGAGCGCATCAATGTATAAAACAGCGGATCAGCTTCCACATTTTCAATAGTGCGGTGCATCATTGACACGGCTTCTGTCGGATAATGCCCCGCAGCCGTTTCTGCAGAAAGCATCACGGCATCAGCCCCGTCATAAACGGCAGTCGCCACATCGGAAACCTCAGCCCTTGTCGGAGTCGGATTATTAATCATTGATTCCAGCATCTGGGTGGCAATAATAACCGGGCGGGCATATTTGCGGCAAGCGCTGACAATCCGTTTTTGCATAACCGGAACCGTGTAAACCGGACATTCCACGCCCAAATCACCGCGGGCAACCATAATGGCGTCAGAAAGCTGGACAATTTCATCCAGTTCTTCCATCGCGCTGGGCTTTTCCAACTTGGAAATAAGGAGCGCTTTATCCTGAATAAGCTTTTTAGCCTGGCGCACATCGTCAGCCGTTTGCACAAAAGACATGCCGATCCAGTCCACGCCAAGTTTTAAGGCGAATTTCAAATCATCTTTGTCTTTTTCGGTAATGGCTGAAATCGCCAGCTGCGTGTTGGGCAGGTTAACCCCTTTATGGGCAGAAAGCACACCGCCAACCACCACTGTCGTATCTGCAAAATCCTTACCGCATTTATCAACATGGAGCCGGATGTTTCCATCATTAAGAAGCAAATCTTCCCCGGGCTTAAGCGCAGCAAAAATTTCCTTATGCGGCAAATTGACTCTCGTTACATCGCCGGGAGCCTCATCAAGATCCAGGCGGAATTTCTGCCCGGCCTTCAGCAAGACGCTGTCGGAGCTGAAAACGCCCACACGGAGCTTCGGCCCCTGCAAATCTGCCAAAATAGAAATATAAATGCCCTTTTCTTTTTCCAGCTTGCGGATAATGCCAACCCTTTCTTTATGTTCGGCGTGGGTTCCGTGGCTGAAGTTAATGCGGAAAGCATCAGCCCCCGCATCAATCAATTTTTCAATCTGTTCACGCGTGGCAGAAGAAGGGCCTATCGTTGCCAGAATTTTTGTTTTTGTATTTTGCGGCATTTTATTCCTCCAAATTGAACATCATAACATTGTTTCTTATATAAGCATAAATAAGTTAAAAAGCTATTATTTAAATTTCGTCTTGTAAAAAAAATCAAGCTTTGTTAGAGTATTGCAAACATACGAAAAAAGGAGTCAAAAATGAGCGAAGAAGAAAATAAATCAACGGATGTCGGCGGGATTGCCGCAGACCGCCTGAGAAGCCTCATCGAAAGAATTGAACGCTTGGAAGAAGAAAAGAAAGCTATTTCTTCAGATATCCGGGACATTTTTGCCGAAGCCAAAGGCGCCGGTTTTGATGTCAAAATCATGCGCGCGGTTATCAAGCTGCGCAAAATGAACGCCGCCGACAGGGACGAACAGGAATTCCTGTTGGACACCTACAAAAAAGCTTTGGATATTTAAGCAAAAACATTCTCAAAAAAACACCGGAATTTCCGGTGTTTTTTTTATTCTCTAAAGCTTTAGCGCAACGCCCAAAACCGCCGCAGAAACAATATATAAAATCGGGCTTTTTTTCCAATAATGGATTGCCGCAAAAAAAACAACAAAAATTCCGGCTTGTTTCCAATTGCCGACGGCCATTTTTCCGACTTCCAATCCTGCGGTTAAAATCAAAGCCAAAACAGCAGGGCGGATTCCACGCAAGACATCTTGCACGCGCAAATCGCAGCTGAATTTTTTGAGAAACCGTGACAATAAAATAATGATAATGATCGACGGCATAACCAGCCCAAGCGTTGCCGCAATGCCGCCGCCGATTCCCGCCACATCATAGCCGACATAAGTCGCCATATTCACGCCCAAAGGCCCGGGAGTTGATTCTGAAACGGCAATCATATCCGCCAAATCAGAGACGCTGAACCAACCATATTTCCCGGCCAAGTCAAACAAAAAAGGAACAGTAACCAGGCCGCCGCCAATTGCAAACAAGCCGATTTTAAAAAACTCAACCGCTAAAGTGGCATATATCATTTAGCCCTCCGCTGAAAATATCCGTGCACAAAGCCCAAGAAACCGGCCGCTGCAACGACGGACACCGCCGAAAGATGAAAGAACAAAAGCATCGCCAGCCCCAAAACAAAGATAAAAAATCCAAACCGCCCTGTTATGCTTTTAGGAAACAGATTCCATAAAATATCGGCCATCAAAGCCGTAACGGCAATCCTTATTCCCTCAAATGCCTGCACCAGATAAATATTATCCATATATTTCTTTAAAAAAGCGGCAACCATCATAATGATAATCAGCGATGGCGCAACCATGCCCAACGTCGCCACAATCCCGCCGATAACGCCTTTCCGCTTGCAGCCGATAAAGGTAGAAACATTTATGGCGATAATTCCCGGCGTACATTGCCCGATAGAATAATAATCCAACATTTCCTCATCCGTCGCCCAAGCCCTTTTTTTTACAATTTCATCCTGAAGCAAAGGCAGCATGGCATAGCCGCCGCCAAAGGTAAAAAGCCCTATTTTAAAAAATAAAGAAAACAAATTGAACAATTCAGACATTTTAAAAATTTTCCATTGTTAAGTTCGTGAAGCCATATTATATTCAAATTAGTTTTTATATTCTTAAAAAAGGGGCTGTTGATGAAAATAGGCATAATTCAGGAACGCCGCAAAAACGAAAACCGCGTGGCGCTCACGCCGGATATTATAGAAAAGATTTCAAAATATGATATTGAAACGGTTGTTGAAACCAATGCAGGAAAAGCTTCCGGATTCTCAGACGAAAGCTATCAAAACGCCGGCGCGCAGATATTAAAATCTGCTGCAGACGTCTGCAAACAAGCTGACATTCTCTGCAAAATATGGGCGCCGCTCAAAGAAGAAGCCAAACTCCTCCGCGCCGGACAAGTTATCATTGCAAATTTTCAAGCATTGGCATTTCCCGAAAACAAAAGTATCGCCGCAAAAGCCGGCACCACCGCCTTTGCCTTAGACCTGCTGCCGCGCATTTCCCGCGCGCAAAGCATGGATATTTTGTCTTCCCAGAGCAATCTTGCCGGTTACAAAGCAGTCATAAACGCATTTTACCTGCTGAAAAAAGCCGTTCCGCTCATGATGACCGCCGCCGGCACTGTAACACCGGCAAAAGTCATGGTTTTTGGCGCAGGCGTAGCCGGGCTGCAGGCCATTGCAACAGCACACCGCATGGGAGCACAGGTTTTTGCCACAGACGTGCGGCCGGAAACAGCCGGACAAATTGCTTCTCTTGGTGCAAAATTTGTCTCTGCGGAAGATGCCCCTAAGACTTTAGCCTCCTGCAACGCCGCGATTACAACGGCTCTGGCGCCAAACGGCACAGCGCCAAGGCTTATAAGCAAAGATCAAATTCTTTCCATGCCCGAAGGCGCCGTCCTTGTCGATATGGCGGCGGCATTCGACGGAAACATCGAAGGTTCAAAAGAAGGCGAAACCCTTAACATAGACGGGCGCTTAATCTGCGGCAATTCCAACCTTGCCTCCGAAATTCCTAACTCTGCCAGCCCGTTATTCGCTAAAAATATTTTGAAATTCCTTTCCCTGATTTATTCTTTTCAAGACAAAAAGCTCAACCTCAATTTTGACGACGAGCTGATTAATAAAACCTGCATTTGTATAAATGGAGAACCAAGATGATGGATATATGGACGCTGCTTACAATTTTTATGCTGGCATGCTTTGTGGGATATTTTGTCGTCTGGGGCGTTACGCCGGCATTGCATTCGCCGTTAATGAGCGTTTCAAACGCCATTTCCGGCATTGTAATTATCGGTGCGCTGATTACCGCCGGAGAACAGGAGATGGACCTGCCCAAAATTTTAGGGCTGGCAGCCGTGTTTCTGGCGGCGGTCAATATCTTCGGCGGATTTGCAGTATCGCAACGCATGCTTTTAATGTTTAAAAAGAAGGAGAAAAAATAATGTCCGCGCCTTTCCTTTCTTGTGCATATATTGCTGCCAGCATTTTATTCATCATTTCCATCAGGGGGCTGTCTTCTCCTGAAACGGCCCGGCGGGGAAACATCCTTGGCATGGCAGGCATGCTTTTGGCAATTGCCGTTACACTGTATTCTGATGTCGTAAAAGAATATTACTGGATTCTTGGCGCCATTGCGCTGGGCGCATTGGTTGGCATCTGGAGCGCATTAAAGGTGCGCATGACAGCCTTGCCGCAAATGGTGGCGGCATTTAACGGGTTGGGCGGACTTTCCGCCGTATTAATTGCCCTTGCAGAAATTTTAGACGGCTCTCCGCAATATTTTGAAAATGCCGCAGGCTTGTTAATCGGTGCCCTGGCTTTTTCCGGTTCATTTATTGCTTTTGCAAAATTACAGGGAATAATGAACGCCCGGGCAATCACATTTCCATTACAGCACATGTTAAATGCAATTCTTGGAATTGCTGTCATCTGCACCTGTGCTGTTTTTTCGCTCAACGGCAGCCCGCAGATGTTTTACCTGCTTGCCGCTTTAAGCATACTGCTCGGTTTTTTGCTGATTCTTCCAATCGGCGGAGCGGATATGCCTGTTGTCATTTCCGTTCTGAACTCCTACTCCGGATGGGCTGCCGTCGGCATTGGTTTTTCATTAAATAATGTATTGCTGATTATCGTCGGATCGATTGTCGGCGCATCAGGCGCGATTTTATCTTATATCATGTGCAAAGCCATGAACCGTTCGCTGTTTTCTGTCATGCTCGGCGGATTCGGCAATGACGAAAAAGCATCATCCGCACAAGGCTCGGCAGATAAAACAGCCAAAACAGGAGATCCGGCCGATGCAGCGTTTATTATGGAAAACGCCAATAAAGTCATTATCGTCCCCGGTTACGGGATGGCCGCCGCACAAGCGCAGCACATATTAAAAACCATGGCCTATGACCTTCACGACAAATACGGCGTTGAGGTAAAATTTGCAATTCATCCCGTGGCCGGGCGCATGCCCGGACATATGAACGTGCTTCTTGCCGAAGCAAACGTCCCTTATGAAGATGTTTTTGAATTGGAAGAAATCAACCGGGAATTTGAAACCGCCGATGTCGCTTTTGTTATCGGCGCAAATGACGTAACCAACCCCTTGGCGCGTACGGACACCTCTTCTCCCTTGTATGGCATGCCCGTACTGGATGTTGAAAAAGCCAAAACCGTTTTCTTTGTAAAACGCTCTCTGGCATCCGGATATTCCGGCGTGGACAATCCCTTGTTTTACGCCCCGAACACAATTATGCTTTACGGAGATGCCAAAAAGGTTGCCTCGGATATTGTCGCGGTTCTTGAAAAATAATCAAAAAGACAACAGCAGGGCAACAAACAAAAAGCCATAAAGCAAAACGCCCGTCAAATACATTCCGGCAACCTTAAAATCGGCTCTGGAAGGGATGGCGTTTTCAATCAAAATGGTTTGCCCCAAAACATAAAGGGTATAATTCAACAAAGTGGCGGGCATCAGCGGCAGCAAATAGCGGTTGGCATAAAAGCCCAAAACCAGAAGGAGCAGCGGCGCCATTGAAGATGGAATGGCGTTGTAAAAAGTTACATTGCGAAAACCGACGCTGCCCATAACATAATTGCCCAATTCGTCCCTTTTGGGAAAAATCGTAAAATTGCATGGGCGCGCATTCAAAAACAGCCCGACAAGAAAATGCATCAACTCATGCAAAACCGTTCCCGGCACATTTACCAACGCGCTCATCCACATGCTGCTGTATGTGGCGTATTTAAGCCGCACCAAAAATACAACCATCAAAATAAGGATAAAACGGTTATCAAACACGCTTCGCAAAAAATTCGGATTGCTTAGATAAGCAGCGATTTTAAAATAAATTTCATCAATCATAGCTTTTTCCTTTTTAAGGCATTCAAACCGGCAAGATACGTATTCAGCATTAACAACAGCGCCGTCTTTTGTTTGACGCGGCTTAATTTTTCAAATCCGGAACTGACCAAAAGCGAAGACATCGAAAACAACGCGCTCCACAAAACCTGCCAAGATAATTTCTTTTCTGTTTGCTGAAGATAATTTACAACATTGTCAAATTCGCGGCCGCATTTGACCACCACTTTTTCCAAAACGCGCCGATAAGCAAAAGGCAGATTCCCTGAATAGCGCAAATGGTAATCAAACAAAAGCCGCCAAAGATTCCGGTTATTCAAAATAAAATTGACCATCGCCTCCACATAACGGTTAAGGTTATTATAGGCGTTTTTCTCGGGAATAATTTTTTCCATATCCGCATATAAGGCTTCCAGCGTCAAAACATTTTGAGCCATAATAAAATTGTCCATATTGGAAAATTGGTTATAAATCGTGCCGACAGAGCAATTGGAAGTTTCGGACAATTTGCGCGCGGTCAGATAATCCGCCCCTTTTTCCTCAACCATTGCGCGGCCTGTTTTAAGAAGATTTTGCCTAATGCTTTCCCGAACAAAAATTTTCAGCCGCAAATCTTTTTCAATATCCGCCATTTCCTCCGCCTTTTTAATAAAATATTTGCAAATATATTATAGAATAAAATAAATTTGAACACTGTTCAATTTCTTTCTTGGAGTTTAAGGATAAAAAAATGCACAAATATCTTCTGTTTTTTGCCCTCATTGCTGCAACAGCCGCTTTTGCACAAGAAAACATCTATAAAAACATATTGGTTTCCGATGAAATCCAACTGGAAGAAAAAACAGCCAAGGCACAAGACAAAGCCCGCGAACTTTTAAATAAAAAGGCAGATTCTGCTGTCAATAAAAACTTCCCGAATGTTCGAGCCAGCAAACATATCCAAACCAAAAAGGCATTGGCCAGGTTATCTCCGGCGCCATTCGGACTTTCCTGGGGAGCCAGCATAGACGCCACCAAAGACATGGGGGTTATTCTGGCCAAAGTTGAAGAAAAAGATTACAAAAACTCTTTTCGCGCGACGCATTTACCCAAACCGCTAAAAGATTTTCGCACGGTAAACGTTACTTTTGGCGAAGAAAATGAATTATGGCGAATTATCGCCTATGGCGTTTTGATGGATGACGACAACCAGGCAACAAGGGTTCTGCGCCAATACCGCATTTATTACGACCTTCTGAATGCCAAATACGGAAACGGGCAGCAATTCTTCACGCCAAGGGTTTATAACGTGGATGTAACCGATGCCCAAGGGAAAGTCCACCAGGAGAAAAAAGAAGAAGAGCTCGGCGCCCCCGGATTCCTTCAATCTCTTGAAAAAGGCGAAGCCACGCTTTATGCCACATTTAACAATCAAGAAGTTGGGGCTGCTTTATCCGTAAATGTTGACGGCAGCGGAAAAAGTTATATAGTGATTGACTATAAAAATTTAAAAATACTGCGCAACCGGGAAAAAACCACCCTGGATGCATTATAAAAAAAGAAAAATAAGGACAAAGATAATAATGAAAAAAGTATGTTTTTGCGGCGTTTCAGGAAACGGCATGAGTGCTTTGGCCCAAATTCTGAAACTTCAGGGATATGATGTTTATGGCTCAGACGCCAGTTTTGATGCAGGACGCGATGCGGCAAACAGGCAGGCTCTCTTGTCTGTCGGCATTAAACTGGTGCCCCAAAATGGCAGCGGCATTACAGACGATATTGAAACCTTATATGTTTCCAGCGCGATTGACCCTTCTAACCCGGATATTAAAGCAGCTTTGGAAAAAAACATTCCGATAAAAAAGCGCTCGGAACTTCTTGCCGAATTATTTCACCAATATCCGCATAATATTGCCGTTGGCGGAACAGCCGGCAAAACCACAACCACCGCAATGATCGGCTATATTTTAGATTCTTTGGGCAAGCAGCCCTGCATGATTAATGGCGGTTTCCTGCGCAATTATGAAAACAATCCGGGAATCCCCAATATCATTTATAACAAAGGGGATATCTGCGTTATTGAAGCTGATGAAAGCGACGGTTCCATCCGTTCTTACAAGCCTTATATATCCATCATCAACAATATCTCCCACGATCATGAACCGATAGAGACATTGATGGAATATTTTCAGGCCTTTGCCGACCACACGCGTTATGGTCTGGTTCTTAATGCCGACTGCCCGAATGCCGCAAAGATAAAATCTTCGCAAAAGACACTGAGCTTTTCCATTAAAAACGCAGACGCCGATTTATATGCCACAGACATAAAAACCATTACCAACGGCGTGGAATATACCTTAGACGGGCAAACATTCAAATTGCAGCTCATCGGCAAATTTAATGTTTCAAATGCATTAGCTGCCATAGCCGCCTGCTCGCTTTTAGGCATCAGCAAATTTGAAGCTGCGAAAGCTTTGGAAGGCTTCACCGGCATTAAACGCCGCCTGGAACTTGCCGGAACAAAAAACAACATCAGCATCTTTGACGATTTCGCCCATAATGCCAGCAAGATAGAAGCTTCGCTTTCCGCTTTGCGCGAATATGACGGGCGCCTGATTGTCATGTACCAGTCCCACAAGCCGTTTTCTGCCCGCACCACCGGAGAAGAAGACGGGGTTGTTTTTGGAAAAGTTCTTCAAAAAGACGATATCCTGCTCATGCCGGAAATTTATATGAGAGACCCGGTAAAAGACAGCGACATTTCCGGTTCCGACTTAGTGCAATATGCCGTCAATAACGGCGTTAATGCGTTGTTTTTAGAAACCAAAGACCGTGTACGCGACTACATCCTGCAAACGGCAAAACCGGGCGACCGCATCGTCATCATGGGTGCAAGAGACAATTCTCTGCCTGATTTCAGCCGGCAGCTTCTCAAGGATTTGTAGATGTTTCAGCCTGGAAAAGGGAAAACTGCGGGAATTATTTCGCCCTCCATTTCATTAAGCGGAAAAAAAGATTTTTCCAAAGGCTTGTCCTATCTGGAACAAGCCGGGTATAAACTTGTCTGCGGACAAGTTCTTGAAAACGCCCTCTTTGATGAAAGCGCAGAAAAACAACGGGCAAAAGACATTATGGATATGTTTTCCAACCCAGATGTTGACATCATTTTTTGCGCTTCGGGCGGCGCAGGTTCCCAAAGGCTTTTATCTTACCTTGATTTCGATATAATCAGAAAAAATCCTAAAATTTTGGTCGGGCACAGCGATAACACGGCATTGCAGTTAGGCATTTACGCCAAAACGCAAAATCCGTATATCAGCGGTTTCTCTTTGGACTACGATTTCCGCGCCTTGCCCGTTTCAACAATGGTGCGCCAATCTTTTGAAGATGCCGTTTCCGGAAAAAAACAATTGTTGCCGGGCGGAAAAACAATGCGTCCGGGAATGGCCGAAGGCATTCTGCTTGGCGACTGCCTAAGCATGGTTTGCGACTTGTGCGGCACCAGATATTTTCCGGATATCGCAAATAAGATACTTGTCTTGGAGGACGAATGCGAAAAACCTTACAAGATAGACCGCCTGCTGACAACCCTGCGTCAACATCAGGATTTCAATAAGATAGCAGGAATAGTTTTCGGAAAGTTTACAGAATGCGATACGCCGGATTCTTCATATGGTTCGGTTGAGGAGGTTTTGTTCCGTTTTGCAAAATCCGCCCCCTTCCCAATCATTTATGACTTTCCCTTTGGGCACATAAAAGATAAATATGCTCTAAAGATGGGCAAAAAATTTAAATTAAACGCAAATGCCTGCCAATTAGAAGAATTGCCCGATTAAAGCTTTGGCATAAGCCAAATTCCGGTCATTAAGCATTTTTATCAATCCCTGGTAAAGCCAAAATCCGTCCCAGCCGCGGCTGTTAAAAGCCAGCATGCTTCCCAAAGCCCATAAATTTGCAGACGGCAAAAACATAATGCAAAATTTGTAAGAAACTTTTGGCAGGTCAGTTTGCTTTTCATGAATCTGCGACCCGACCGTATCCATGTGATACCCGATAAAAAATCCTAAAACGCCGTTAGCAATATAGTGGTTAACGCCCTGCTCCCCCAGGTTAACAAAAAAGCCTATAGCCAGCATAACAACAAAGCCAAACAGGGGAAAGAAGTATGGCGCGATAATAATCAGCCAGTTTCCGCTTCCTTCAAAAGCCATTTCGCCGCCGCTGTTATCCGGATTAACGCGCAGCCCCTTCACTTTATGAAAGGTCAGCAGCGCAAAAAAAGCATGCGTCATTTCATGGGCGGCAATTTCCATATTGGTTTTTATCTCCTTATCCATCATCCCCCAGGAAATAAAAAAGCAGAAAAAACCCGCAATCAAAGACAAATATCGCACGGTAAAAAATGGAAAATAAGAAATGGACTGCACATAAGCAGGCAGAGACAGAAGCATAAAAACAGCCACGGGCCATTTAAGCAATTCAATAAATTTATCGGCCAATACTCGCATAAAACCTCCATATTTTCGGCAAGTATAGCAAAATTATGGGATTTTTCATTTTTTATCTACAATCTATTAACATTTTTTCAACTACTTTATTAGAGTATAAAACATACAGATAAAACTTGTATTTTATGTTTGTATTGATAAAATAACAAAAAACAAACAAAAAGGATAAAACGATGACCGGCAATGATTTTAATACTTTCGACTTTCTGATTAATGATGAAGATGAAGTAATGTTGCTGATATATGCCCGCGAAGGCGAACCTCAAAACGCCAGCATTGCCTTTGACAGCCAAGCGCAAACAGCTGTCCTGACCCGCAACGAAGGGGATGTCATCGAGTTAAGCGAAATTCCGGCAGAAGTTTTTGATTCCCTCGCAGAAGCAGATTCTCTCCTTGTCTGCGAGCTCAGCCAGGAAGAAAAAGACGAAGATACGGAAATCGTTTATGCCTATGAAGCTGAAATCACAGACTAATCAGCCTCAAGACCTTCCTCTCCCATAATTTTGCAGACAACATCATAGTCAAACCCTGCCCGAATAAGTGCAGCCATATCCTTATTGCGCATTTCCCGGCGGGATTCCGGAGCTCGGAACGGACCTATTTTTTTCTTTTTTGCCAAAGCCAAAGCCGATTCGTATGCATCATACCCGCTGTTCTCCAACAGTTCATCCACAACTTGCTCTGAAATGCCTTTTTGCTTCATCTTTCCCTGAATATAACGGGCAGATTTTCCCGCTGCCAAATAATTGCGCACCTTAATTTCGCCATAGCGCTCGTCATTCAGATAGCCATAGCTTTCAAAATCTTCCAAAATGCTTTCAATCCAGGCATAAGCTTCATGCTTGTCGAATTCCTTGTTGAAATAAGCATATTCCTCAACGCGCCGGCGCAGCACAGAACGCAGATTCGCCACCGAAGAATCAAAGCGTTTCAAATAGTATAGCGCAATATTTTTAAGCCGTTGGGGCGTTATTTTTCGCAATGTTTTCGTTTTTTTTAGAGGCTGCCCATTTTCCAACACTTGAAAAATCCTTTATTTTACATTAAGTTCATCTAAAAGATAACATAGAATAAGGAAAATAATAGTGCAAATGAATAATTTTGATAACTGCCTCTCTTTTCATATTGCCAGCGGCGCCTTCATGGGGCGTTTTATCCGCCTCAACGAGGTTTTGAACACCATATTAAAAAAACACCAATACCCGGAAAGCGTTTCAGCCGTTATCGCCGAATGCACGGTTTTAGGCGCCATGCTTTCCAGCACCCTAAAATATGAAGGGCTCTTCACTTTGCAAATTCAAGGAAACGGGCCAATATCCATGGTTGTGGTAGACGTAACCTCAGAAGGAAAAATCCGCGCTTGCGCCAATTTTGACGAAGAACACCTGAAACAAGCCCAAGCCTTGCGTAAAAAAAGCGGTGAAATTGAAGAAGCCCCGCATTTGTTGGAAGAAGGGCATTTGGCCTTTACGGTCGACCAAGGGCCGGACACAGAGCTTTACCAGGGCATTGTCGACTTGCAAGGAAAAACCCTTCGGGAAATAGCCCTCCGCTACTTCAAACAATCCGAACAAATTGACACGGACTTGAAACTCTTTTTGCATTCGCCGCAGGGCGATTCCAAATCTTGGCTGGCCGGCGGCATCATGCTGCAAAAAATTCCGGTAAAAGGCGGCAAAGAACTTTCGGCTGAAGAGCAAAGCGAAGCTTGGAACCAGGCAAAGATTTTCTTGGAAAGCCTTCAGGGAGATGAAGTTTTTGACAATTCGCTCAGCAGCGAAGACATTCTCCACCGCCTGTACCATGCAGACAGCCTGGCCATCAACAATGTCAAAAGCTACCAATTCGGCTGTCGCTGCAGCCGCGAGAAACTGCAGGCAACCTTAAGCAGTTTTTCCGAAGCGGAAATTAACGAGCTTTTAAAGGACGGATGCATCACGGCCCAATGCCATTTTTGTTCGGAAGAATATAGCTTTAAAAAGGGCGAACTCGTCAAACACTAAATTAAGCATATATTAATTTATATTCGTTAAGTTCAAAACAATAGTAACTATTGGGATAATATGTCATGCTTATCAAAAATAAATTTCTGGCCTTATTTACAGGGCTGCTTTTGCTAGGCGGCTGCGCCGGTGTTGGCAATGATGAAGCTGAAGTAAAGCGTTATCAGGAACCCCGCTACACAGAAGACGCCCCCATCCGTTTAAGCGTCAGCCGGATTGATATCCGCTCGGAATTCATGCCCAGCTTTACCCGTCCGAACGTTGAGCACCTTTTCCCCGTCTCTATTGAAAAAACCGCCAAGCTTTGGGCGCGCGACCGCCTCCAGGCGGATGATTTCAGCAGCAACCGCCAGGCTGAATTTATCATCAAAGACGCGAGCGTAACGGAAGAAATTGAAAAATCCGGACAACTCTTTTACAAAGACCGGATTATTTACAAGGCGCATCTGGTTGTTGTTTTAAGAATCATAGATTCTCATGACAAAGCCAAAGCAGAAACAGAAATCAACGCCTGGCGTGAACTTGTGCTTCCGGCAGATGTCAGCCTTGCGGAAAAAGAGCAATATTGGAACGGAATGGTTGACAAGCTGTTCAACGAATTCAACATCCAAATGGAACAGAACATCCGCAAATATTTGAACATGTATGTAATGGATAACACTTATATACAAACTTACGATGATTAAAAAAAAAGCCGCTTAAGCGGCTTTTTTTTTAATTTGCCCAGGCATTGGCAGGCATTTTTTTCGAAGCAAGGCAAAAGGTCGGAACCTTAATTTCGCGCACTTGGCTTTCGCCTTCTTGCCGAACCTGGCAGCTGCCATAAAAAACAGCCTGTTTCGATTCTAAAGGCGCCGTACTGGTAAATTCAAAACATTCGCCGGGTTCCAAAACAGGAATCTCGCCTTTAAATCCCGCACTGTGATCGCAATAAAAATGGCCTTTGTCATCCGTAATATTCCAGTTTTTTCCAACAATCTGAATCTTGTGCGCCGAATTATTTTCAATGCACAGATAATAGCCCCAAACCGAGCGGTTGGCACTCTCATCCATCAAAACCGGACAAGCGGAAACCACTATATCGTCTGTTTGCTCAACTAAAAAATCGCTGTCTTCCATCTTAGCCACTTCAAAATTTAAAAACTGAACATGCTTTATAATTGAAGACGGCATTTTGATTCGCAAGCCAATGAATCTTTATCCCCAGCCTTATGCACAAAAAAAAGCAACCCTAAAAAATAGGGTTGCTTTTTCAAATATTTTAAAGACGGAGTCTTTTTTTATTTTGCCAATATTCCGAGCAATTTTTCAGTTGCCGCGGCGGGTGTAATATTTTCACAAACAGCATATTCATTGGCAAGACGGTCTAAAGCCTGCTCATAAATCTGCCTTTCGCTGTAAGATTGTTCTGCCAAATTCTCGCTGCGGTACAAATCGCGGACAACTTCCGCAATTGCTACCGGGCTTCCGGAGTTGATTTTGTTTTCATATTCCTGGGCGCGCCTGGACCACATAACTTTTTTAACCCGGGCTTTCCCTTTTAAAGTGGTCAAAGCGTCATTCATGACCGAGCTGTCTGAAATTTTCCGCAAACCTGTTGTTTCAGCTTTAGCCATTGGAATGCGCAGCGTCATTTTATCTTTATCAAAATTGACCACAATCAATTCCAATTCGCTGCCGGCAATCTTCTGCTTGGCGATATCCGAGATTTTTCCCACGCCATGAGCCGGATAAACGACAAAGTCTCCGGAATTAAAAGCACTTTTGTATGAAAGCTTTTTGTTCATTGTTTTTCTCACCCTTCATTATCTATTTTTTTCAAGACAGGACACACCATACCACATTTTAGGGTTTAAATCCAGACGTTTTTTAAATTTTTGTCAAAATATTTTCTTTTTAACCTCTTTTTAAATTAAAAAACATAAACTTAACAAACAGATAATCAGGAAAGGCTCAGATATGTCTAAAATTTCAGCTGTTTTAATCTTATTGCTATCCGCCACTTCTGCCGGCGCTTTTGACCGCATTGAACAAAAATGCCTTGATGCCGGCTACACGATAACAGAAAAAAACTGCAGTCCCCAGACATCGCCGGAAGACGCCTGCCCTTATCATGAGAAATATTTTAAAAGCTGTTCCCAGGCAGCCTGGTGCCGGCAGCAAGGCTACACTTATGTTTTGACAGACTGCAAACTTCCTTCTTTTGCAGAAGACAAATGCCCAAATAATTTTCCCCTTTATAAATCCTGCCGGGAAGACATTCCCCAAGCCTGCCGGGAAGCAGGATATAAATCCCAGGACGATTGCCAGCTTTCTGCCGTCAAATGCCCCTATTCCGCAGATTATGGATTATGCTGCACCAATTGCGAAGACTATCCCTTGTCTATTGAAGATTTGCCGCGGGGATTCGTTCAAGATGGCGAAGCCTGCCACACCTGCTCGGGAAAAATACGCATTAAAATAAAACCGGCAGCCTGCGAAGGCTACGTCGAATGTCCGATGGGGCCGGAAACGCCAGACACCGCTTCTTGCCTGAGCGGCAAAAAAATGCTTTATAAGAGCTGCCAAAATTCAGAAATAAAGTGCCACGCTGCCGGTTTTGCCAGCCGCAGCTGCCTGGAATCAGAAGACGCCGAACTCTGCCCGGACGATAACAGCTACATGCGCTGCAAACTTAACTGCGAAAAGCTTGCCCGCCTGACTTTTCCCAATGCAAATCTCATCAAAGATGATGTTACAAATCCGGAGTTCAATCCCAACATGACGGAAATCCGTTCTTACCAAAGCCTGGATACCCCGGAATGCCGGACAGCGCAACGCCCGATAATCACTCTAAACTTATCCTCGGCAAATATTGAACGTTATAAAAATATTTTTGACCAATACATCAGCGATGTCGACTTCAGAATCTCCATGCAAAATGAAGAAAACCTGGATTTCAACGGACATTTGCAAAATGCGCAGCTGATATTTTCAGGAAACCGCCCGGAATGCATTTTTAACAGCGGTCACGGAAGCCTAAGCGGAGAAGTTAAAATAAAAGGCGCGAGCAGCCTCTGTTCCGATATCACCCTAACTCCTGAAACAAAATTTTTCTTAGCTGCAAACCTGAAAGGGCGGCTAAGGACAGAAACAGGCAGCGAAGTCTACATCACCCGCAACATGGAAGGGCTGTTGCAAACCGGCAGCAAAAGCAAACTCACCATTAACGGGAAACTGATTGCCGAAGATTTGCTTAATTCTACAATCAACCATGGCAGCGTCATTTTAGGCTGCAATTCCGTTAACACCGTTAAACAAGGAATTGACCTGAACACGTCAAACCTCATATTAAAATCGGAAGCAGAATTAGACACGCCTCAAATCAATCTGATATCCAAAAGCGATTTGCTAACCCTGCCCAACTCCTTATCCAGCATACATTTATACCCGCAAAGCCAAATCACTCATAACTTAGATGCTAATAATCGCCTGGATATTGCGGAAAATCCGGATAAGGATAAAACCTGTTATGACAAATATTTCATTTATCTGGGTTCTTCTTTTGATGAAAGCATGCAAAAATTTTCTTTACAAGCCGATGACCGGATGGAAAAAGAATGGCAATGCCAGGATGCTCCTGAAGAAAATAAAATATGCGATTAATAGAAAAGCCTGTCGCTAACGACAGGCTTTTTCTTAAACCGCAACCGGCGCTTTAATTGCCGGATAAGAATCATAAGCTTCCAAAGAAAAGTCTTCAAAACGAAAATCATCAATCTCCTTAACCTCCGGATTAATTTTCATTACCGGAAGCTTTCTTGGCGCTCGGGAAAGCTGTTCTCTGACTTGTTCAAAATGGTTCAGATACAAATGCGTATCACCCATCGTATGAATAAACTCGCCAGGTTCCAAACCGCAGACCTGCGCCAGCATCATTGTCAGCAGCGCATAAGAGGCAATGTTAAAAGGCACGCCTAAAAAGCAATCGCATGAACGCTGATACAACATCAGGCTTAGCTTGCCATTCGCCACATAACACTGAAAAAACATATGGCAGGGCGGCAAAGCCATATCTTTAAGCTGCATAGGATTCCATGCATTGACAATCATGCGGCGATCATTCGGATTATGGCGAAGCTTTTCAACAAGCTCAGCAACCTGATCCACCCCGGGAACAAGCTGCCCTGACTTATCATAAAAAGCGCCGCCGCCAAAATCGCGCCACTGTTTGCCATAAACCGGACCAAGATTGCCGTTTTCATCAGCCCATTCGTCCCAGATGTGAACATTGTTCTCCAAAAGGTAATGAATGTTTGTCTCGCCTTTCAAAAACCACAAAAGCTCATGAATAATTCCTTTCAAGAACACTTTTTTGGTTGTTAAGAGGGGAAACCCCTGGCTTAAATCATAACGAAACTGGCGCCCGAAAACAGAACGGGTGCCCACACCGGTGCGGTCGAGCTTATCCACGCCGTTTTCCATGATGTCTTTTAACAAATCTAAATACTGTTTCATAATTTTACTTTTAAAAGAAATAACAATATGTATTCATGATGAATAAATCTCAAGAAAAAACAAGAGGAGATTTTTTATTATCCCCTCTGTTTTTCATGTGCTTTAAGCACCTGCTTAATCGTTTTCCTGTTTGTAAGCTTCCAGCGTCGAATAACGCGTAACATTGAAGAAAAGCCCCTTTGTGCAATTCCAAACACAAAGGACTTGCATCCCTTCAGAATGAATGGTCAAACAGTCGCCGGCTGCCGTCTGTTGAATAAGCTTATTCAACCAAGCTTCCTTCTCAACCGAAAAAAGAATAACTTGAAAGACGTCTTTTGAACACACCTTTCGCACGCGATAATCACCGAAGTGCCCTTGCTGATTTGCAGAACTTTTGCCTTTGTAATTTCCATACTTATATAGATTTAATTGTGTTATCACGACATAGAAAACAACCTCTGCCGCTTTCTTGCCAGATTCGTTTTTGAACTAATAATTTTTCATAAATTATAAACAAAAGATTAAAAAGATGGGTTAAGCTACCATACATAACTCAAAGACGCAAGCGCTAATCTGAAAATCTGCCAGATTTAAACGCAAAAAAAGCCGGAGTTTTCTCCGGCTTTCTCCAAATGCATCATAATGCCTTATTTTGCTTCTGCAGCAGCTTTTTCAGCTTCAGCGGCAGCAGCTTTTTCTGCGGCAACGCGAGCCTTATCGGCAGCGCCTTTGGCGTTTACATCGCGGTCTACCAATTCAATGATAGCCATCTGTGCGCAGTCGCCATAACGGTAACCGGCTTTCAAAACACGGGTATAGCCGCCATTGCGGGACTGGTAGCGTTCAGCCAAAGTTGAAAACAATTTTTTCACAACTTCTTCATCACGCAGAAAAGCCATGGCTTGTCTTCTGTTATTGAGTTCGCCTTTCTTTGCCAAAGTAATCATTTTATCGGCAAATGTTCTTAATTCTTTTGCACGGGGCAAAGTAACCGTGATTTGTTCATGACGCAGCAAAGCGCCTGTCATGTTAGAGAAAATAGCTTTACGGCGATTCGTATCCATATTCAATTTTCTATGTTTCATTCCATGTCTCATGGCATTTCCTTTCAATATTCTGTTGCTTTGAACTGGCAAAGCGGATAAAAACCTGAAGACTCACCACGAGAACCCGCAGGCCATGCATGAATCTTCTTAATTCGCGGCATTTCTAACACGGAAAATATTTAAAAGCAAGAAGAATCTGCAATTCTTTTGCTTATAAGCTGAGGAATTTCAAACCAATATAAAAAATGCTCTGTTTTAAGGCAGAGCACTTTTGCATTTTTGAAAAAATCCCCGGAAATAACCGGGGATTTTATTTTTATTAGAAATGTTCATCCAGACGCTTAATCAGGTCTTCAATATTCTCAGGCGGCCATCCCGGCGTATCCATACCCAAGTGAATACCCATCTTAGCCAAAACTTCTTTGATTTCATTCAAAGACTTACGGCCAAAGTTCGGAGTCCTGAGCATTTCAGCTTCTGTCTTCTGAACCAAATCGCCAATATAAACAATATTGTCATTTTTAAGGCAGTTGGCAGAACGAACAGAAAGCTCAAGTTCTTCAACCTTCTTCAACAGGTTGCGGTTAAACGGAAGCTCTTCTTTTTCAACTTCTGCTTCGCTCTCAGGCTCATCAAAATTGATAAACGGTTTCAACTGGTCTTGCAGAATGCGTGCAGAGAATGCAACAGCATCTTCCGGCGTAACAACGCCGTTTGTTTCAACAACCATTGTCAATTTATCATAGTCGGTAACCTGTCCGACACGGGTATTTTCAACCTTGTAAGAAACCTTGCGCACCGGAGAATAAATCGCATCAACCGCAATAACGCCGATCGGCGCATCTGCAGCTTTGTTCTGATAAGCGGGAACATAGCCTTTTCCGGTATTTACCGTCAGTTCCATATTCAGCTTTGCACCGGCATCCAAATTACAAATAACCAAATCCGGATTCTTGATTTCAACATCATGTCCGGTTTCAATCATAGCGGCCGTTACTTCACAAGGTCCTTCAGCCTTAAGGGTCATTGTCTTCTGTCCTTCAGTGAAAACTGCAACAGCGAGTCCCTTAATATTCAGGATAATATCAGTAACGTCTTCGCGAACGCCCGGCACAACAGAGAACTCATGCAAGACTCCGTTAATTTTAACAGCGGTAACCGCTCCACCTTGCAAAGAAGAAAGTAAAACTCTTCTCAACGCATTGCCCAAAGTCAGACCGAAACCTCTTTCCAAAGGTTCAACTACTATCTTGGCCTTATTGCCGCCTTCAAGCGGTGTAACTTCCAAGTTAGTCGGTTTAATAAGTTCTTGCCAATTCTTTTGAATCACGGGTTATTCCTTTTTTTTAGTGCATATGCAAAATTTATAAACCAAAAGAGCGTGAGGCTTTTAAAGCAAGCCACACGTTCTCACCCAAATCTAACTAGACGCGGCGGCGTTTTCTTAAACGGCAGCCGTTGTGCGGAATCGGAGTAACATCACGAATCATAGTGATTGTGAAACCGATAACCTGCAAAGCTCTGATGGCCGATTCTCTGCCAGAACCAGGACCTTTAACTTCAACTTCCAAGGTTTTCATACCATGTTCCATTGCCTTGCGGCCGGCATCTTCAGCGGCAACCTGGGCAGCGTAAGGAGTAGATTTACGAGACCCCTTAAAACCTTGAGCACCGGAAGTAGACCAAGCAACTGTATTGCCTTGGGCGTCAGTAATTGTAATTCTTGTATTGTTAAAAGTAGAATTCACATGGGCAACCCCGGCGGTGATATTCTTCTTTTCTTTTCTTTTCACACGTTGTGTTACTGCTTTTGCCATTCTAAAATCACCCCTTAATTACTTCTTCTTATTAGCAACGGTTTTACGTTTGCCCTTACGAGTTCTAGCATTTTGCTTTGTGCTTTGTCCGCGAACGGGCAAGCCCTTGCGATGACGCAATCCGCGATAGCAGCCCAAATCCATCAGGCGTTTGATATTTACGCCAACTTCACGGCGCAATTCGCCTTCAACCACATAATCATGGTCAATGACCTCACGGATTTTTGCAACTTCGTCTTCACTCAATTCATGAACTCTGCGATCAGAGGAAACTCCAGATTTTGTGCAAATATCTTGAGCAGTTTTTCTCCCGATACCAAAAATATAAGTTAAAGCAACTTCAATCTTTTTGGCGGTAGGAATGTTTACACCAGCTATACGAGCCAAATTAACTCTCCATTTTCTATAAAATTATCACATTTAAAAAGTTGATCACCACTTTTCAAAATTAAGCCGGATTATATGCTATATTTTGTTCCTGTCAACCAACTTTAACAAAAAAAATCAAAAAAAATGACTTTTTTTCAAAAATTTCCTTAACATTGCGCCGCACAGGCACCTGCTAAAGAAAAAAAACTATTTCACGGCCAAAAGGTCATCTATTTTTTTAGCCGTAGACTCGATTGTCCCGGTTCCGTCCACACAGCGGAGCAATCCTTTTTTTTCAAAATAAGGGATTGTCGGATAGGTTAGCGCCCGGTAATTAACGAGTCGGTTTTGAACTGTCGCGCGGTTGTCGTCAACACGGCGATAAAATTCCGTACCGCCGCAAACATCGCAAACGCCGTAAACTTTCGGCTTTTGAAACCGGTCATGATAACCGGCGCCGCAGTTCATGCAGGCATAACGCCCTAAAATACGTTCCATGATGATTTCATCAGGCACCTGGATTTCAACAACGGCATCCAAAGTTATCCCTTTTTCAGCCAGCATTTTCTCCAAAACTTCCGCCTGGGGGAGCGTGCGGGGAAAACCATCCAGAATAAAACCGTTTTTGCAATCGTCCGCATCGATTCTTTTTGAAAGCATTTTGATTATCATTTCATCGGGAACCAAATTGCCGCCGTCAATCAATGCCTTTATTTCCAAGCCGAGCGGCGTTCCTTTGGCCGCTTCCGCGCGCAACATCTCGCCGGTAGACAAATGCGGAATATCAATTTTTTCCTTTAAAAGGCGGGCCTGCGTGCCCTTACCGCAGCCGGGAGCTCCGGTAAAAACAAGATGCAGGCCTAATCCGTTCTTGTTCATTTTATCTTCTCTTCCTTTGCGCCAATGATGCTTTTTTAATTAAAGAATCATATTGGTAAGCAAGCAGGTGAGACTGAACCTGATTTACAAAATCCATTGTAACCTGAACCACGATAAGCAGCGTCGTTCCGCCCAAGACAAAAGGAATTGATAATTTTGAAATCAAAATCTCCGGCAAAATGCACAAAGCCACCAAGTAAGCAGCGCCTAAAACCGTCAGGCGGGTAATAACATAATCCAGATATTCCGCAGTATTTTTACCCGGACGGATACCGGCAATAAAGCCGCCGTGCTTTTTCAAATTATCCGCCGTATCTTGAGGATTAAACACAATTGCCGTGTAGAAAAATGCAAAAAAGGCAATCAAAAATGCATAAAGCGCCAGATACAAAGGCTGCCCATGCCCCAAAAGGCGGCTCAAATCGGCAACCCAGCTTGGGCCGTTTTCTGCACTTAAGTTAGCAATCGTAATCGGCAGCAACAATAAAGAGCTGGCAAAAATCGGAGGAATAACGCCGGTCGGGTTAATCTTCAACGGCAAGTGGGAACTGTCGGCAGCCCCCATTCTTCCCATCGCTTGGCGCTTAGGATATTGGATTGTAATTTTGCGCATGGCGCGTTCAACCAAAACAATAACATAAATCAAAGCCAAAACCATAACCATCAGCATCAAGATGACAAAACCGGACATGGAGCCGACACGACCCAATTCAAAGGTTTGAGCCAATGCTGTCGGAATATTTGCGATAATACCGACGGTAATAATCAGGGAAGAACCATTGCCGACGCCGCGCGATGTAATCTGTTCGCCCAGCCAGACAATAAACATTGTTCCGCCAACCAAAGATACAATCGTCGTGAACTTAAACACAAAGCCCGGATTAATCACCGCAGAAAGTCCTGCACCGCCCGTCATGCCTTCAAGGCCGACAGCGATTCCGTACCCCTGGACGATCGTAATCAAAACCGTCAAATAACGGGTATATTGCGTAATTTTGCGGTGTCCGGCTTCGCCTTCTTTCTTCAGAGCCATCAGAGAAGGAAGGACGGATTGCCCCAATTGCAGGATAATGGAAGCCGAAATATAAGGCATAATATTCAAGGCAAAGATTGTCATACGTTCCAAAGCGCCGCCGGCAAACATATTGAACATTCCCAAAATACCGCCGGAATTGCGCGCAAAAATCTCCGATAAAATCTTCGGATCAATTCCTGGCAAAGGAATAAATGTGCCCAAGCGGAAAACGATTAAGGCAAAAACCGTAAACCACAGCCTTTTTTTGAGCTCATCTGCTTTTTCAAAAGCGGACATATCAAGGCTGGCGGCCATTTTTTCAGAAAGAGATACCATCTTTAACAATCCTCAAATATATTTAAAACAACAATAAGGGGCTGCAAAGCCCTTTTAAACTAATTTAGTAATACACGAAAAAATTTTTTATGCAACTAGTTTATCGCCTTCTTTTGAATAAATGCCGGCACAAAATGCGATTTTCATTGAATTTATGAAAATCGCCAAATAAATTACTAAAAAAACAAATAATGCGAGGAAAAAGTGTTAATTATCAGAACAGAAAAGCCATGTGATTATCCCAAAGTTTACGATGTCGTTACCAAAGCATTCCAAACAGCCGAACACAGCAATGGAAAGGAACAGGATCTGGTCAATGCTTTAAGGGAAAGCCCGTCATTCATTCCGGAGCTGTCCCTTGTTGCCGAGCAAGACGGCAGCATCGTCGGACATATTTTATTTACAAAAGCATATATCGGAAAAGAAAAGGTTTTGGCCCTAGCTCCCTTATCTGTTTTGCCGGCATGCCAAAACCAGGGAATTGGACAAGCCTTAATAAAACGAGGGCATGAGATTGCAAAAAGCTTAGGCTATCCGTTCAGCATTGTCCTTGGGCATGCGCAATATTACCCCAAAGCAGGATACGTGCCGGCAAGCAAATATGGCATTAAACCGCCTTTTGAAGCAGCCGATGAAAATTTTATGGCAATTTGCTTAAACGAACCGTCCCAAAAGCTCAACGGAATAATAAAATATGACAAAGCCTTCAGTTTATTTTAGCCTCAAACAACAAAAAAACCGGCTGCTAAAAAACAGCCGGTTTAAGATAATCCATCCAGATTAAGAGATATTTACCTTACCGCCAGCTTTTTCAACAGCCGCAACAGCTGCTTTTGAAGCTGAATTTACAGTAATGGTAACGCTGCTGGTAATAGCGCCGCGGGCCAACAGGCGAACACCGTCCAGAACTTTCGTTACCAAACCGGCATTGCTCAAGGAAGCGACATCAATGGAAGCAGCATCCAATTTTCCGGCATCAATAGCCTTCTGAATGCTATCCAGATTAACAACAGCGAAAGTCTTCGCAAACGGATTTTTGAAACCGCGTTTCGGCAGTCTGCGGTAAATCGGCATCTGACCGCCTTCAAAACCGTTAACAGCAACACCAGAACGAGATTTCTGACCTTTATATCCGCGGCCGCCTGTCTTGCCTTTGCCGCTGCCGATACCGCGGCCAACCCGGATGCGGGACTGTCTTGCGCCTTCGTTATCTTTAATTTCATTAAGTTTCATAATCATCACCTTATATTAAATAGAGCTTGATAAAGTGGTGCGAAGCTATTTTTAAACATTGTGCCCAAACAAGCACACAGGAAAAAATAACAAACCGGCACCACTTTTACAAGTTCGAGCTATTCTTCTACGCGAACCAAATGGGCCACTTTCTTAATCATGCCGCGAACGGAAGGGGTATCTTCCAACACGGATGTCTTGTTCATTTTGTTCAGACCAAGACCGATTAAGGTTGCTCTTTGTACCGCAGGACGGCCGATAGGACTGGCAATCTGGGTAACTTTAATCGTCTTTTTCGCAGTCATAATTAAGCCTCCTCAACAGCATTTTTTGCATTAGCGGTATTTTCGCGGCGGCTTACAATATCGCCGACTTTCTTACCGCGTTTTGCAGCAACCATGCGCGGAGAGTTAATTCCGAGCAAAGCATTAAATGTTGCCTTAATCATATTATAAGGGTTGTTAGAACCAACGGATTTTGCAACGACGTCCTGCACACCCAAAACTTCAAAGATGGCGCGCATCGGGCCGCCGGCGATAACGCCGGTACCGGCAGGGGCTGAACGCAGGTAAACTTTACCAGCGCCAAAACGGCCGGCAATGTCATGGTGCAAAGTTCTGCCTTCGCGCAGAGGAATGCGAACCATGTTTTTCTTAGCTTCGTTGGTTGCTTTCGTAATTGCTTCAGGAACTTCGCTGGCCTTACCGGAACCATAGCCGACGCGCCCTTTTTGGTCGCCGACGACAACGATTGCAGCAAAGGACATTGTCCGTCCGCCTTTAACAGTTTTTGCAACGCGGTTGACATGAACCAATTTTTCTACCAAATCGGATTTTTCAGTCTTTGCGTTATGACGTTCTACAGCTTGTTGTGCCATTTCTCAACTCCTTAGAATTTCAATCCAGCTGCACGAGCTGCATCTGCTAAAGCTTTAACACGACCGTGATAAATATAACCACTGCGGTCAAAAACCACTTCATTCACACCGGACTTAATCGCTTTTTCAGCAACTAATTTTCCAATAACACCGGCAGCTTCAATTGTTGAAGACTTCTGAAGGGTATCACGCACATCCTTATCCAAGGTGGAAGCGGAAACAACCGTAACACCTTTAGCATCGTCAATGACTTGCGCGTAGATATTCTTACCGCTGCGGAAAACAGACAATCTCATCTTGCCGCCCGCAACGTTTTTCAAAGCTGTTCTAACGCGCGCTTTTCTTTTTAAGAACAATTCTCTTGGCGTACTCATTTATTTTTCCTTATTTCTTTTTGCCTTCTTTGCGGCGGATGTATTCGCCTTCATACTTAACGCCTTTGCCTTTGTAAGGTTCAGGTTTTCTGTATTTGCGAATTTCCGCGGCAACCTGGCCGACTAATTGCTTATCTGCACCGTGAATGCTGATTTGAGTAGGGCTTGTGCAAGTAATTTTGATTCCTTCAGGAGTAGCAAAATTAACATCATGTGAAAAGCCTAAGGACAAAACAAGGTTTTTGCCATCCATACGGGCTTTATAGCCTACGCCAACCAATTCAAGATTCTTGGTAAAGCCTTCGTTTACACCGTCAACAATTACTTTAATGTTTGCACGAGTCGTGCCCCACAAAGCTCTTGATGTTTTGGAATCAGACAACGGAGTTACAACAACTTCGTTATTTTCCATTTTAACGGCAACATGCGAATTATCAAAAGAATGGCTTAATTCGCCCAGCTTGCCGCTGGCTTTAACCATATTTTCGCCGATAACGACAGTAACACCGCTAGGGACTTTAACCGGATATTTTCCAACTCTAGACATCCTATATTCTCCCTAAAATACCTGACACAAAATTTCACCGCCGACATTGGATTTTCTGGCCTCATGGTCGCTCATAACACCCATCGGGGTAGAAATGATGGAAATACCCAAGCCGTTATATACTCTCGGCAAATCTTTAACGCTTGAATAAACGCGGCGTCCCGGAGTAGAAACACGGTAAATTTCAGTTATTACAGAAGCACCTTCATGGTACTTTAATTTAATTTTAAGTTCATCAATTCCGGGTCTTACATTGGATTTTTCATAACCAGCAATGTAGCCTTCTTTTTTCAAAACTTCCAAAACATTTTCACGCAAGCGAGAAGCGGGAGTTACTACTTCACTTTTCTTCGCTCTTTGTGCGTTTCTAATGCGTGTGAGCATATCGCCCAAAGGATCAGACATAGTCATCTTCACATCTCCTTACCAGCTTGATTTTACTAAACCGGGGATTTCACCAAAACCGGCCATATCGCGCAGTTCGCTGCGGCTGATGCCGAATTTTCTGTAATATCCGCGGGAACGCCCTGTCAATTTGCAGCGATTCCGGAAACGGATGCGTGCAGAGTTGCGGGGCAGTTCTGCCAATTTCAAAGTCGCCTGGAATCTTTCTTCCAAAGAAGCGGATTTATCCATAACGATTTTTTTGAGCTTAGAGCGGCGGTTAGAAAATTTTTCCGCCATTTTAGCTCTTTTCAAGTTTCTATAAATTGCACTTGTTTTTGCCATAGTAAAATCTCCACTTATTTCTTGCAAGGCAAGTTAAAACCTGTCAGAAGAGCTTTAGCTTCTTCGTCGGTTTTTGCGGTTGTGCAAATGCAAATATCCATACCTCTGATATTCTCAACTTTATCATAGTTGATTTCCGGGAAGATAATCTGCTCCTTAATGCCGAAAGCGAAGTTTCCGCGGCCGTCAAAATTTTTGCCGGTAATTCCGTGGAAGTCGCGAACGCGCGGCAAAGCCATATTAACCAGTCTTTCCAAGAATTCATACATTCTTGTAGAACGCAGCGTAACTTTGCAGCCAATCGGCATGCCTTCTCTTACCTTAAATGTTGCAATAGATTTGCGGGCTGTGGTAACAACCGGCTTTTGACCAGCGATTAAAGCCAATTCTTCTACGGCATTATTAAGTTTCTTTTTGTCGGTAACAGCGTCGCCGACACCGATATTCAAGACAATTTTAGTCAGTTTCGGAATCTCATGTGGGTTGGTGTAACCGAATTTTTCCACAAGAGATTTTTTTATGACTTCATTATACAAATTTTCAAAGTTTGCCATAAATTTTTCTCCTATTTATCGATTACTTCGCCGGACTTGCGGGCAACGCGCACTTTTCTGCCGTCAACTTCTTTATAACCGACTTTGGTAGCCTTACCAGACTTCGGATCAATCAAAGCAACATTGGAAACGTTAATCGGTGCTTCTTTTGTTACAATGCCGCCAGGAGTAGTTTGGCTGGGTTTTGTGTGTCTTTTAACAAGATTGATTCCCTGAACAACCACTTTACCCTCTTTAGGCATAGCTTTCAAAATTTCTCCGGTTTTACCTTTGTCATCTCCAGACAAAATAACAACCTGATCACCTTTCTTTACTTTTAACTTAAGGCTCATTACAACACCTCCGGTGCTAACGAAATTATTTTCATAAATTTCTTCGCGCGCAATTCTCTGGTAACAGGCCCAAAGATACGGGTACCAATAGGTTCACCGTCTTTATTAATAAGAACTGCGGCATTTTTATCAAAACGGATAACGGATCCGTCTTTACGCCTGATGTCGCTGGCTGTACGAACAATAACAGCTTTATGAACATCGCCTTTCTTAACGCGGCCCTTTGGAATAGCGTCTTTAACGGACACTACAATCACATCGCCAACAGTGGCGTGCATTCTCTTGGACCCGCCAAGAACTTTAATGCACTGCACCTGACGAGCGCCAGAGTTATCGGCAACATCAAGGTTGGTTTGCATCTGTATCATTTTCTAATTCCTTCTTTTCTAGGCGTTATCAACGATTACAGTCCAAGTTTTGGTCTTTGAATAAGGCCGTGATTCCTCAATGGAAACATGGTCTCCGACCTTGAACTGGTTATTTTCATCATGAGCAGCATATTTTTTGCTTTTCTTGATGAATTTCTTGTAAACAGGATGCATAACCTGACGCTCTACGCTGACCACGACAGTTTTATCCTGCTTATCACTAACAACAACACCTTGAAGAATTCTTTTAGGCATATCTTTTTCTCCTAACTATTCTTCTTGCGCTCAGCAATGAGCGTGTTGATTTTTGCTATTTCACGACGGACTTTTCTTATTACAGCAGTATTTTGCAATTGTCCAGTAGATTGTTGGATTCTTAAGTTAAATTGTTCTTTTTTGTTCTCAATCAACTTAGCTTCCAATTCATCAATCGTCATAGCACGAAGATCTTTTAATTTAACCATTATGCGACTCCTTGCTCAGAATTCAGTTTCTTAACAAATTTGCACTTAACAGGCAATTTTGCGGCACCGAGAGCAAAAGCAGAACGAGCCGTAGCTTCATCCACACCATCGCACTCAAACATAATCCGTCCGGGATGTACTCTGGCAACCCAGAATTCAACCGAACCTTTACCTTTACCCATACGAACTTCGGCCGGTTTATCGGACACGGGAACATCAGGGAAGATTCTAATCCATAATCTTCCGGCTCTCTTCATTTCACGGGTAATCGCACGACGTGCAGCCTCAATTTGGCGGGCAGTAATGCGTTCCGGAGAAAGAGCTTTCAGACCAAATGAACCAAAACTCAAGCTTGAACCGCCTTTAGCCAAACCGTGAATACGGCCTTTATGCTGCTTGCGGAACTTTAATCTTTTTGGACTTAACATTTTTATTTACCTTCTATCTTAATATGAACTCTCCGATGCTTCAGGAACAAGAGCAGAAAACCTCTGCAAATTTGTCCGCTTCCGCTCTGTTTTCCTAAAGCAATCGGCAAGCTCCTTATTTTTGTTCAGCCAACTTTTTGTCTTGCGCCATTGGATCGTGAGCCATAATTTCACCCTTGTAGATCCAAACCTTAACGCCGCAAGCACCATAAGTGGTATGAGCCGTAGAGGTTGCATAATCAATGTCTGCACGCAAGGTGTGCAAAGGAACGCGTCCTTCACGATAATATTCGGTTCTTGCAATTTCAGCACCGCCAAGACGGCCTGAGCAGCTAACCTTAATACCTTCGGCACCCAAACGCAGGGCAGACTGCATAACTCTCTTCATCGCACGACGGAAAGCCACGCGGCGTTCCAACTGCTGGGCAACAGAGTCAGCAACCAGCTGAGCATCAATTTCCGGTTTTCTTACTTCAAGAATATTGAGCTGAACTTCAGAATCAGTAATTTTCTGAATTTCTTTGCGCAAATTCTCAATGTCTTGGCCTTTTTTACCAATTACAACACCCGGACGAGCAGAGCGAATGGTAACTCTGGCCTTCTTGGCAGGACGTTCAATAACAATCTTGCTGATTCCGGCCTGAGCCAATTTCTCTTTCAAGAATTCTTTAATTTTCAAATCTTCGTGCAGGTAATCCGCATATTTTTCATCGGCATACCAGCGGGAGTCCCAAGTACGGTTAACACCCAAACGAAGACCTGTAGGATTTACTTTTTGTCCCATTTACCTTACTCCCCACGCTCAGCAACAACGATAGTCAGTTTAGAGAAAGGTTTCAAAACCCTGGCTCCTCTGCCCCGGCCTCTGGCGTGCATACGTTTCATAACTAAACCTTTGCCTGTGTAAGCTTCTTTAACAAAAAGCTTATCAATGTTCAACTGATGGTTATTCTCAGCATTGGCAATAGCAGACTGCAAAACTTCTTTTACGACGTTAGCGATTCTCTTTTTAGAGAAAGTCAGTTCTGCAACAGCTTTTTCAGCGCTTTTGCCACGAATTGTAGCGGCAACAAGGTTAAGTTTGCGAGCAGAGCTGCGAATGGCATGGCATACAGCCATTGCTTCATTAGCCGCTACTCTTCTTGCATTAGCATTACTCATCATTAACCTCTCTTTGCTTTCTTATCTGCAGCATGACCGTAGAATGTACGAGTCGGTGCAAATTCGCCAAACTTGTGGCCAACCATGTCTTCAGTAACCAAAACCGGAATGAATTTATGGCCGTTGTGAACACCAAATGTCAAACCGACAAAATTCGGCAGCATGGTAGAACGGCGAGACCAGATTTTAATTACTTCATTACGACCGGATGCTTTAACAGCTTCAGCCTTTTTGAGAAGATAGCCATCAATGAACGGCCCTTTCCATACGGAACGTGTCATTAGCGATTCTCCTATTTCTTCTTGTTGTCATGACGGCTTCTCATAATGAACTTATCCGTCTTTTTGTTAGTACGAGTTTTAGCACCCTTAGTCGGTTTGCCCCAAGGCGTTGTCGGATGACGTCCGCCGGAGGTTCTGCCTTCACCGCCACCCATCGGGTGATCAACAGGGTTCATAGCAACACCGCGGGAAACAGGTCTGGCACCGAGCCAACGGGCACGGCCGGCCTTGCCCAGTGATTTGTTTTGGTTATCCGGGTTAGAAACGGCACCAACAGTAGCCAAACATTCTTCCCGAACAATTCTCAACTCACCGGAGCTCAGTTTCAATTGTGCATAGCCGGCATCTTTACCAACCAATTGCGCATAGCATCCGGCAGAACGAACCAATTGTCCGCCTTTTCCGGCTCTAAGCTCAACGTTATGGATAATAGTACCAACCGGCATATTCTTCAAAGGCATTGCGTTACCCGGCTTAATATCAGCTTTCTGGGCTGAAACAATCTTATCGCCGGATTTCAATCTTTGCGGAGCCAAAATATAAGCCTGTTCGCCGTCTGTATAGCTAATCAAAGCAATAAAAGCCGAACGGTTAGGATCATATTCGATTCTCTCAACAGTTGCCTCAACATCAAATTTATTACGTTTGAAGTCAATAACGCGGTATTTGCGTTTATGACCGCCACCGATTCTGCGGCTTGTAACGTGACCGTAATTATCACGTCCGCCGGTTTTTGTCAAACCGACAGTCAGAGCCTTTACCGGAGACCCTTTGTAGAGTTCGCTTCTGTCAACAATAACCAGCTGACGAAGACCGGCTGAGGTGGGCTTAAAAGTTTTCAATGCCATGTCTTATATTCCTGTAGTAACATCAATATTCTGACCTTCGGCCAAAGTAACAACAGCTTTCTTGAAGTCTGAACGAACGCCTTCACGACCGCGGAATGTCTTTGTTTTGCCGAATTGACGAATTGTATTAACCTGGTTAACTTTTACGTTGAAAATTGTTTCAACGGCAGCCTTAACATCATCTTTTGTTGCAGACAAAGGAACCATGAAAGTTACCTTGCCGGCTTCAGAAGAGAGCATAGATTTTTCAGTAATAACCGGACGCAGTAATGTATCATACATTTTTGCAGTTACATTGTTTGTTTTATTAGACTTACTCATTTCAATCTTTCTCCTAAGCAAACAACTGCATCTTTAGTCAAAACCAATTTGTCTTTTCTTAAGATGTCATAAACATTGGCGCCAATAGTCGGCAACACATCAACATTGATGATATTTCTGGAAGCCAATGCAAAGTTAATATCAACTTCCTTGCCGTCAATAACCAAGCAATTATTCAACCCGCAAGCTGCCAATTTGTTTTTCAAATCTTTAGTTTTGGGAGCAGACAATTTTGCTTCGTCAAGAATAACAAGGTTACCCTCTTTAGCCTTAGCAGAAAGGGCTGTTTTCAAACCGAGCTGTCTGAATTTCTTCGTCAAATCATGAGAATGATCACGAACAACCGGACCAAACACAACGCCACCCTTTCTAAACTGAGTACCCTTGCGAGAACCCTGACGAGCATTACCGCTGCCTTTTTGCTTAAACGGTTTTGCAGGTGTCAAGGCAACTTCAGAGCGCCCTTTTGTCTTGTGGGTGCCGGCTTGGCGTTTGGCCAACTGCCAATTCACAACACGGTGCAAAATGTCAGCGCGAACTTCCAAACCGAAAATGGATTCGTCAAGTTCGATAGAACCAACATTTTTATTATCTAAATTTAAGATGTCCTGTTTCATATTTTTAATCCTTCATCTTATGCATTATCAGCCGGGGTTTCGACTTCGGCTTTAACTGCAACAGGTTCATCAGCTTTTTTCAATCCTGCCGGCATCGGGAGGGCAACATTGCTGGCTTTTTTAATGGCATCAGTAACATAAACCCAAGCATTTTCAGCTCCGGGAACGCCGCCTTTAACCATCAGCAAACCTTTATCAGCATCAATTGCAACCACCTTCAGGTTCTGAACGGTAACGCGTTCATCACCCATGTGTCCGGCCATCTTTTTGCCTTTGAAAACCTTACCGGGATCTTGTCTTTGTCCTGTAGAACCATGAGCACGGTGAGAAATAGAAACACCGTGAGAAGCTTCCAAACCGGCAAAGTTATGACGCTTCATAACACCGGCAAAGCCCTTGCCTTTTGAAGTTGAACAAACATCAACATATTGTCCGACAACAAAATGTTCTACAGATAATTCATTACCGACAGAAAGCAGGCAGTCTTCAGAAACTCTGAATTCAGCCAATTTTTTCTTCGGCTCAACGTTAGCCTTGGCAAAATGTCCTTTAAGAGGTTTGGACACATTTTTAGCCTTAACGGCGCCTGTACCCAATTGTACAGCAGTATATCCATCTCTCTCGCTGGTTTTAACATCTACAACCTGCAGATTGTCAACGCTCAAAACGGTAACCGGGGTATGAGAACCGTCAGCTCCGAAAATGCGGGACATGCCAAGTTTTTTTGCGATTAGACCCGTACGCATTATTATTTTTTCCTTTTCTTAATAGGTTGACATCCGGGTTGCGGTGCCAACATTAATCATTATTATAATTTAATTTCAACATTTACACCGGCAGCCAAATCAAGCTTCATCAAAGCGTCAACTGTTTGCGGTGTGGGATCTACGATATCGAGAAGCCTCATGTGAGTGCGGATTTCGAACTGCTCACGGGATTTTTTATCAACGTGCGGAGAACGGTTTACCGTAAACTTCTCAATTTTAGTAGGCAGAGGGATCGGCCCTCTTACATTTGCCCCGGTTCTTTTGGCCGTGTGGACAATCTCTTTTGTAGACAAGTCCAACAGTCTGTGGTCAAAAGCCTTAAGGCGAATTCTGATATTTTGTGCATCCATCATTTTAAATACTTTTCCTATAACTAGATGGCAAAGTCAGAGCAATGCCCTTTCCGCCATCTAAAAAATTAAACCGAGCATACCATTGAAAAAACAAGGCATTGCTTATGTTTTATATCTTTGCCGCATCTCTGAAAACACAGATTCTCAGCAATCGTGAGCCCCTTGTACCATAGACAAACTTAGATTGCAAGCAAAAAAATAAAAAAAATATATTTTTAATGATTCGGAATCCCTTGCTCCGACTCTGATTGCGACTTGTCCATAAACATCCGCCGCGTTGAAAAACAAAGCATATTTTAGACCAAACTTTCGAAAAAATATACAATTACCGCTTATTTTTTCCAAACGACAGTGTAGTTACCAAATATTATAAATTTTAAGTTGAATTTCTAAAAGTTTTGGTGTATACAAAATACAATTACTATTTTACCATGAAAATAATTACAGGTTTGATATGACGAAATTAGCAAATAAAATCATCGCGATAAACCAAAGGCGGACCAGCATGCGTTTGTGTTTAAAAGAATGGGATGCCTTGAAAGAAGTTTGCCTGAGAGAAAATATCAGCTGCAACAAATTGGTAGAAATGATTGAAAACACCAAGAATGCGCAATTAGGCTTAACTTATGCAACCAGGTTGTTTACGCTTCTTTATTTCCAGAATTTAAGCAACGCATATCTCCCCGCACCTAAAATGCAAAAAGTAAATTCCCAAACATCTGCAAATGTTTTAGAAATTCTGGAAAAAATAAAATAATAACAAAAAAAAACGGCCAAAATCAGATGCCTTTCGCATACTAATTTTGACCGTTTTTATTTTAAAGAATTTTCTTGGCAGAGCAGTTTCAGCAAATGCATTCTGTAACTTTCCCTCTCAGCCGGGCAACGCACTTCCCGTCAGCCATTTCAAAAGGCTGCCCCTCCTCCATTGCAACCTGTTGTTCCAAAGTAACCTTTAATATTCGGACATCCTGTTTCACAAGAGACAGTGCATGGACTTTCCCTGCTACACGGGCCGTTCGGAAACAAAACATTAACTCTCCCCACTTTGCTAAATCAAAATTCTGAGAAGAATAACATTCACAAAAAAACGTCGAATAGGCATTCACAGTTCCCGGAGAAGCCAAAACCATTCCACGTTTAAGATTTTGTTTTTGATGGCCGCTGACAAAGATGCCCACATGTTGACCAACCGTACAGTGATCTACCTGTCTGCGAAATTGTTCAATGTCCTTGCATGAAGTTTCTAAGGAAACATTCAATCCTACCGCCTGCAGCTTGTCGCCCACATGCAAAACGCCCCGTTCAACGCGTCCGCATGCGACAGTGCCGCGGCCATGGAAATAAAAGACATCTTCTATCGGCATCAAAAAAGGCGCTTTTTCCACGCTCGTTGGAACCTCAGCCCTTTCCAAGATATCACCGGGCTTAAGTTTTCCTGATAAAAGGCGCCCGGTAACCGTAACCGAAGAGTCATCATTGATAACAACATCACTCACGGACATTCTGAATTTTTCTTTTTTCATAATTATATTATTTTAAGTTAATAATTGTTCATCACAAAAAGCTATAAGAGATATTGCAAATATTGTCAACTTTAATTCTTTACCGCCCGATTGTGAACGGCGAAGAATAATTTAGATGGAGTAAAAAAAAGAAGAGAGAAAATCCTAGTGTACACAATCGTACATGAATTTTCTCTCTTTCGCATTTTTTGCTCCAGATGAGCTATTCTTCAAAAGTAAAAGCTCAAGATGTGAGGCTTATAACGATAAAAACAAAGCGGCCAAAATTCTAGTGTACAAATCGTACATGAATTTTGACCGTTCTGTAGTTTTTGGCGTTAGAAGCCCAAAGATTGAGCTTTTACCTATTTGATGATTTTAGATACAACACCTGCGCCAACTGTGTGGCCGCCTTCACGAATAGCGAAACGCAAACCTTCGTTCATCGCAATCGGGTGTATCAATTTCGCTGTCATCGTGATGTTATCTCCAGGCATTACCATTTCTGTGCCTGCTGGCAATTCAATGCTGCCTGTTACATCTGTCGTACGGAAATAAAATTGCGGACGATAGTTGCTGAAGAACGGTGTATGACGCCCGCCTTCTTCCTTCGTCAAAATATAGCATTCGCAATTGAATTCTGTGTGCGGCGTAATAGAGCCCGGAGCTGCCAAAACTTGCCCTCTCTCTACTTCTTCTCTCTTCGTACCGCGCAGCAATACACCGATGTTATCGCCGGCTTCGCCCTGATCCAACAACTTACGGAACATTTCAATACCTGTGCAGGTTGTTTTCTGGGTCGGCTTAATACCTACGATCTCTATTTCATCGCCTACTTTCAATACGCCTCTTTCTACACGGCCTGTTACTACCGTACCACGGCCTGAAATGGAGAAAACATCTTCTATCGGCATCAAGAACGGTTGGTCTTTCGGACGTTCCGGCTGCGGAATATAGCTGTCTACAGCTTTCATCAATTCAATAATGGAATCATGGCCTATCTTCGCATCGCCATTTTCCAATACCGCCAAGGCTGAACCTTTTACTATCGGAATTTCATCGCCAGGGAAGTCATAAGAAGACAACAGGTCTCTGATTTCCATTTCTACCAATTCCAACAATTCCGGATCATCTACTTGGTCTACTTTGTTCATATAAACAACCAAGGCCGGAACACCAACCTGACGAGCCAACAAAATGTGTTCACGTGTTTGCGGCATCGGGCCATCGGCTGCACTTACAACCAAAATTGCTCCATCCATCTGAGCTGCACCTGTAATCATGTTCTTTACATAGTCCGCGTGTCCCGGGCAGTCTACGTGTGCATAGTGGCGATTCGGTGTCTCATATTCTACGTGTGATGTAGAAATGGTAATTCCGCGAGCTTTCTCTTCCGGGGCCTTATCAATTTGATCATAGGCTGTAAAGCTTGCTCCGCCTTCTTCTGCCAATACTTTTGTTATCGCGGCTGTTAATGTCGTTTTGCCGTGGTCCACGTGTCCAATCGTACCGATGTTGCAGTGCGGCTTGGTACGCTCAAATTTCTCTTTTGCCATTTAGATTTTCTCCAAATAAAATTAAATTAAAAAAATATAAGTAAAGATTTTAGAAGAGAAAATAAGAGTGAAAAGCCGGCGGCAAACAAAACATACATTTGAAACTGCAAGCACGAAGCTTTGGCTTCCACTCTTAAAATCTCCATAAAATAATTATGCGTTTTTAGCTTTTACCTTCTCAGCAATATCCTTAGGCACTTCAGCATAATGGTCAAATACCATTGTAAACTGAGCACGTCCCTGAGAAAGTGAACGCAAGGTGTTTACATAGCCAAACATATTGGCCAGAGGAACAGATGCGTCAACAACACGGGCATTGGCACGTTGATCCATGCCATTAACCATACCGCGGCGAGAGTTCAAATCGCCGATGATATCGCCCATATATTCTTCAGGCGTAACAACTTCCACCTTCATAATCGGCTCCAACAATTTTGGCGTTGCCTGGCGCATACCTTCGCGGAAAGCAGCACGTGCAGCAATTTCAAAGCACATTACGTTAGAGTCAACTTCGTGGTAAGCACCATCATAAAGGGTACATTTAACACCGGTAACAGGATATCCGGCAATAACACCGGCATCCATAGCCGTACGCAAACCTTTTTCAACACCCGGAATATATTCCTTCGGAACATTACCGCCGACAACAGTATTTGCAAATTCAAAACCATTATAACCTTCCATAGGTTCAAATTTGATTTTAACTTTCGCAAATTGTCCGGCACCACCGGATTGTTTCTTGTGCGTATATTCAATATCTGCAGGTTTGGTAATCGTTTCGCGATAAGCAACCTGAGGTTCGCCGACATTGGCTTCAACCTTAAATTCGCGTTTCAAACGGTCAACGATAATTTCCAAGTGCAGTTCACCCATACCACGGATAATGGTTTGTCCGGAATCAGGGTCAGAAGATACTTTAAATGACGGATCTTCCATCGCCAAGCGGGACAAAGCCAAGCCCATTTTTTCAACATCAGCTTTAGTTTTTGGTTCAACAGCCAATTCAATAACAGGATCTGGGAACACCATGTTTTCCAAAACAATCGGTTTGCTTTGGTCACAAAGCGTATCGCCTGTCGTCGTATCTTTCAAACCAGCCAAAGCAATGATATCGCCGGCGTGTGCTTCTTTAAGTTCTTCACGCTTATTAGCATGCATCAAAAGCATACGGCCAACGCGTTCTTTTTTATCTTTAACCGAGTTATAGATATAAGAACCGGCGGTCATTGTGCCAGAATAAATACGGGTAAAAGTCAAGGAACCGACAAAGGGATCGTTCATAATCTTGAAAGCCAAAGCGGCCAAAGGCTGATCATCACCAGGGTGTCTGACTTCTTCCTTGTCTGTATTCGGATTGATACCTTCAATTGATGGAATATCCATCGGAGAAGGCAAGTAATCGATAACAGCATCAAGCAGAGGCTGAACGCCTTTGTTTTTGAACGCAGTTCCACAGAAAACAGGAACAAAGCTTTGAGCAATTGTACCCTTGCGGATACATTTCTTCAAAGTTTCAACAGAAACTTCTTTGCCTTCCAAATAGTCTTCCATAGCCTGTTCATCTTCTTCGACAGCCATTTCAACCAACTGATGGTGGAATTCTTCGGCTTTTTCTTTCAAATCAGCCGGAATTTCTCTAATTTCAATTGGGGAGTCTGCTGTATCGCCAGTATAAACAATCGCATTCATATTCAGCAAATCAACAACACCGCGGAATTCAGCTTCAGCGCCGATAGGAAGCTGCAGAGCCATTGGGCGGGCGCCCAAACGGTCAACAATCATATCCAGGCAGCGGTAGAAGTTTGCACCGATTCGGTCCATTTTGTTGCAGAAGCAAATACGTGGAACGCCATATTTATCAGCTTGTCTCCAAACTGTTTCAGACTGCGGTTCAACACCCGCAACAGAGTCAAATACAGTGATAGCACCATCAAGAACACGCAAAGAACGTTCAACTTCAACCGTGAAGTCAACGTGTCCGGGCGTATCGATGATGTTAATACGGTGCCCTTTCCAGAAGCAGGTTGTTGCCGCAGAAGTAATGGTAATTCCGCGTTCTTGTTCCTGTTCCATCCAGTCCATAGTTGCAGCGCCCTCATGGGTTTCGCCGATCTTATGGTTAACGCCTGTATAATATAAAATACGTTCTGTTGTTGTGGTTTTACCGGCATCAATGTGAGCCATGATGCCGATATTGCGGTACATTTCAAGTTTATGTGTACGAGCCATTGTTTTTTCCCTAAATTAGAATTTGTAATGAGAGAAAGCTTTATTAGCTTCAGCCATCTTATGGGTATCTTCACGCTTCTTAACGGCGTAACCCTTATTAGCCATAGCATCAAGCAGCTCGTTAGCCAACTTCTCTGTCATTGTTGTTTCAGAACGCTTTTTAGCACCGTCGATAATCCAACGGATAGCCAAAGCCTGGCGGCGGTCAGCACGAACTTCGCAAGGAACTTGGTAAGTTGCACCACCAACGCGGCGGGAACGAACTTCAACAACAGGCTTAACATTTTCAATAGCTTCATTGAAAATCTTTAAAGCATCTTGTTTAGATTTCTGAGCAATAATATCAAAAGCAGAATAAACAATCTTTTCAGCAACTGCTTTTTTACCATGCTCCATAACATTGTTAATAAATTTTGCGACTACCTTGTCTCCATATTTGGCATCAGGCAGTACGATTCTTTTTTCGGCAGTATGACGACGTGACATTACCTTATTCTCCTATTTAGGTCTCTTAGCGCCGTACAGAGAACGACGTTGGCGACGTTTGGCAACACCCTGAGTATCCAAGGTACCGCGAATGATATGATAGCGAACACCAGGCAAGTCTTTTACACGGCCTCCTCTAATCAGCACCACTGAGTGTTCTTGAAGATTATGACCTTCACCAGGGATATAACTGATTACTTCAAAGCCGTTTGTCAGACGAATACGTGCCACTTTACGCAAAGCCGAGTTCGGCTTTTTTGGGGTCGTTGTATAAACCCTGGTACAAACACCGCGTTTTTGTGGGCAAGATTTCAAAGCCGGAACTTTGTCTCTCTTCACTTTTGGTGTTCGTGATTTACGAATTAACTGATTAATTGTAGGCATCACAAATTTCCTTAAGTATAAAATTAAAACATCCCAATCGCAAAAGAAACTGGATACAATTATCCCTTTCCTCCGATTGAGTCTCGGCATACTAGATTCATAAAAGCCTAAAGTCAACACCTTTTTTTGCAAAAAAATTGAGTCTAAAACGAAGATTTCAAATTTAGAATTTCTTTACCAAGATTCTGTCCTCGCAGAATTAAGGGAAATATCCACGGCAGAGAATTTGAGTCAAAATGAGTCTAATCGAACCTCTAAACACAAGAATAATTTAGATGGAGTAAAAAAGAAGAGAGAAAATCCTAGTGTACAAATCGTACATGAATTTTGACCGTTCTGTAGTTTTTGGCGTTATAAGCCCAAAGACTGAGCTTTACAAAATTATAACAGCGGAGAATAGTTTAGATAGAGTAAAAAAAAGAAGAGAGAAAATCCTAGTGTACACAATCGTACATGAATTTTCTCTCTTTCGCATTTTTTGCTCTAGATGAGCTATTATACGCTGTTATATCTATTTGATGATTTTAGATACAACACCTGCGCCAACTGTGTGGCCGCCTTCACGAATAGCGAAACGCAAACCTTCGTTCATCGCAATCGGGTGTATCAATTTCGCTGTCATCGTGATGTTATCTCCAGGCATTACCATTTCTGTGCCTGCTGGCAATTCAATGCTGCCTGTTACATCTGTCGTACGGAAATAAAATTGCGGACGATAGTTGCTGAAGAACGGTGTATGACGCCCGCCTTCTTCCTTCGTCAAAATATAGCATTCGCAATTGAATTCTGTGTGCGGCGTAATAGAGCCCGGAGCTGCCAAAACTTGCCCTCTCTCTACTTCTTCTCTCTTCGTACCGCGCAGCAATACACCGATGTTATCGCCGGCTTCGCCCTGATCCAACAACTTACGGAACATTTCAATACCTGTGCAGGTTGTTTTCTGGGTCGGCTTAATACCTACGATCTCTATTTCATCGCCTACTTTCAATACGCCTCTTTCTACACGGCCTGTTACTACCGTACCACGGCCTGAAATGGAGAAAACATCTTCTATCGGCATCAAGAACGGTTGGTCTTTCGGACGTTCCGGCTGCGGAATATAGCTGTCTACAGCTTTCATCAATTCAATAATGGAATCATGGCCTATCTTCGCATCGCCATTTTCCAATACCGCCAAGGCTGAACCTTTTACTATCGGAATTTCATCGCCAGGGAAGTCATAAGAAGACAACAGGTCTCTGATTTCCATTTCTACCAATTCCAACAATTCCGGATCATCTACTTGGTCTACTTTGTTCATATAAACAACCAAGGCCGGAACACCAACCTGACGAGCCAACAAAATGTGTTCACGTGTTTGCGGCATCGGGCCATCGGCTGCACTTACAACCAAAATTGCTCCATCCATCTGAGCTGCACCTGTAATCATGTTCTTTACATAGTCCGCGTGTCCCGGGCAGTCTACGTGTGCATAGTGGCGATTCGGTGTCTCATATTCTACGTGTGATGTAGAAATGGTAATTCCGCGAGCTTTCTCTTCCGGGGCCTTATCAATTTGATCATAGGCTGTAAAGCTTGCTCCGCCTTCTTCTGCCAATACTTTTGTTATCGCGGCTGTTAATGTCGTTTTGCCGTGGTCCACGTGTCCAATCGTACCGATGTTGCAGTGCGGCTTGGTACGCTCAAATTTCTCTTTTGCCATGCTACTAATTCCTACTTTGTTTTTGTTATTAAAATGTGATAAGGGAAGAAAGAAAATGGAGCGGGTGAGGGGAATCGAACCCCCGTCATAAGCTTGGAAGGCTTCTGCTCTACCATTGAGCTACACCCGCAATTTCTCTGCCTCTTATCGAGAGTAAGCCGTCTTTGAAAAAAGTGGTGGAGGGGGATGGATTCGAACCATCGTAGACTAAGTCGACGGATTTACAGTCCGTTGCATTTGACCGCTCTGCCACCCCTCCTTTTTACAAATCCGGGGAAAGAGGTATATCCTCTTCATATTCACTGACTTGCAAATAACCGTATTTTTCTCATCTTGTCAACACCTTTTTTACATATTTATTAACTTATCCGCATTATTATATTCAGGATAATCCGGAAAAAGAGGAGAAAACATTGATGAATCAAATTGCTCTGACGGAAAACAGAAACGCGCAGACAGAAAACATCGATTTGATGGACGGTTTGGAAATCGCCCGCGCAATTAACCGGGAAGACCAAAAAGTCGCCACAGCCATCGAAAAGATTCTTCCCGAAATCGGAAAAGCGATAGAATTAATTGCCCAAGCCTTCAGAAAAGGCGGCAGGCTGGCTTATTTCGGTGCCGGAACCTCCGGACGCCTGGGCGTTCTCGACGCTTCCGAATGCCCGCCGACTTACAGCGTTCCGCCCACATTAGTCCAGGGCTTTATCGCCGGCGGAGACAAAGCCTTGCGCACGGCTGTTGAAAAATCTGAAGATTCCAGGGATTTGGCGCTGGAAGACATTGCAAAATTTGCACCTGCCCCCGAAGATATCATTGTGGGCATCTCCGCCAGCGGAAACCCTGCTTACGTTATCGCCGCCCTGGAAGAGGCTCAAAAAAGAGGGTGCAAAACCATTGCAATCAGTTCAAACCCTCAGGCTGCAATAAAAGAATACGCCGATATTTTCCTAAATCCGGTAGTCGGCGCGGAAGCCATCACCGGTTCTTCCCGCATGAAATCAGGCACGGCGCAGAAAATGATTTTAAACATGCTCACCACCGGCGCCATGGTCCGCACCGGAAAAACTTATGGCAACCTTATGATAGATGTCAGCATATCCAATGCCAAACTTTACGACCGGGCATGCCGGATTATTTCGGATGTTACAAAAGCTGACAGGAAAACCGCCGAAGAATACTTGGAAAAAAGCGGAAAAAAAGTCAAAACCGCCTGTGTCATGATTTTAAAACGCTGCAGCAAAACAGAAGCCGAAAAATTGCTGGCACAAAATGACGGCATTATAAGAAAGATAATTCAATGACCCAAAAGAAACGATTCTCCATTTCAAAATCTTCCGTAATTTTGTACGGGCGCCATGCTGTTATCAGCGCGCTGCAAAATCCCAAAAGGCATATTGAACAGCTGATATGCACGCCGGAAAATGCCAACGAGCTCAAAAAATACACGGACAAAGTTACAATTGCCGAGCGCAAAGAAATTGACGCCATGCTTTCCAAAGATGCCGTCCATCAGGGAATTGCCCTCATCTGCAAAGCGTTGCCGGACACGCCGCTGGAAGATATCATAAGCCAGGCCGAAGAAATGGAAAATTGCAAGGTTTTGATTTTGGACCAGGTAACCGACCCGCAGAACATCGGCGCCATTATCCGTTCCGCCGTTGCTTTTGATACTTTGGCGCTTATTTTACAAGATAAAAATTCCCCTGCAGAAAACGGGGCAATGGCAAAAGCCGCGGCCGGATTAATGGAATATCTGCCCATCTGCCGGGTGACCAACCTTTCCAGAGCCATAGAGCAGCTTCAAAAAGCCGGATTCTGGACAATCGGCATGGATGGCTATGCCAAAAACACTTTGGATAAAATAAAGAAAGGCGGCAAAAATGCCATCATTATGGGCTCCGAGGGCAAAGGCATGCGGCGCCTGGTTGAGGAGAATTGCGACATAACCGTAAAACTTCCCATGAACGAAAAAGCCGAAAGCTTAAACGTTGCCACCGCCGCGGCGATAGTCCTTTATGAAATGAACAAAGGCTGCTAAAGGTAAAAAAGAATGAATGTTTTAGAAATAAAAAAACTCTGCAAAAATTTTGAAAACATCACCGCCATCAACAATGCTTCTTTTACCGCGCGGCAAGGCGAAATTATCGCCCTTTTGGGACCGAACGGCGCCGGAAAATCAACCTTGATGAATATTACCGCGGGCTTTCTGTCTCCCACTTCGGGAGAAATCAAAATTTTAGGGAAAAATATATCTGCACATTCTTTATTCGCAAAAGAAAACATAGGATTCCTGCCAGAAGGCGCGCCATTATACCCTGATTTGAGCGTGAAATCCTTCCTTTACTATTTAGCAGAACTAAAAGGCCTGCCCCATTCTGCCGCAGACCAAGCCATAAAGGTTGCAAACCTTGAAAAAGTCGCCGGGCAGAAAATAGAAACGCTGTCCAAAGGGTACCAGCGCCGGACAGGCTTTGCGCAAAGCATCTTATCCATGCCGCCCCTGTTGCTGCTGGATGAACCGACTGACGGGCTTGACCCGAATCAAAAAGACCATATCCGGGGCATAATCAAAGACATGGGACACCGGCAGACTTTCCTCATTTCAACCCACCTTTTGGAAGAGGCCGAAACAATCGCCACAAGGATTATCGTTATGGACAAGGGAATTATAAAAGCAGATGGCACATTAAATGAAATATTGGAGAAAAGCAAAACGCATTCCCTGCATGACGCATTCAAAACACTGACAACGGAGAAGAAAAATGTATAAACTCTGGTGCGTGGTTAAAAATGAATTTTACCGTTACTTTACAACGCCCTTAGCTGCCGTCTACCTCATCGCCTTTTTAATGCTGAATGGTTCATTCGCCATTTATTTCGGCAATTTTTTAGAACGCGGAGAAGCCAGCCTGGATGTTATGTTCGCTTACCAGCCGTGGCTGTATCTGCTCTTTCTCCCCGGGATTTCCATGCGTATGTGGTCGGAAGAATTCCGCAGCAAAACGATTGTTCAGCTTCTGACATTGCCGGTTTCATTGCCGGTGCTGGTCTGGGGAAAGTTTTTGGCTTCCTGGCTGTTTTGCCTTTTAGCCCTGTGCCTCACCTTCCCTTTTTGGATAACGGTCAATCTGCTGGGGTCGCCCGATAACAGCATTATCCTTGCCTCATATTTTGGCTCCGCCTGTTTGGCCGGTGCAATGCTGAGCATTTCGCAAACAATGTCGGCATTAAGCAAAAATCAGGTAATTGCGCTGGTTTCCGCCGTCATTGCCAATCTTATATTTTTCTTAAGCGGACTTGAATTCGTGTTGTCCTTCTTTAGGCATTTTCTTTCAGACTCGCTGATAGATATCATCGCTTCATTCAGCTTTATCAACCATTTTGAAAGCATGAGCCGGGGATTGGTTACCGCCTCAGATATTGTTTACTTCGCTTCGCTGATTATCCTCTTTAATTACACAACCCAGCTGATTATCAATTACAAAACCAGCGGCAGCACAATCTGGCTCAAAACATCATCCGCTTTCTCCCATGCCCTTGCATTTCTATCCCTGCTCTTCTTATTCTTAGGCTTAAACTTAATGGCATCGGCCAGCCTTTCCGGCCTGCAATATGACTTCACTTCCGGCAGGGAATTTTCATTAAGCCCCTCTGCTGCTGCGCTGGTAAAAAATCTTTCAGAACCCGTTACCGCAAAGTTATTTTACTCGCCGGTTTTAGAAAAGCGCAATCCGGTTTTCCGCAAAGCATTTAACCGCACGCGCAACATCTTGCAGCAATTTTCCGCGGCGGCGCCTGACAAATTCCAATTCCAGATTGAAAGCCCGGCACCGTTAAACGAAGCGGAAGACTTAGCCATTGCAGCCGGATTAAGCCCCCTGACCTTGCTGGACAATAATGAAAAAGCTTTTTTCGGGCTTTCAATCATCAATGAAGCGGACAGAAAACGCACAATTCCATTTCTTTCGCCAGAGCGTCAAAACCTTTTGGAACGGGAAATTGCCGAAAGCCTTTACATCCTGGACAATGAGAAGACAAAGCTCGGCGTTCTCAGCGCCATATCCATTTTTGACAATGAAATCGGCGGCGTTGCCACCTCCCAGTGGCGCCTTACGGAACGCTTAAAAGAATTATACGATGTCAAGGCCCTTACAACCCCTGAAGAGATAAAAGAACAGGATTTGCTCCTCATTATCCATCCGCAAGAATTGCCGGCGGAATGGGAACAGGCAATAAAGGACTTCAGTTACGGCGGAAAAGGCGTTTTGCTGCTGATTGACCCGGCGTCTGAAGCGCCGCGCCTCTTTTCGCCGATAAGCGACAAACCGCAGCCTTCCCAAGCGGATTTCTTTGAAAAAATATGGAATTTTGATTTCTCGCAAAATGCCGTTGTTGCCGACTTAAAAAACTCTTCTTACGTCAATTCCGGAAGCGGCGAACAAACGCAAGTCAGCCAAGACATCATCCAGTTTTATGTTGTCCGGGACGGCATCAACAAAGAAATCCCCGGGCTGGAAAAAATAAGCCAAATTTTATTTGCCTCCGCAGGAGCCTTGCGCCCGGGAACGGAAAACATCCGGATTTCATTTATTCCGTTGTTAAAAAGCTCAACCCTGTCTGCATTAATGAGCGCAAATGTTGCCAGAGATTCCATGCATCCTGATAATATTATTTCTTATTTCAAACCGGATAACATTTCCAAAACAATTGCAGCCTACATCGAAAGCCAGGATATAACCCGCCCTTTCAAATCTGTTGTTGTGGCTGATACGGATTTTGCCTATGACAGCTTTTGGACTTCGGTAAAAAACATCAGCGGCTATGAATACGACATTCCTCTGACCGACAACGCGGATTTTATTCTAAACGCTCTGGAATTGCTGCAGGGTAAAAACGTTTTAGCTTCATTGCGCGGCGGTAACAACAAACGCTCTCCCTTTGAAGGGCTTGAACTGCAAAACCGCCTGCAAACCCGGGAATATCAAAAAAAATCTATTGAGTTGCAAAATAAAATCGAACAAACCAAAACCGGCATCCAGGAAATTTGGGCGAAAAAAGATTTCGAAGGGCGTGAAATTTTCACCCCCGACGAACTGGCCGTTATCGGCGGCATCCGCAAAGAGCTTAACAGGCTGCGCCAAGAGCTCCTGTCCTTAAAAGAAATAAAAAACCGGCACTACCGCCAAACAGACAGCCTGGTTAAATTTTTCAACATCTATGCCGTTCCCGGCATTATCCTTGCCTTTCTTATCCTGGCCGGTATCAGCCGCAGAAAGGCAAAATCGCCCAAACCGCACTTTTCAAAAACGCTGCTCATGCTCATATTGTTGGGCATTGCCGTTTTTGCCGGCGGATTTTGGACAGACTATAAAATAAAAAAACAATATATGCCCGATTATGTTAACAAGCCGCTTTTTCCAGAATTAGCCGGCAAGATTAACAATGTCGAAAAAATCATCCTGCAAAGCGGCAGCAAAGAGCTTGTTTTCTATAAGCAGGGCGGAATCTGGCAGCTGGAGGGAGAACCGCTGCGCGCCGTTTATCAAAAAAGGGTTCGCAGCTTCTTAAGCGCCCTGCTGGAAGCGTCCTTTTTTGAAAAGAAATCAACCAAAGCCTCACATTTGGGAAATTTCGGGCTCGCACCTGCAGCAAGCGGAAAAGCGTCCGCCATTACCGTTATTTTGCAAGACGGCAAGAATCAAGACATTGAGAAATTCGACGTCGGCAAATATGACATCGATATCGGGCGCGGAACAAAAGCGGCTTATATCCGATTCCCTGAGAAATTTCAAATCTGGCTGGCAAAAATAGATTTGATAGACTTAAGCCTTTCTCTTTTCGAATGGACATATTCGCATGCCTGGGATTTAAGATTCGGAAGGTTTGAAAACAGCACGGGCGCCGAAAACGCAAATAAATTGGCCCTGCTTTCCAGAGACCTGCTGAACACAAAATTTATCAATGCTGTTCCAACATTCGAAGGGGCGGAAAAAATAAAAAGCATAAACTTAAAAATTGAAGGCGGTTTTGAAATCGGGATTAATCTGTTAAAAAACGGAGAAGATTATTACCTGTCTTATGACATTCCTGCCAACCTGCCGGAAAATAACTTGCGTTTTTTTGCAAAATATGCTAATCGCGCTTTTTATCAAATCACGCAAAAACAGGCGGAGTTAGTCAAAAATGCCTTCCAATAACGAAAAGACGTTTAACCGGTTAAAAAAAGCGGCAGCATTGTCCAGTGTAAGCCTTTCTGTATGTTTAAGCCTGATGAAAACATTCGCGGCGCTTTATACGGGATCATTGGCGGTTCTGTCTTCCCTCATTGACAGCCTGGCGGATATTCTGGCTTCTTTCATCACTTTGATTGCCGTAAGATTCTCCTCCCGCCCCGCCAGTTTCAGCCACCGTTACGGATTCGGAAAAGCCGAAGCGCTAAGCAGCCTTGTTCAATCGGCATTCATTGCCGGTTCCGGCATTTTTGTCATGTATGACGGCATCAGCCGCATGCTTACGCCCCGCCCGGTAGAAAAAACCGGTGCCGGCCTGGCTATAATGCTGATTTCCCTTGTCCTGACAATTGCCTTAATCCTTTTTCAGCGCTATGTTGCCAAGAAAACAAACTCTTTGGCGATTTTAGCAGATTCTGCGCATTATACCGTCGATGTAATAACCAACATTGCCATCATTTTCACACTATTGGCGGTTAAATTTTTTGGCTGGGAATGGTTTGACACATTAGCCGCTTTTTGCATTTCCCTATATCTTTTGGCAAATGCCTGGAAACTTGCTAAAAGGGCAACGGGGACACTCATGGATAAAGAACTCGGCGAAGACGTCCGGCAAAACATTGCACAAATTGTTTCATCCTGCCCTTTTGCAAAAGGCATGCATGATTTAAGAACCAGAGACCTCGGCGGCATATATATGTTTGAGCTTCATTTGGAACTGGACGGCAATTTAACCCTGCATACGGCGCACAACTATTCAGATATTATCGAAGATGAAATCCGTAAAAGTTATCCAAACGCGCAAGTCATCATACATCAAGACCCGGCAGGATTAAAAGAAGACAGGCTGGACGCCAAACTGAAAAAATAAAAAAAGGAGCTGCCCAAGATATGGGAGCTCCCAAAAAAGCCTTCCAGAAAAAACATTTTTCACAAAAGTTTTTTTCTTAGTGGATAGAAATATTTAATAATTAACAATTACATGTAAAAAAGGCTTTTTTTACAAAGCCGGATTTCTCAATCAAACTTTGCCGATTATTATCCAAATAATAAAATACAAATTGTTTTGAAGCAAAAAATAATTGTTTGTTAGGCGTAGGAATAATACAAGATTTCCACCCTGTCAACACAAAAGGAGAGCCAAAGGCTCTCCTTTTTTTAAATCCCGGCATTCGATGTCTCAGGAGTGCAACGATAACAGTGCAAAACACCCTTGCCATCTGTATTTTCATTTTTACAACATCTTTTGCCATTATAAGTTGCACAATTTTGACCATACCCTTCCGGACAAACATAACTATATCCTCTAGAACAGCATGTATCTCCAGAACCATTTTCTATTTCCAAATCATTATTTAGACTAGGATTACTAACACATCCGCCAAGAATACATTTGGCAGAAGGGCCGCAATCGCTGTCTGTACAGCACGCATCTGTCGCTATGCATTTCGTTCCACAGATTTTCTTCCCCTGTTCTTCACAGGTCTTTTGTGTACATTTTACGCAATTGCTGTTTGAAGACTGCTTAACCGTATTCTGTGTTGCCGAATCACAAGTTACGCCCGTTTTATAACCGCTCTCACAAGCCGTACCGGTACATGTCTTGCAATTTGCATTCGTTGTTTGGGATTTCAATGTCTGCCCGTCTGCACAGCTTGTTGTGCTTGTGCTATACCCGGCTTCGCAGGCAA
>CAJUAK010000001.1 GCA_910584385.1 uncultured Alphaproteobacteria bacterium | reverse complement strand
TAGGGTTACACCCGTTAACGAAGAACCCCGCGTTTGACGCGGGGGTTACTTTTTTTACCTTAACGGTAATTATCACTTAATTTTGCCGTTCCCCTTTTAACCGCCCTTTTGTTTATTTTCCGGCGGAGAATATTTTCCTCATCAAAAAGCTCTCCAATAAGTGCAAACATCATCGGAACAAACAAAGTAGCAACAAAAGTTGAAAGAATCATACCGCCAATCATGCCGGTACCAATCGCATGGCGGCTTCCCGCCCCTGCCCCGGTTGAAACAGCCAGCGGCAAAACGCCAAAAGTAAAAGCAAGCGACGTCATCACGATAGGACGGAAACGCAGCTTGGCTGCTTCAATTGCAGCTTCGGCATAATTCAATCCCTCTTCCACCTTCATAACCGCAAATTCCACAATCAAAATCGCGTTTTTGGCAGCCAAACCGATTAACGTTACCAGCCCCACTTGAAAATATAAATCATTTTCTATGCCACGGATATATGTCGCCAGCAAAGCGCCCAAAACGGCAAAAGGCACCGAAAGCAAAACCACAAACGGCAATGACCATTTTTCATATTGCGCAGACAAGATTAAAAAGATCATAATCAAACCAAACACAAAAGCTTGGGACGATGCGCCGCCAGTCAATTTTTCCTGATAAGCCGACCCAATCCAGGACAAAGCATAATCGCTTCCTAAAACCTCGTCGGCCACTTCTTCCATCGCGGCAATCGCCTGTCCGGATGAATATCCGGGAGCCGGATCGCCTAAAACTTTAGCCGCCGGGAAAATATTAAAGCGGTTAATCAATTCCGGACCGGTAACCCGTTCAACCTTAATCAGCGTAGATAATGGAACCAATTGTCCGCTGTTTGATTTGACATAAACATAACGCAAATCATCCGGCGTCCGGCGAAACTTGGATTCAGACTGCAAAGTTACCCTGAAATTTCTGCCCATATAAGTGAAATCATTTACATAAAGGCTGCCAAAAGTCGCCTGCATAACAGCATAAATGCTGTTAATCGGCACATTCAAAATTCGCGCCTTTTCCCTGTCCAAATCTATCCGATATTGCGGTGTAGAAACAGAAAACGTCGTTTTGACATTGCTAAGTTCCGGGCGTTTGGATGCTGCGGCAATAAATTCTTCTGTTTTTTCCATCAGCTCTTGGGAAGATTTTCCCGCTTTATTTTGAATATAGCCTTCAAAACCGCCCGTTGTGCTCATCCCCATAATCGGAGGCATCGAAAATGCGTAGCCAATTCCTTCCGGCTGGCTCATGCCCATGCCGGTAAAAGTTTTAGCCAAAGCCCCGGCTGACTGCCCCGGCTCTTTTCGCTTATCCCAATCCTTCAGCGTAATAAAACTGATGGCAGAATATGTGTTTTGTGATGAGGACAGCATATTAAAGCCGTTAATCGTCAAAACATCTTCCACATTCGGATTGTCCTGAACCATCTTGCCAACCTTTCCTGTAAATTCAGATGTTCTGGAAAGGGAAGATGCCGGCGGCATAGAATAAGCCATCAAAAGGTTTCCCTGGTCTTCGTTAGGAACCAAACCGCCGGGAATAATTTTAAATAAAAAGACAATCGCGGCAATCACGCCCAAAAAAGAAACAACCGCTGTTTTCCGATTATTCAAAAAGAATTTAACCCCAGCCAAATACCAATTTGTCAGCTTTTCAAAAAAGATATTAAACCAACGGAAAAATCCCGCAGCCTCTTTATGAACCGGCTTAATAATCAGCGCGCACAGCGCCGGCGTCAGCGTCAACGCAACCAGAGCTGAGATTAAAACGGAAACGGCAATCGTAACCGAAAACTGTTTATACATCACCCCGGTCATTCCGCCAAGAAAAGCAATCGGCAAGAATACGGAAGACAAAACCAACGCCACCGCCACAACCGGCCCGGAAACTTCCTCCATGGCTTTTATCGCGGCCTCTTTCGGAGAGAGATGCTCTTCGCTCATAAGGCGTTCTACGTTTTCCAAAACAATAATCGCATCATCCACCACAATACCGATTGCCAAAATCAAGCCAAACAAAGTCAGCAGGTTAATTGAAAAGCCTAAAAGGTACATTCCGGCAAAAGCGCCGATAATTGAAACCGGAACCGCCAAAATAGGAATCAGCGTTGCCCTGAAATTTTGCAAAAATAAATAAACAACCACAATAACCAAGAATACGGCTTCAAAAAACGTATGTATAACCTCTTTGATGGAAACATTTACAAATAACGTTGTATCATAAGGGATTTCATAAATAATACCGTCTGGAAAAGTTTTAGACAATTCGGCCATTTTAGCCTTAACCAGCTCAGCCGTTTCCAAAGCATTTGCACCAGGCTGCAAATAAACGGCAAAAGCCACGGAAGGCTCGCCGTTAAACGTAGAACTTACACTGTAGTCCTGAGCGCCAAGTTCAATTCTTGCCACATCTTTCAGACGCAGCATTCCGCCCTTTTCATCGCTTTTAAGAATAATATTTCCAAATTCTTTTTCATCCGTCAAACGGCCTTTGGTATTAACCGAATAAGTATAAGCGACAGAGGCGTCCATAGGCTCCTGTCCGAACTGCCCCGCGGCAAACTGCGAATTTTGTTCCTGAACGGCAGCCACAACATCAGACGGCGTCAAATTATAATCCGCCAGCTTATCCGGCGAAAGCCAAATGCGCATAGAATAGTCCTGGCTGGCAAACAGCGAAGCACTGCCTACCCCTTTCAGACGTTTAATTTCATCCAAAACATTAAGCAGCGCATAATTGGAAACATAAACCGTATTATATTTTTCAGAAGTCGAACGCATGGTAACGACTTGCAAGATAGAATTAGACTTCTGCTCTACGGTAACGCCCTGCTTTGTAACTTCCGCCGGAAGCTTAGACATTGCCATCTGAACTTTGTTATTCACGTCAATAGTCGCCTGGTCAGGGTCAGTGCCGATATCAAACACAACCCCGATTGTCAAATATCCGCTGGATGTCGCATTGGAATACATGTAAATCATATTCTTCACGCCGTTGATTTCCTGCTCAATCGGCGCGGCAACCGTATCAGCCAAAACTTCGGCTGTCGCTCCCGGATAAACGGCAGAAATCTGGATTTCCGTCGGAACGATATTCGGATATTGCTCCACCGGCAAAACCTTAATAGAGACCAATCCCGCCAAAACAATTACCAAAGAAACAACCGTTGCAAAAATCGGCCTTTCAATAAAGAATTTAGAAAACATGTTTCCTCCGTTATTTTGTAGCTGGTGCCAATACAGGGTTAACCGGCATTCCCGGGCGGAGCTTCAGCAAACCGCTGGTTAAAACCACATCACCGGGTTTCAAGCCCTCATCAATAATCCAATCTCCGTTTGGCGTTGACAAACCGGTTTTAACCATAACGCTTTCAACTTTTCCCTCTTTGTCCACTCTGTATACATAAGAGCCGGAAGGATTTTGCATAACGGCAGACTGGGGAAGGACAAGCGCATCTTTACGAACCAAGCCTTCCATAACCAGGCGCAAAAACTGTCCCGGGCGCAAACGCCCTTCAGCGTTAGGAAATACGGCGCGAAGTTTAACCGTTCCCGTTGATTCGTCGATATTTGGGGTAATGAAATTGATTTCCCCTTCCTCGGGATAGAAACTGTCATTTCCGAGCTTTAATTTTGCCCGGATGTCTTTTTTGCTGTTCGGGGTAAGAACCAGTCCCCTGTCGACCATATCCGTCAAAGAAGCTATTTCATTTTCCGTGGCTGAAAAAATAACATAAATCGGATCTAACTGGGTTATATTCGTCAACAACCCGTTAACGGCAATCAAACTTCCTTCAGACTGCGCTTCCAAACTGGTTACCCCGCTGATAGGCGCCTTAACCGTTGTATAATCCAAATTAAGCTGCGCTGAATCAACTTCTGCCTGTGCCAGCTGCGCAGAGGCGCGGAGTGCATCCAAGTTCGCTTTTGCATCGTCTCTTGATTTTTCGCTGACAACCTTTTGCACAAACAATTTTTCAATGCGCTTCCACTGGCTTTCGGCAGCTTGAAGCTGTGCCTTGGTCTGAGCCAATTTTGCTTTTGCCTGATTCAGGGTTACCTTAAAAGGCTCCGGGTCAATCTGGAATAAAACCGTTCCTTCTTCCACCCTCGAACCTTCTGTATAATTGCGTTTAAGCAAAATGCCGCCCACTCTGGCGCGAACCTCCGTTTCCTTTGACCCTTGCGCCCTTGCGGCATATTCAAAAGAAAGCGGAATATTCTCCGGCGAAACGCGGACAGCCTCAACATCCTGCACGCCCATCTGCGTCTGTTGCGAAGGGTTTTCATCATTACAAGCATTCAAAAGCAATGCCAAACAGGCCAGAAAGTACATTTTTTTCATCTTATCATCCTCAAAAAAACATTTTTTTACAAAATACTATCAACCAATAAAAAATACAACACCCTTTTCCTCAGATACGGCATCATGTGGATATATACGTATGGATAAAAATATCGGCCGTGCATTGAAAATATCATTGTAAGGATTAGCTCAATATCAGCTGAGCCTGACATACAGCAGACTATTCTTTATAGACACAACATTCAGGAGAAAAAATATGACACAAGGTACACGTTATCCAACTTTTGCATTCATTACCGGCGGCGCCGGACAGGCTGATGATGGCATCCCGCCGCAGCCTTTTGAAACATTTTGCTATGATTCCGCACTTTTGCAAGCCAGAATCGAAAATTTCAACGTTATTCCTTACACTTCTGTTTTGCCCAAGGAACTCTTTGGCAACATCAAACCGATTGATGACAATATCGTAAAATCCTTCAAACACGGTGCAGTCTTGGAAGTTATCATGGCCGGGCACGGTGCCAGCCGCGATGAACACAAAGCCATTGCGACCGGATTAGGCGTTTGCTGGGGCAAAGACAAAAACGGCGAGCTTATCGGCGGATGGGCTGCAGAATATGTTGAATTTTTTGACACACAGATTGATGACGACATTGCCAAAGGGCATGCGGAAATGTGGTTAAACAAATCATTAAATCACGAACTGGCTATCCGCGGCGTTGAAAAACATTCAGAATTCCAAATGTGGCACAACTATGTCAACATTACGCAGCAGTTTGGCTACTCATTGACAGCCATGGGCTTTTTGAACTTTGAACATGCCGCTCCTTACGGTAAGTAATTTTCCAGCCTCTGCCCCAGCCATAGCAGACTGGGGCAGTTTTTAACTATTTTAAAACAGGAATAAAAGCATGTCAGAAAAAAACATTACAAAAACAACGGCCAAACCGGCGGCGCCCCAGCGGGAAAATCCTAACGGATTAGGCGTTTTTGCCCTGGCCAGCATCGTTGTCAGTTCAATGATTGGCGGCGGTATATATTCCCTGCCCCAGAACATGGCTGCAGGCGCTTCGGCAGGAGCCGTACTGCTTGCCTGGATTATCACCGGCATCGGCATTTATTTCATTGCCAATACGTTTCGTATTTTATCAACGGCAAAACCTGATTTAACTGCCGGAATTTATATGTATGCACGTTCAGGTTTCGGACCCTATGTCGGATTTACCATTGGATGGTCATACTGGCTTTGCCAAGTATGCGGAAATGTTGGTTATGCCGTAATCACCATGGATGCGCTCAACTACTTCTTCCCGCCATATTTCGCAGGAGGAAACAATCTCGCCTCAATTATCGGCGGTTCGCTGATTATATGGGGATTTAACTATTTAGTGCTAAAAGGCGTAAAACAAGCAACGATCGTAAACATGATCGGCACCGTTGTAAAAATCGTGCCGCTGATTTTGTTTATCATCATTATGGCTTTTGCCTTTTCTCCGGCGCATTTTGATTTTGACTTCTGGGGAGAATCCCTGTCGGCAAAAGCGCGTCTTGGCGGCTTAAGCACACAAATCAAAAGCACCATGCTGGTTACCCTCTGGGCATTTATCGGTATTGAAGGCGCTGTTGTAATGTCTAACCGTGCCAAAACCCCGTCAGATGTCGGCAAAGCGACATTGCTGGGCTTTTTAGGCTGTTTAGCAATTTACCTACTTCTGTCATTATTGCCTTACGGTTATATGAGCCAAGCCGAATTGGCAGCAATTCCTAATCCGTCAACGGCCGGCATTTTAGAAAAAATCGTTGGGCCTTGGGGCGCTTGGTTAATGAATATCGGGCTTTTGGTCTCCGTTCTGACATCATGGCTGGCCTGGACAATGGTTACGGCGGAAATTCCGCAGGCCGCAGCTCAAAATGGCACATTTCCCAAGGAGTTCACCAAAGAAAATGACAAGGGTTCCCCTTCCGTTTCCTTGTGGGTTACCTCTGCAATGATGCAAATTTTCATCTTGCTTGTATATTTTTCAAGCAACGCATGGAACACCATGTTAAGCATTACCGGCGTTATGGTTTTGCCAGCTTATCTGGTATCCTGTGCATATTTATGGAAAATTTGCGAAGATGGCGAATATCCGGGCAATATAATGATTAAGCGCTCCGCTGCATTATTTACCGGTATTCTGGGTACGGCTTATGCCTTATGGCTGATTTATGCCGCCGGGTTAAACTACCTGCTTATGGCTGTTGTGGTTGTAGCGCTCGGCATTCCGGTATTTATCTGGGCCAGACGCCAGCATGCGCCTCAGGAAAAAGCCTTTTCAAGAGGAGAAGCCTGCCTGGCCTGCCTGCTGATAATCATTGCGCTTTGGGCAATTTACGCCTTCGCGCGGGGAATTGTCAGCATTTAAGGACAACCTGATTACTTGGTGGCAGCCGCTTGGCTGCCATTTTTATTTGTATACAAAAAAGTCCTTGCTATTTTATAATACATGAAATAACCTTTTTCTTGTACCGAGATTCGGTATATGTACTAAAGAAGTACGGAGCCTTGACAAGCTATCAAACGGACTAATGCCCCCAAGGCATTAACCAAAGCGCTTATGCGCTTTTTCCCGGCCATTTCAGGTTGGGTTTTCAGCCTATGCAATTTTTTGCAGGGTCGTTTTTGTTATCTTTCAAGCCTTCGTAACTTTAAAAAAATTCGTTATGGAGGCTGTTAATGGAATCTATTTTAATTACCGGGGGCGCAGGATTTATTGGCAGCCATTTAGCTGACCGCCTTTTATCCGAAGGCCATAAAGTCGTTGTGTTGGATAATTTATCTCTCGGGCGCAAATCAAACCTGACACAAGCTCTGAATTCTGACAATTTCACTTTTGTTGAAGGAGATATTTTAGACAGCAAGCTCCTGAACAATCTTTTTAAAGAACATAAATTCGATATGGTCTTCCATTTAGCAGCAAATTCTGACATCGCCCGCAGCCATGCAAATCCCGATATTGACTTAGATATGACTTTTCATACAACCTATAACGTGTTAAAAGCAATGCGTGCAAACGGCGTAAATAAGTTAATGTTTGCTTCAACCTCCGCCATATACGGACAAACCGGCGGAATAGAGGTTCAAGAAAATTACGGTCCGTTATTCCCCGCCTCCCATTATGGTGCAGGGAAACTTGCCAGCGAAGCATTTATTGCCAGCTTTGCAGAAAATTATGGAATTCAAGCCTGGATAACCCGTTTTCCGAATGTCTGCGGCGAACGTACCACACACGGGATTTTGCATGATTTTGTAAAAAAACTCAAAAACAATCCTCACGAACTTGAAGTCTTAGGAAACGGAAAACAAGCCAAGCCCTATCTCTATGTGAAAGATTTGGTTGAAGCGATTCTTTTTGTCTGCCGCAACAGCCATGAAAAAATAAACTATTTTAATCTCGGCGTTGAGGGACAGACCAACGTAACCAAAATAGCAGAAATAGTTATATCCGCAATGAATCTGAACGCCAAAATCCATTATACGGGCGGCGACCGTGGCTGGATTGGAGATGTTCCAAAGTTCGCCTACAACTTAGATAAAATACATAAATTAGGATGGAAAGCAAAATTAACATCTGACGAAGCCGTTACAAAGGCCGTAAAACACATTTTGGAGCAGGATGCATGCAACTTGTAATTCTAGCTGGCGGAAAAGGTACTCGGCTTGGGCTTACCAATATTCCCAAACCAATGTGCGATATTGCAGGTAAACCTCTGTTAGAACGGCAGATTGAACTGGCAAAATCTTATGGCATTACAGAAATATTCCTGTTGGAAGGATATCTGGCGGAAGCTATATCCGAATATTTTAGAGACGGCAGCCGTTTTGGGGTGAAAATCCATCACATTATAGAACAAGAACCGCTAGGCACAGCCGGAGCATTATCTTTGCTGAAAAAAGAATTAAAAGAGCGCTTCATGGTTTTTTATGGCGATGTTGTAATGGATTTTGACATTAAAGCCATGCAAAACTTTGATAAGACACACGGCGGATGCGCCACCTTACTTGTCCATCCCAATAACCACCCTTATGACAGCGATCTTCTTGAAACGGATAAAGATAATAAAATAACCGCATTTTTACCTAAACCGCACCCTGAAGGCATGGTTTACCGCAATTTGGTAAATGCTGCAATCTACATTCTCTCGCCTAAAATATTTGATTATATTGAAGATAATAAAATGCAAGATTTTGGCAAAGATATTTTTCCCCGCATGCTAAACTGCGGCGAACAGATTTTTGCTTACCATTCCGCAGAATACATCAAAGATATGGGCACCAAGGACCGGCTGCCGCAAATCTACAAAGATGTTAAGGATGGAAAAGTTGCAAAGCAAAACAAAAGAAATGCCCGTCCCGCAATATTTTTAGACCGTGATGGCGTGCTCATCAAAGACATGGATAAAAGCCCCACCGTAAAAAATTTTGAAATGCTTCCTAAAACAGCCGAAGCCGTTCGCAAGATAAACCAAAGCGGTTTTCTAAGCATTGTCATAACTAACCAGCCTATGATTGCTAAAGGTTTTGTAAGTTTTGAAGATGTCGAAGAAGTCCACAAAACTTTAGAAACCGCACTTGGTCAGGAAAAGGCCTACCTTGACGGAATATACTATTGCCCCCACCATCCGGAAAAAGGCTTTCCGGGAGAACGGACAGAATTAAAAATAGATTGCTCATGCCGCAAACCTAAAATCGGCTTATTTGAACAAGCGGCTAAAGATTTCAACATTGATTTCAGCCAATCCTGGATGATTGGTGATAGGGAAAGCGATATGCAGGCCGGAAAAAATACCGGTTGCAAAACTATCCTCGTAGGCAGCACCATTAAAGATTCAAAATTTGCAGATTTTCAATTTCCTGCACTCAACAGCGCAATAGATTTTATTTTAGGAGAAAGCGCATGATTATCACCCGTACCCCCTTCCGCATAAGCTTTGCCGGAGGCGGCAGCGACCTTCCCAATTATTATGAAAAATTCGGCGGAGCAGTTCTAAGCACAGCAATTGATAAATATATATACTTGTCAATGCATCCGTATTTTTTTAAGGATGGTTATTTCTTAAAATATTCACAGGCAGAAAATGTGAATAATGTTGAAGAAATTAAACACCGGATTATCAGAGAAGTATTTAAAATTTATAACATAAAAGGGATTGACTTTAATTCTAGCGCAGATATTCCCTCCGGAACAGGATTAGCGTCATCTTCAGCATTCACCTCCGGACTGATTAACCTCTGCAATGCTTATAATGAGACTTACCTTAGCAAAGAAGATATTGCCGAGCAGGCTTGCCATGTAGAAATAGATTTATTAGGCGAACCGATCGGTAAACAAGACCAATACGCATGTGCTTGCGGCGGGCTTAACTTTATAGAATTTGAACCAAGCGGCAAAGTAAACCTCGAAAAAATATTTTTAACAACAGAGGGATATAAACGCCTGGAAAACAATTTACTGATGTTTTATACGGGGCAGACACGTGCCGCCGGAGATATCCTAAAAGAGCAAAAGAAAAACACCACCGACGACCAGAAAAAAATAGAAAATCTCCATAAAATGGTACAATTGGCAAAAGACCTTAAAAATGAACTTTTGCACAATAACATAGACGCCATGGGAGAAATTTTACATACCGGCTGGACTTATAAAAAAGAATTGGCCGGAGGCATCTCCAATGAAACCATCAACCAGGCATATGAAACAGCCTTAAAAAACGGCGCATCCGGCGGAAAACTCCTTGGCGCCGGCGGCGGAGGCTTTTTATTGTTTTATGTCAAAGAAGAAAACCATCAACGCGTACGCTATGCCTTGCGCGGCCTAAAGGAACTGCCATTTAAATTTGACAATAAAGGCACAACAATAATCCATTATAACAAACATTCCTTAAGAGGAGAATATTAATGCGCGATTTTACAAAAGAAATCAGCAGCTATTTAGAGCTTGAAAAGAAAACGATTGACCTTTTGGACAAACAGGAAATCAATGTTTTCATCAACCAATTGCTAAAAGCGCGCGATGAAGGGCGGATGATATTCATCATGGGCAACGGAGGCAGCGCGGCAACAGCAAGCCATTTTTGCTGCGATTTTAACAAAGGGGCCTCTTACGGCTTTGACAAAAGATTCAAATTCATCTGCCTAAATGACAATACAGCCACCGTTTCAGCATATTCAAATGATATCGATTACAACGATGCATTGGTAGAACAGCTAAAAAATCTTTTCACGCCCGGCGATTACGTCATCGGAATAAGCGGCTCCGGCAATTCCAAAAATGTCATCAAAGCAATAGAATATGCTAATGCCAACAACGGCACGACAATAGGAATCACGGGTTACTCTGGAGGGAAATTAAAAGAATTGTCTCAATATTCTGTAAATATGAATATTGACGACATGCAAATCAGTGAAGACCTGCACATGATGTTAGACCATCTTACCGTAAGGATTATCTGCAATACGCTCACCCCTACCCTAAAAAATGGAATGGAACAATAATTATGACTAAGAAAAGAAATGCTGTTTTCATCGCCGATACCAGACCTTGGCTGATAGGTACATTACTGCTTCAAATACAAGAAAAATCACCTAAAACATTTGATGAAGCCATTATTTATTATGAAACCCTATCTGAAAAAGATAAAGAAATTTTAAGCTCAATTATGCCTTGCAGGTTTGTTAAATATGAATCGCCTCTACCTGCTCAACTATTTAAAAAGAAACAGTTTCAAAGATTTTCCCCTTTAATGTTTTGTCGATATGAAATTTTCAACTATCTAAAGCATTATTCTCATATATTATGGATTGATACTGATGTTTGCATTCAAGCACCGTTAGACAATCTTCTAAAAAAAGCCGACAAAACAGGATTTGCTTGTCTATGCGAAGATAAAACAAATTGTTCTAATGGAACACCTGATATTTGTTCAACCAATTTTTACACACCCCAATATATATATAGAATGGATGCATTCCTATATTGTTCCGGTTTATTTGTAATTAGCGATATTTTACCAATAAAAGGCAATTACACACAGTGGTGTTACGACAAAACAATATTACTAGCTAATGATTTACATCTCCCTGACCAAGGAATACTAAACCTGTTATTTCAAGAATTTTCTCTAGAAATAGAGGCTATTGGTGATAATTTTAGATATGATTGCTACCCCAAAAATGGAAGAGATTGTTCTCAAGCTACTATTATACATTCTTGGGGTGATAGAAAATTTTGGAACAATTGGTATCTACATGAGCAATACCCTGGATGGAAACAAGCCTATAAAAAATGGATTTCATTAAATGGCAGCCCGAAAGATACTCCTGTTTTACCAGATGTTTCTGTTATTATCCCATGCTTTAAACCTGATTTAAAATACTTCAAAGAATGCTTAGACAGTATTCTTGCCTCTCAAAATGAACACGGCCAGTTATATGAAAATTTTGAAATAATTATTATTTCTGAACCAATAGAAGAACAAGCGCTTAAAGAATTTGTAGCTGCATATAACGATAAGCGCATTCGTCTCTATTTTAATGATACCCGTCTCGGAATTTCTGCCAGCCTAAACAGAGGAATAAAATTAGCAAAAGGGGCATACATTGCCAGGATGGATGATGATGACATCGCCGCCCCGGAAAGATTATTAATGCAGAAAAAATATTTAGATATTCATTCGGATATACAACTCTGCACATCAAATTTTTCATATTTTGGCGATATGAACGAAAGCAGAAAAATAAAGGGCGGCAACTACGCTCATGCATTATCCCTTATTACCTGCCCCTTTGACCACCCAACTGTAATGTTTCGAAAAGATTATTTCATCTTAAATAATTTGTTTTATGATGAAAAACGTTTTTATGTAGAAGATTGGGATTTATGGAGCAGAGCATTTGATAAAGGAATGAAGGTCGGTTCTATTGCTTATTCTTTGTTAAAACATCGCTGGCACCAGGGGCAAGCGGGTCAAAGCAACATGACATATAATATTATGAATTTGCAAGCCGGAAAAAATTTTACTAAATTAGGCATTTATTTAGATAACAAAGAAATATCTTATGTACGACTTTGGAATGGAAAGTTAAAAACATCTAAAGCATTAAGATTGATAAAAATATTCAAAAAAGCATTAAAAAGAAATAAAAAATATAAAATATATAATCAACAATCACTTAAAAAAGTTTTTAAGTTGCGTATTAATGAAGCTTTGCTCGGAAAGATACACTCATACCCTATTTTTATGGTTCTGATAAAAAGATTTATCAGCGATGGATTGCGCAAAATATTCCATAAAAAGAAAGAAAATGTATGGAAAAAATCAGAATTAAATAAAGATATTGTTACAGAACACAAATATCCGCAGTTGATAACAAACAGTCTGACGGATTTACAAGAAGCAAAAAAAATATTTATCATTGGCGGTTCATTGCATGATAATATAGGAGATGCAGCAATTGCCTTGGCCGAAATAAATTTTGCAAAAAAATATTTTCCAGATTATAAAATCGTTGAAATACCTATTTATGAATACCAGAAGTTAAAACCTATAATTGATTTAACAATCACACCGCAAGATATAATCTGGGGCATCGGTGGCGGCAACCAGGGAAGCCGCTATCTGATAGATGAAAATATCCGAAGAGACTTTATGCAACAATATCCTGATAATTTAACAGTCATTTTCCCTCAATCAATCTTTTTTGCAAATGATGAAAAAGGCAGAAAAGAACTAGAAACAAGCATTGAAGCATATAATAAAAACAACAGGCTCATAATGTTTCAAAGGGACCCTCTCAGCCACAATTTTGCAAAAAACAATTTCACAAAAGCACTAAATAAACTATTTCCGGATATAGTTTGTTCAATGCAAACTCACCACCAAAATAATCAACGCAATGGAATTCTTGCCTGCATTAGAGATGTTAATGATGAAGGCGGATTAACAGAAGAAGAACATAAGCAAGCTTTAGAAATCATCAAAGGCTATGGACTGCCAGCTACATTTCGTAAAAATCGTCATAATGACAATATTGGAATTAAGCAAAGAGAAGAAATTGTAAACGCAGAATTAGAGATCTTTGCAAAACATCAAATTGTTGTAACAGACAGATTACATGGATTAATCTTTGCCATAATTACACATACGCCTTGCATTGCCATAAAATCACAAGACCATAAAATTAAAGAATTTATGCACTTTCTCAAGGAATCAAATGCCGTAAGCTTCATTGATACTGATATATCAAAACTTAAACCAGCCATTGATAAAATGCTTCAAATAAAAAAAACGCGTTATCCGGAATGGAATGAAGAGTATTTTTCCTATATGGCTAACTTAATTAGAAGTCATATAAAAGAATAGAGAAAGATTATGAAAATACTACACAAGATAGCAAAAGCGCTATTAAAAAACGCTAGAGGAGATGTAATGACAGATTATTTCCGTCTTAAAAATATCTGCCACATTGAAAATTTAGATGAATTATTAAAAAAGAATACAAAATTTGATCACCCTTATGGTATTGTTTTAGGATATCGAAAATTTGAAGAAAACTGTAAAGTATACCAGAACGTAACCATTGGTGGCAAATATGGCGATAAAAGTATCTACCCTCAAGACTACCCCAGTATTGGCAATAATGTAACAATTTATGCCGGCGCTGCCATAATAGGCGGAATAACTATAGGAAACAATGTAATTATCGGTGCAAACAGCGTTGTATTAAAAGATGTACCGGATAATAGCATTGTATACGGAAATCCTGCAACAATCATAGGAAGGTCATAAGAATGGATAAAGTAAAAAAATTTATAGATTTATATATTCCTATCACTAAATGTAATTTACGTTGTTCATATTGCTATATAACGCAACAAAATTTATTTGACAGTAAAGCACATCCACTAAAATATCCGGTAGAAACTATAATATATGCATTACGCCCAGAAAGACTTGGAGGAATTTGCTGCTTTAATATCTGTGGCGGTGGAGAAACCATGCTTTCTCATGAATTAATAGATATTGTGAAAGGATTAGCCGAATATGGACATTACATAATGATTGTAACAAACGGCACAATATCCAAAAAATTTGATGAATTTGTATCACTCCCAGAACACATAAGAAAAAAAATTCTATTTAAGTTTTCATTTCAATATTTAGAATTAAAACGATTAAATTTACTGAATGAATTTTTGAACAATGTCAACAAGGTAAAAAATGCCGGTTGCAGCTTTTCATTAGAACTTGCTGCTAGTGATGATTTAATACCTATGTTAGAGGAAATTAAAGAAACTTGTATAAAAAATGTTGGAGCCCTATGTCATGTAACGGTTTTAAGAGATGATAGACTACCTGGGCGCCCAATTCTAACCAAATTATCTCCTCAAAAATACAAAGAAACATGGGAACAATTTAACTCTGAAATGTTTAATCTTAGATTATCATTATGGGGGCAAAAACGCCGTGAATTTTGTTATGCTGGTTTATGGAGCGCTTGTCTAAGTTTAGAAAGCGGAGGCATACGCAAATGCAATTCTTGCAAAGAATTTCAAAATATATTTGAAAATCCCGATACTCCTATTAATTTTAACCCTGTTGGTTATAACTGCCCTGAAAAACATTGCTATATTTCTCATGCTTGGTTAACATTTGGAGACATACCTGAACTAAAAACTCCAACATTTATGCACATGAGAAATCGTGTTTGTACAGACGGAAGCGAATGGTTAACAAAAGAATACAAGGATTTTCTTAATACAAAACTTAAGGACAATAACCAACCATTCTCGCTATTTGGCAAAATAAAACACCATTATCATAAAAAATTTTACAAAGGAAAATATATCTTTCATAAATTATGCTATTATTTAACTATTGGCAATCTTCATAGTAAACATAAAAATAAATACAAAAAATATAAAATGTTATCTGATAAAGCATGATTTTATTATATCATAATATAAGTCTCACAGAAAACAGCGGAATCAATTACAAATTTTCATGTTTTATAAAAGACATGCTACATTTGACAAGAATGCACATTGTTCCTTTGAGCCAATATAATCCTAAAAATGACGATGAAATTGTCATTACTTTTGATGATGGTTACCGTAGTGTTTTAGATTATGCCGCACCGGTTCTAAAATTTTTAAAATTTCCATTCGAAGTCTTTGTTTGTGGGCATTTCGTTGAGCTTGGTGAACAAGACAATTGTTGGTATTGCAATATAGAAGATTTAAAACAACTCAAAGCTGCTGGAGGAAATATACAATATCACTCTTTTAACCATAAAAACTTAGCACAAATAGAAGATATTAAAACACTAAAAAAAGAAATAATATGTCCTCAATGGCTTAAAATTTTTAAAAAAGATGATATGAAATTCTTCGCTTACCCATACTACTCATACAATGATAAAACTTTGAAAATTGTAAAAGAAAGCTATTTAGGAGCTTTATCTGGAAAAGAATATGGAAACAATAATACATATTCTTTAAACAGAAATACAATAGAAGAAACGCAACTCAAGATTGGGGGGGGGGGTAATAAATTATCAATAATAGAAAAGATTCTATTTTATAAATTCATATTACTGAATATAAAATTGTATCTAACGTTAAAATTAAAATCAATTTTATCCATAAAAAAAATATCAAGAAGAAAAGCTAAATTAGATGCAAAAAAAACAAAAACCATATTAAAAAATATATACTAACAAAACAAGAAAGTAAAAAAATGCCTGCTGTTTCAGTTATCATTCCGGTTTACAATATTGAAAAATATATCACGCAATGTTTAGAGTCTGTTATAAACCAAACATTGTTTGATATTGAAATTATCATTGTTTCAGACGGGCCGAAAAGCTGCAATAAAATATGCGAGGAATATGCTCAAAAAGATAAAAGAATCACCCTTATAAAAGATATAAAACAAGGGCTTGGCGGCGCACGCAATGCAGGATTAAAAAAAGCCCAAGGAAAATATGTCTTTTTTCTCGACGGCGACGACTGGTTAACAAACAAAACTCTGGAAAAGTTATACCTGCAGGCTGAACAAAATGCATCGGACATGGTCTTTTTCCAAGCAAGCTATGTCTCCGAAACAGGAAAAAAACTTGCAAAACAAGACTCTGAATTTTTTCTTCCTTTCCTCTCACAACTTCCCTCGCCTCTAAATTTTTCTTGGAAAGACATTCTATTTAAGGACATCTTCAACATCCGTTTGGCTGTCGTCGCATGGAACAAGCTTTACAATAAAGAATTTCTGCAAAGAAACAACCTGCTGTTCCCGGTAAACACACGCTATGAAGATAATGAATTTTTCTTTAAAGCCTTTTTCCAGGCAAAATCCATAAGTGCCCTTTTTGAAAAATTATATTTTTACCGCCAAGTCAAAACTTCACTTGCCCACACCAATAAAAAAAATAAAAACTGTTTTGACATTATCAAAATTTGGGCAAATATAAAAAATTTTACTCACAAGGAATTGCTGCTTGACAAATCCCAAATTGAAACCATCAATCGGCGCATCATTCAAGATTTTTCTAAAAATTGCCGCCAATTGCCGGCTCATTTGCAAAAAGAATTTTTATTATTGGCAAAAAAATATTTTGATATTGAATTTATAACAAAACTTAAAGAACAAATTGGAAATTCATATTATTTTCCATGCTTCTGGCTGCCAATCATAAAGATTCAAAAAGCACCTGAAAAAACAGAATATACATTTTTAGGCTTGCTCAAATGCAAAATAAAAAAATGACACAAAAAACCCCGGGTTTTCCGGGGCTTTTTTATTAAATGCTGTCCGTTGTCGGGGCGGCTGGTTTAGGTTCTGCCGGTGCATCAGCAGGAATTATGCTTTGCAACGTTCCGCTGGCTTTTTTGCGCTTCAGCTTATTGACAAACTTCATGGAACGCTGGGCATCCCATTTCTTTTTGCCTTCTTCGCGCTGGAAAATCTGCTGGTAAACTTCCACAGCCTGGTCAAATTCTGAAAGCTTGGTCAAACAACTCGCCAATCCGTCATAAAGCTTGTGATGGTAACGGTTGCCAATAATCAGCTGCGCCTTTTTATAACACTTCAGCGCATCATTGAATTTGAGCATTTTCTGATAAACAAAGCCAATGCTAATCCAAGCCTGGATTTCGCGGCTGTCAATATTGAGAATCTTGGTAAAGCACTTAATCGCCGAATTATTATCGCCCATAAGCTGATATGTAACGCCGACGCCGTTCCAAGCTTTGATATTATTCTTATCATGGGATAAAACTTTTTTAAAGAAAGAGATTGCCCGGTCATATTGTTTGAGTTTTTGCAATGTAACTGCAACACTGAGCAATGTCTGCGTGTGCTTATTGTCAATTTTCATCGCCTGTTCAAGCACGTCCAGAGCTTCTTTATACGAAAACATATGCTGCAAAGCAATCGCCTTGCCGTTTAAAGCTTCTAATGAGGTCTTATCAATAGCAATCGCCTCATTAAAACAAAAAATTGCATCCTTATAAAGGCCGCGCATTGAAAGCGTAACGCCTTTATTATTTAAAACTTCAACAGACTGCGGATTAAATTCCAACGCCTTGTCAAAACACTCCACGGCCTCCGTATAGCGGCTGAGCTTTTGCAATGCGAATCCTTTGCTGTTTAATGCCTTCCATGACCCCGGCTGTTCGGCAACGGCAGCGTCAAACTGCTCGATTGCTTCTTTAAACATACCCTGGTCCAATAATTCCTGACCTCTTTTATATGAACTGTTCTCGTTAGATTTTACCATTTTTCTTATCCCAAATTATAGTTACAGAATAATTCCAAATTTAAGCTAGCACCATTTCTTATTTTTGTCAAGATTCCTGAAAATTAAATTTTCAGCTGTTCCACCAACGGCCGGTTTGTAACAATTTCAAGGTAACGCCCTTGGAATTTGACGCAGAAATCTTTTATTTTAAGGCGTTTGTCTGCAAAATATTGCTGATATTTTTCCTGAAATGCCGCACTTGAACTGTTAAAGACCACTTTCTGCCCGGCATTTTCCACCATATATTCCCCGGGCAGAGGCGCTTTTTCCTCCAAAACATCCAAGATATTTATCATATAAAGATTTGCTTTGCGGGCTAAAACTGCGGTTTTCCGCCTCATTTCCTCATCAAAACGCCCAAAATCGCTGATAATAAAGACCACCGCATCATTATGCACATTCTTGTCTATCCACTGCAGCGGCTTGGCAAGCGTAGACTCGTGAAATGCCTTATCCTGTAAAATTTCTTTGCTGACATCCGCGATTTTCTTGCATACCGCGGCAAAAACCCGGGTTTGGTTATCGGGCTTGAAGGTAATTGTTTCCTTTTCGCTGAAAATCGCCACGCCGACTCGGTCCTTATTTTCCAATGCCCGCCAACCCAGCAGAGCCGCAACCTTTGCCGCCGCAACGGATTTGAGCTCTTTGCGGGTTCCAAAAGCCATGGAAGAAGAAAAATCAAGAAGAATCATAACCTCCCTGTCGCGTTCTTCATTATACAGCTTGGTAAAAGGCTGCTGTTTGCGGGCGCTGACCCGCCAGTCAATATCCCGGACATCATCGCCAAAATTATAAGCCCGGATTTCCTCCATTTCCATACCCCGCCCCTTAAAAGCGGATTTCACGTCGCCGGACATTGAGCCCGACGCCCGCAAAGTATGGAAACCCTTCAAATATCCTGTTTTAGATTTTAAAGCCAGCAAATCTTCCAAAACGGCATAAAGCCCGGCGGATTGTTTATTTTCATCCAGACCGGCAAAAATCTTACCTGCCAGTTTTTTCCACTTTGCCATTATTTTCTCCTTATGGAAGCGGAACCAGTTTCAATAAAGAAGAAATGACCTCATCCGTGGTTACGCCTTCTGCCTGCGCTTCAAAGCTTAAAATAATGCGATGGCGCAAAACTTCATAAACCACGCTGTGGATATCTTCCGGAGCAACAAAATCCCTGCCGGACAGCCAGGCATTTGCACGGGCGCAGCGGTCAAGGGCGATTGTCGCGCGCGGGCTGGCGCCAAACAAAACATATCCCTTCATCTTGGCATCATATTTTTCAGGGTATCTGGTCGCCATAACCAACTGTACCAGATATTCCTCCACAGCTTCGCTCATATGAACCTGCAAGGCTTCTTTTCGGGCTTCCAGAACATCTTTAATTTCAACCCTTTCCGCCGGAAGCTGTTCCGTTCCTGAAATCGCCTCGCCGCGAACCAAGCGCAGAATCTGTTTCTCGGCCGCCGCATCGGGCTGGCCGATTTTGACATACATTAAAAATCTGTCAAGCTGCGCCTCGGGAAGATTATAAGTCCCTTCATGCTCAATTGGGTTTTGCGTGGCAAGAACCATAAACAATTCCGGCAAAGGATAAGCCTTTCCGCCAATACTGACCTGGCGTTCCGCCATAGCCTCAAGCAACGCGGACTGAACTTTGGCCGGCGCACGGTTAATTTCATCTGCCAGCACCAGATTGGCAAAAATCGGCCCTTTGCGAAATTCAAAATCTCCTTTTTGCGCCACATAAATCTCACTGCCGGTAATATCGGAAGGCAGCAAATCCGGCGTAAACTGAATCCGCCGGTAATCACCGTTAATCAATGTGGAAAGAATTTTTACAGCCTTGGTTTTCGCAAGCCCCGGCGCCCCTTCCACTAAAGCATGCCCATCGGCAAGAAGCGTAATCAGCATCTTGTCAACCAGCTCCTTCTGCCCGATAATCTGCCCGGACATATAATTTCTGACAGCTACAATCTTATCTCTTATTTCAGACATATTCCTTCCTTCTATGCGGCATTAATACGGTTAAGGAAATTATGATATTCTTCCTCAACAGCATGTTTCATGGTATCATTTTCCAAAAAGCTAAATAATTCGGCGGAACGGCGGTAATGCGTTTTAGCACGTTCAAAATCGCCTTGTTCCTGGTTAAAGGCTTCCACCCTTGCCAAGTAAAGCAAAGCTTCGGCTTCTGCATAATGGTGCACGGCTTTGCCATAAAGGTAAACCGACTTCATTAACGCCTTGCGGGCATTGCCGATATCCCGGATAATATAACGCAGGCAGCCAATCGCCGACAAAGCGCTTGCCTCGCCAAGCAAATCGCCGTTTTCCCGGTAGAGGTTTCGGCATTCTTCCAGCAAATCATGCGCTAAATCATAATTTTTATTTTTCATCTCCAAACGGGCAATGGCACGCAAAACGGAAGCCTCTTTCAAGGTTACGCCTTCCATATGGTAATATTCGGCGGCTTTTCGATAAGAAGCCAGAGCCTTTTCCGGCTGGCACTTGTTCAGATAAACATATGCCTCTTGATCGCAGGCATCGCCCAAGAGGTCCCTGTTGCCAATATGTTCTAAAACTTCTTTTGCCTGATTCAAATAACGCAATGCCCGGTCATTTTCATCTCTTGCAATCTCAACCCTGGCCAGGCGGATAAGCGCTTCGCCATATGTGTTTTGCGCAAAATCCAGATGTTTGACTAATTCAGATGCAGCTTTTAACGATTTTTCCGCATCTTCATATTCATCCAGGCTTAATTGCAGCTCGCCAAGGCGGACAAGTGCAAAAGCCTCGCCTTCTTCATCCTTGTCGTCATGATACAATTTCGCAGATTCTATATATTTTTCTTTTGCCTGGTTATAAAGTCCGTTTTTCCAGGCCTCATCCCCTTCTTGAAAAACGCTTGCTGAACGTGTAACGTATTTTCCTTGACTTGTCCGCGGCATCTTAAAAAACTCCTTTTCTTTCTCTTAATAATAATATATATATATGTGCTATTCAAAAAAAATACAAGCATTAACCCAAAAGACTAAACAAGATGGAAGACTTTGAATTAATGGCGGATGAAATGCCGCAAACCTATGACAACGCATCCCGGCTCACACCCGCATTTAACTGGCTGGAAATGTTGAATCCTGAACAAAAAACCGCTGTTACAGAAACAGAAGGACCGATTCTGGTTCTCTCCGGCGCGGGAACGGGAAAGACTAAAGTGCTGACCACACGCCTCGCTTATATTTTGGCAAACCATAAAGCCAATCCGTGGAATTGTTTGGTCGTAACTTTCACCAACCGCGCTGCCAGAGAAATGAAAGAAAGGGTTGAAGGGTTAATCGGCGAAGTGGCAAATTCCGTCTGGCTCGGAACTTTTCACAGCATTTGCGTCAAAATCCTGCGCAGCCACGCTGAGTTGATAGGACTGAAATCAAATTTCACAATTCTCGGAGAAGACGACCAAAAGCGCCTCATCAAACAAATTGAAGAATCCGAAGGCATCGATGACAAAAAATACCCGCCGCAGGCTGTCCTGGAAAAAATAAGCCGCTGGAAAGACAAAGGGTTAACCGTCGACAAGATAGATGAATCTTTTAAAGAAAACACCATTACCGCAATTTATAAAAAATATCAGGCGCGCCTTTTGGAACTGAACTGTGTCGACTTTGGAGACATCATCCTTTACAGCCTGAATATTTTGCTTTCCAATCCGGATGTCCTTGAAAAATACCAATCCCGTTTTCAATACATCATGGTAGATGAGTATCAAGACACAAATGTCAGCCAATATCTGCTCATCCGCCTTTTAAGCCAAAAATACCGCAACTTATGCTGCGTGGGCGATGACGACCAATCCATTTACTCCTGGCGGGGCGCTGAAATCGAAAACATCCTCCGTTTTAACAAAGATTTCACCGATGCCAAAATTATCCGCCTGGAAAGAAACTACCGTTCAACGGCTAATATATTATGTGCAGCTTCCGCGCTTATCAGCCATAATACGGGACGCCTCGGCAAAACTTTAAAAGTTGCCGAAAACTCCCCCGCCCTTGCCTGCGACAACGACAAAATAAAAGTCATAAGCACATATAACGGCGAAGAAGAAGCAAAATATGTGGCTGATGAAATTGAAAACTGCCGCCGCAGTGGAGAAGACTATTCAAACATGGCCGTTTTAGTGCGCACTGCCGCGCAGACCCGCGAGTTTGAAGAAAAATTCATTTCAGAAGCCATTCCATATAAAGTTATCGGCGGCTTAAAATTTTACGAACGTGCCGAAATCCGCGACGCATTGGCTTACTTCCGCGTGGTTATGCAGCCCTACGACGATTTAGCCCTGGAAAGGATTATCAACAAGCCGGCAAGGGGAATTGGCGCAAAATCAATAGAAAAATTTCAAAACGAAGCAAGATGCCACCATATATCCCTCTATGATGCAATAAATAAAATGTTAAGCGAAGGAACCATCAGCGGCAAAGCCAAAAACGCGCTGAGCGAATTAATGGGAAACTTTGAAGAATGGCGCCGTCAGATGCAGGCTCTGCCTCCCGGAGAACTCGCAGAAAATATTTTAACCGATTCCGGCTATTTTGAAATGCTGAAAGCCGATAAATCAGCCGAAGCGCCAGGGCGGGTTGAAAACTTAAAAGAGCTCATCAACGTCATGGGCGATACGGAAAAATACCCGTCGCTTTATGAATTTATGGAACATGTCTCGCTGGTTATGGATAATGACAGCGAAATCAGCCAAAACCAAGTTATGCTCATCACGCTCCATTCCGCTAAAGGATTGGAATTTGACATTGTTTTCCTGCCCGGATGGGAAGAAGGCTTATTCCCGCACCAGCGTGCCTTAGACGAAGGCGGATCGGAATCCTTAGAGGAAGAGCGGCGTTTGGCTTATGTTGCCATAACCCGCGCCCGCAAAAAATTATACATTCTCATGGCTTCAAACCGGCGCGTGTACGGACAATGGCAAAACAACCTGCCGTCCCGCTTCATTAATGAACTGCCGCCGCAAAATATTGAAATTTGCAATAATACATACTTTGCTTCAAATAATTTCTCTGGCAATTATCAAAATAATATGTATAATAGAAACAGATCCGAGTATAATAAATGGAAAAGCAAAGGAAACAATTACTATGGGAACCGTAGCAATCGCCCTGATACCAGTTTTGATGATGATCGCCGTTATAGCGGAAATGTAATAGGATTAAAAGTCTATCACCAAAGTTTCGGATATGGAAAAATCTTAAAAATGGAAGATGACAAGGCTGAAGTCTTGTTTGAACGCGCCGGATTAAAAAAGGTTTACGCCTCATACTTAACCCGGGTTTAAATTTTTAATCCGCCTCTTATTTTAATATTGGTTATTAATTTCAAAATAAGAGGTCAAAATGGTTAGTGTAATTTTCGGAACCATCGCAGGCGCAGCGCTGATAAGCTTGTTTATGATGGTATAAAAATTTTTACTGTTGACTCTTGCAATCTGTGTGTTAAGACAGCAACGTTTTGTTTATGTAAGAGGATAAAAAAATGTTAGAAGGATTCAATTGGCAACAGTTCATCAGCGCTTTCGTTATCTTATTTGCCGTTATTGACATTACCGGCTCAATCCCAATCATCCTAAATCTGAAAAAGAAAGGGAAGAAAATAAGCGCATCCCGTGCCACAATATATTCGGCACTCATCTTTTTTGCGTTTTTCTATGTTGGCGAAGGCTTTTTAAGATTATTCAATCTTGACATTTCTTCATTCGCCATTGCCGGTTCTTTAATTATTTTCATCATGGCTCTGGAAATGATTTTTGACATCTCCATCATTCAGGAAGAGGCGGAAACCCAAAACGACGCCACGCTCGTTCCGCTGGTTTTCCCCTTGATTGCAGGTGCCGGCGCTTTAACGACTATGTTAACCATTCGGGCCCAATTCGCCAGCATCAACATCTTTGCCGCAATCATTTTCAACATGATATTTGTTTACTTCGTCTTGAAAATGACCCGAAAAATCGAACAAGCGCTCGGCGCGGCAACAATCTATGCCCTTAAGAAATTTTTCGGCATTATTTTATTGGCAATTTCTATCAAATTGTTTTTAACAAATCTTGATGTTTTGCTTAAAACAATTTCCGTAACTGCCGGATAAATCAGAAGGCGCCGCCGCAGCGGCGCCTTTTTTCTAACTCTCCGAGGCCTCACCTTTTATAACATAGACGCCATCTTTCAAAACATATTCTTCCTGCGTCTCCTCAATCCTGTCCAATTCCACACAAGGGAGTTTTTCCAAATCTGCCCGGCTGGGCGCCGTAAAAACGATTTTTCCCCTTTGATAACCTAAAAACATAAAATTTCCTCCTAAATATAATGAAAAACAAAAGTCGCACCGCCATCGGCATTGTAAGTAACCATGACCTTTTCGCCTTTTGCAACCGGAAGCATAAGCGCATAATTCACCAGCCCGCCGATAGTTATTCCGTTAACCGCATAACACTTCTGTTCATTAAACAGGCGCCCATAGCGGTTGCCGCTGACCGTTCCTTGTTCCAGAAAAAACCATCCGTCTCCGGGAGCCGTATAAATGCTGCCGCTGGCACCGAGCTTCAATATTTCATTTCTTCCAGACGGGCAAATGCTCATCAGCCCCCTGTCCACCTTTTTCCAAGCCTCTTCATTATCCAACGCATTGCCCAGGTTATCAGAAATCACAGATTCATAGAGCCAGTATTCGCCGCCATCAACAGCCCCTTTAACCCAATCTCCTTTTGCGTAGGACATCTCTTCGGAATAAATGCATACGCCTTTATTCAAATCCGCATAACGCGCGGCATCTTCTGCATATTGCTGCGCCTGGTTTTTATGATCCTCCGCAGCTGCCGCAAAAACTTCTGCTTTGCCAACGTTTTCAAAAGCGGCATTTTCTGAATTTTTAGCAACAGCAGCACTGCTTTGCGCCGCATTTGAAGCTTCTTCCGAAGCGCCTGCGTTTAATCTCGCTTCATCAGAAGCCGCCTTTGCTTCCAGTGCCAAAGTCTCAATTTGTCCGGCACGTGCTTCCAGGGCATCGGACAATTCAGACATTTCCGCCATTTTTTCTTCGGCATTTTCATTAAAAGTCGATGTTGTGGCAATCAAGTTGGAATTAATTTCATTTTCCCGCGTTTCCAGCGTTGTTAAGCTGCGCGAATAAAGCGCCTCTAATTCAGCCAGGGCTTGGGCAAGCTGCTCGGCAATCACATTTGTATCCATCATGGAAATATCCGCCACATTATTTGCCACCTGCAGATAAAGGCATAATTTGACATGGCGCGGCTGAACATAAGCGCCGTTGCGGCAGCTCCGGTTGCTATCCAGGCTAACCTTCTTGCCCAGCCATCTTCCGCCATCGCCCGTACGGATAGAAGCACCATATTGATCGGCGATTTGAAAATCCCCATCCGCAGAATTTGCATAATTTTCCTGCCAGTTCATTGTCCAGAAATTGCCGTGGACGCGCTGTTGTGCATCTTTGCAGGCTTTGCCCTTTTCAGCCAATTCGCTGATTGAAGAAATAAAATGCAATATTTTCGGAAGGCGGAGATGCCCGTTAAGCTCGTCAATAACAAACATACCGGTTTCGCCATATTCTTCAATATCTTTCTCATATTCTTCGGATGTCCCGGTACGGATGGCATTATTCCGCTTCAAACGCAAAGCTTCTTTCCAAAAATCCGGATAGATTGTCCGGCAATTGGTAATTGTTTCCCCCGTCCAAAGCGGATAAGCGCCAACCGGAGCAATTCCGCTGAAGTTAAAATAGACATCAAACATCTCCCTTGTGGGTTTCCGATGCAGTTCAGTCAATGCCTGCCGCAAATCAGCCAGTTCCGCATTCACGCCGTTGGAAAAAATCTCAACAGCTTCAAAATTGGCATTGACCTCATTGGCAACAGCTTTTGTTTCCCCCGCAAATTTATAGGGGATTGTCAGGCTTGTTTTGGCCATATTTTTCTCCTTTAAAATAAAAAAAGCCACCCGGCCCATCCGGATGGCATAAAAAACGCAGTGATAAAAATCACTGCGAAAAAAGCAAAGCTTAAAAATAAATATCTGACATAAGCTCGATATTGTTATATTGCTCTAGCAAATCATGGCACTGATAGTCTTCCGGCACTTTTTCAATTAATTTTATGCCTGCAGATATATTTTTCGATTTAAACTTCTTCCTGGTTACAAAATTGCAATCAGACAATTCTAAAAAGTTTTTCCTAGATAAAAGTTCAAAATACAATCCATGCATATTGCTTGAAATACAAAAGCATGGAATATTGCGCGCTATAATATCCATTGAAGCAAAACCTCCACGCGCAAAAGCCATATTAAAATGATATTTTTCAAACAAAGCATCTATATTTACAAATCCATGAAAGATTATCTTTCCTGTTGGCCTAACAAATGAACCTTCCGGAAACATCCCAATCATATGGATTGTATATTTCGGCGGGATATGATTGATAATTTTCTGTATATATTGCTGCACGTTCGTATTTGTAATTGAAAATAAAATATTGTTATCATTATTATAATCTTTTATAATATCACGATTTTTTGATAACAAAATTTTGCCTCTTAATTGCGGGTAACCCTTTTCCAACAATGGAATTAAGAACTTTGACACACTATATATGCGGTCATATGCCTCTAAGAAGCCAAGTTTTTCATCCAAAGAAGCCTCACCATGTAAAGTATAAATCTTTTTAACTTCTGGCAAAACATGCCACTCGTTAATTAAATTTTCAACACCAAACGGATGAACATCAATTATGTCAACGCCGGCAAGAGCCTTTTCATGCTCTTCCCACTTATAAACATGTTCAATAAATTTTGAAGGGCAAACCCTCATGTCTTGCGGCGGCGTTTTGGTAATCAGTGTAAACGCATAATCATTATGAAAACGGTTAACAATATTATTAATACGTTTTTCCAAACCGCCTCCGGAAAAATTAGCCGACACAATCAGAACTTTATTTTTTCTTCGGAAATTTTCTCTGCTCGAGTGCTCTTCTATTATGTTAATCATATCATTGACACGCATTTCCCAAGTATTTTCAAAAGCCTCTTTTTGTAAAATTTTTTGATATTTTTCATCATCTTTGGCAGCAACGGCTTCTTTTAATTTTTGACTAAATTGTGCAATATCTTCTGCAATATATACAGATTTATAAAGTTTGCATTCCGGCATCGGCGTCGTTACAATCGGCAACCCCATTGCCATATATTCAAATAATTTAACAGGGCTTGTTCCCAAAGTTATATCATTAATTTGAAAAGGAATAATTGCCACAGACCAACAACGTGCATAATAGGGAATATCTGCATAAGGCACCGGTGGAATATACGTAAAATTATCAAAATTTTCTAATTTAGAAAAATATTCATTTGTCTTTTTAGTATTTTTGTCTGGATATTTCCATCCCATTAATACAAATTCCATATCTGGATTTTTTTCAACAGCGCCAAGCAACAAATCAAAGTCAAACCAAGTCGCTGTCAAGGCACCATAATAGCCGATAACAGGCTTCCCCTTTTGTAAAACTTTTTGCATAACTTCAGGCGTTTTAATATCTTTTTTCTGAAAGTCATGAATATTAACAGCATTTTTGCTCATTATTGTCTTTTCAGGAACAGCACCTAAACTCAATGCAATCTGGTACAATTTATCTGCCGATGTGAATACAAAAGTATTTTCACGCCGTACCAGTTTTGAAAAAAGTTCTTTAGCTTGTCGAACAATACTTTCATCTCCCAACAAATCAAAATCATCTATTAGTTCATACAATACTAAAGTATTGTTATCCAAATAATGAAAAACATCATCAATATCACGATACGGAAATCCGTAAGGAATATCAAAAACCCTGGGGAAGTCGCATGCTAAAACATCCTTCAAAGATATACTGGGAATAACAAATAAATTTTCTCTCGGCTCAGAATATTTTGTAGAGCAGAACAAACAAGGATAACCTTTATCTGCCAATAAGTTAAACATATGATTCGGGCGCTGCTGCAGCGGAGAATAATAATCGAAGTAAGAAAAATAAACCACAACTGGCTTGCCGGTCTCCTTTGTCTTTGCTCTTAGCTTATTGACTAATATCGTAATCTTATCTTGGCTAAGTCCGCCCCTCTTTTTCTGCTTGCGTTCTAATTTTACTGCTTTCCATTTGCATTTATAGTATTGCTTTTTGCTTCCCCACAAAAGATATGAAAGAATTTTATATTTAAATTCTCGGAATTTCATTTATCAACGCTCCACCACAACTGAATTGCATCTGCAATTTTCTTTGCCGCTTTGCCGTCCCCATAGGGATTTTTAGCTCCATCCAGATGGGTATCATTTTTATTTTTGCTAAGGATTGCCCGCGCTTCGTTTAAAATTTTCTCTTTATCTGCCCCAACAAGTTTAGAAAATCCGGCTTCTATGCCTTCCGGACGTTCTGTCTCGTAGCGCATAACCAAAACAGGATTGCCAAAAGTCGGCGCCTCTTCCTGAATGCCGCCAGAATCCGTTAAGACCAATTTCGTGTTTTTCATAATCGCCACAAGTTCAGGATAATCTAAAGGCTCAGTCAAAATAACGTTTCTTTTGCCCTGCAAGGCTTGAAAAACCTTATCATGAACATTAGGATTAGGATGCACCGGCAAAACAAACTGATGATTATTAAATTCATCGCAGAGGCTGCTTATTGCCGATAAGATGCTATCCAAACGTTCTCCGTGATTTTCCCGGCGGTGGACTGTTACCAAAACCAATTTATCGTCAAATCTTATCCCTTTTTCCCGCAAAAGATTTTCTGCATTTTCCATTACGGGAAATGATAAGCAGGATAACGCGTCTATCACGGTATTTCCTGTTAAAAATACCCGGTTTTCAGCAATATTTTCCCTCAGCAGTGCATCTTTTGCCTTCTGTGTCGGTGCAAAATGCAAATCCGTAATCCGGGCTGCCATTTGGCGCATCGCCTCCTCCGGAAAAGGCTCTTGCAAATCATAGGAACGCAACCCGGCCTCTACATGAAATACGGGAACATGGTTATAAAAAGATACCAACGCGCCGCAAAAAACCGTCATCGTATCGCCTTGCACAATTGTCGCATCTATTTCACATTTTTCATAAATTTCAGACAATGCCGCGAGTATTCTCGCCTGAACACCCGACAATGTTTGGTTGGGACGCATAACGTTCAAATTATAATCCGCTTTAATACCAAAAAAATTAAGCGTTTGATTTGACAGCTCTTTTTGCTGTTCGGTATTACAGACCCAAACATTAATTTCAGGATTTTTTCGCAGTTCCAAAATTACCGGAGCCAGCTTAATCGCCTCCGGTCTTGTCCCTAAAATGACTAATATGTTTTTCATAAACGCCCTCTTTTTTGTGAAAATGAATAATTATAGTTGAGAGACCAACAACGCCGCAGAGACCTCCGCCACTTTGAGTGCCAAAACAAAACCGACAAAGCAACATTCATCAGGCATTTATAGGCTTTAAATAAAGCATAATAACCCTTATATTGTTCCGGGCGCTCATAATGGGGCATGTTAAACCAAAACAAAGCCTTATCCCTTTGTGTATATTTAAACCGGTCAAAAAACAGATTGGCATATTTGAGCTTGATAAGATTTGTTTTTTCCTCTATCTGGGATTTTTTTAATGCAGTCAAAGATTGGGAATTTTTCCGATATTGATATACATTGTCTTCCGTATAATCAATTTTTCCCGCCAGCGCTATCCGGCACCAATAATCATAATCTTCCGCACAGAAAACATTCTCGTCATATTCGCCGACAGTTTCAAGGACGCTCCTGCGATACATAAAAGCCGCCCCCACATTACAGCCATGCAAAAGATGCGCCTGGCTTCTTTGATATTTAAATGTTTTATCATAGTCAAAAAGGATTTTTCCGCCCTCGTCTATAATATCCTGATTCATGGAAACCATATCCGTTTCAGGATGCGCCTCAAGATAATCCAGCATGGTCGCCAGGGCATGGGGTTTATATAAATTATCATCGCTCGTCCAAGTCAAATATTGCCCTTTCGCCTCTCTAAAGCCAACATTCAAAGAAGCCGGAAGCTTCTTGTTTTCCGCATTAGAGAAAACCCTGATACGGCTGTCTGCTTTGGCATAGCGCTCGGCAATCGCCAATGTCGAATCTGTGGAACAATCATTCACGATTATCAATTCCCAACATTTTTCGGTTTGGCAAAGCACTGAATTAATAGCATCGGCTAAAAAACGCTCTCCGTTATAGGTGGGAAGCACAATTGAAATTTTAATATTATCCATTCTGTCCATATGCTTTATAAACAAGGTGCCAGAACCAATCAAGCGCCTTGACAAGCGAAAATGAAAAGAAAGGTTCCGGCAATAGTTTTAATAGAATTAAACTATAGTGCCCAAACAATTAAGTGTCAATACATATTGAAGATAAGGGGATAAATTTTGTCCGTTGCATTTTCAAACAAAAAAACGCCCTGTGAAATACAGAGCGCTTTCTTATGGTAGCGAGAGAGGGATTCGAACCCACGACACAAGGATTATGATTCCTCTGCTCTACCGACTGAGCTATCCCGCCATAAGACAAGTCTTTAATAATCAATATGCATCTTCTTGTCAATAGGTTTTTAACAAGAAAAACACTTTTTCCACCTTCAATATTGAAAATAAGGGATTACTTATAAGAATATCAAACGGCAAAGGAAAGAAAATGAAACGCCTTTTACTTATCTATTTTATGATTTTTCTTCCATTCAGCGCCGCAGCTGAAGAAAACAAGCCACGCTTCCAAGCAAATTTTAAAAGAGTCGGCGTTGCACTTTCCACCGTAAAAGTCAGCAATCCGGAACCCTATGAAAATTCGCCCTACTTTGAAACAAACAGCAATACGCAGGGAGCGCTTAAGGGCGTTTTTGACTTTGGGCTTGAATACGAAGACGCCTTAAACAGCTGGAACAACAACCTGTATATGGAATATGGCGAAACGAAAGTACGCAATTACGAAGGCCGGAAAAAATCCCATGAAACAGCAGACTTATTCCTATTCAACAGCGAATACATCCGTAAAATGTGGCAATATGGCCCGGCACATATCGGACCTTTTTTCACACTGGGCTATCAAACCGAATTTACCGATTCGGCTGATGCCAGAAGAAATAAAACCCTGCGTGCCAAACAAGGCTTTAAACTCTATAACGGAAAATATCTGACCGATATTTACGCCGTCGGTGTTGAAGAATTTGATTTTACTTATCCTGAAACCAACACAAAGACGGCTTATGAGCTTGGCGCTACCTTTAAATACCAACTCCTGGACAATACCAGATTCGAACTTGAATCTTACTACCGGGACTACATGTCCTATTCCCATTATCAAGGTACAGACCTGACCTATGAACTAAGCGTTCTTGGAAGGCTGTATATTAAAATAAGCGAAACCTGGCAATTAGAGCCTTATGTTTCTTATTTTCAGGCAAAGGACAGAGAAACAGCCCGAAGCACTTCTGACTTTGTGCTTGGGCTGGGTTTCTCTTATACCAATATTTTCGACCTCTGATTACGAACGCTGGCGCCCTTCCGCAGCCCATACGCAGCGCAGTGCCGCCCCGATAATTCCGGCATTGTTTTCAAACCGTGCCTGCCGCAAAATGAAAGGCGAAACCACAATCTTCTGATTTGCTTCCTTTTCCACTTTGCCATAATCGATAAATTGCGCCATAGAACCACCGAGCAGGATAATATCGGGATCAAAAATATCCGCAAAAGTTACCGCTGCATCCGCAACATAATTCTGCCAGTTTTCAAAAGTATGGACGGCGCGCTTATCGCCCTTTTTCATGCCTTCAATAACATCGTAGCTGGTTACTTTATCATCCTGGTAAACCTCCTTGGCTTCAATATTTAAAGCTTTACCGGAAGTGTATATTTCCATGCAGTCATAATTTCCGCAGGCGCAGCGGCGATGGTTGCCGTGCCTTACCCTGAAATGGGTTTCTCCGGCGGCACCGGATTTGCCTTTCAGCAAAACCCCGTCAACAATAATGCCCAAACCAACGCCTGTCCCGAGCGTCAGCATGACAATATTTTCAAAACCTTTGGCATTTCCCACCTTATATTCGGCCCAAACGGCACAGTTTGCATCGTTTTCCAAAAATACGGGCTTATCCGAAAGGGCGGGAAAATCGATATCCATATAGCCAATCGGCATATTTCCGCCGCCGCCGATAATTTTTTTATTCTGATTATCTACCGCCCCGGCCGTAGAAAAAGCAACGGCATCAATTTCCCTTTCATATTGGGCAATAACCTGACGGAACAAAGCTTCCGTCGCGGCTGCGGTGGGCGGCGTCATGGCTTTTTCCACCGGCGTAATAATCTTGCCTTCCCGGCTGACAATCGCATGGGCAATTTTAGTTCCGCCCACGTCAAAAGCTAAAATGCGGTTCAATTTTTTCATGGCTTTCTCCTAAAACAGGTTATAATATAAACATATAGTCATCAAAAACTAATAAACCGCTAAAAGGGAAAAAAATTATTCCAATTCCCGGCGCAATTTATCAATCCGCCCAATCCATTCCCAAGTCGCCGGAAGCTCGCCCGCTTTTTCCAGTTCTGCGGCAACCGGAGCCCCGGCCACCGGATAAAGCGGCATAAGGCAGCTACAAGATTCCTTTGCGCATGCGCTCAAGAAGCAAATCGCGGCTGTCATTAGGGCGAACCCAAATTTTTGCCTTCTTTTGAGATTCATATTTCACCTCCTGAACCTGCCTTTCCATCGCCTCGGTTTCTGCCTCGCGCTTACCCAGCCAATAGCCGGAAAAACACAAAGCCGCCAAGGAAAAACTAAAGATAATGAATCTTATCACATCAGCTCCCCAATTAAAAAAGGCGATTTAAAAAGCGCCAAAAACAACAAGACAAAAAACAGCAGGCTTAAATAAAAAATCTGGCGGCGCGAAAGTTTTTCCACCACCGCTTTATGCACATCGTAACGATTAGTCTTTTTCATTATCCCTCACTTAACATCATTATAAAAAAGATGGTTGCCGCATTCATAACATGGCGTATGCCCCTTAGCCCAAGCCGGCATAATCTGCCTTGTATGATAAAAATCCGCCCCATTTGTGAAATCAATCAATTCGCCGGATAATGCCCGGCTTGCGACCTGAAGGCATTCCTGAAATATTTGGCAGTTTTCCGCCACGCTTAATATTTTCTGCCGGTTAACATCCTTTTCATTCCAGCAGGAAAATTGGCTTTTTTTACGGCAAGTTTCTGCAATGTCAGGAACCTTTTTGCCATTCAAGACAATATACCCTGTATACCATTTCGGCTTTCTATACCTGTTCATAATAACATTTGCCACGGCCTCCATCCCTTCTGTTCCCTCTCCGCGCGCTTCGCCATAAAGGGTGCGTGCCAAAATATCCAAATCATTTTTTTGCATAGCGCCGCCCCTTCCTTCTTGGTTCGGTTAAAACCTGCCTTGCGCGTTTGGCCACATATATAAACGTGCAAATGCTAATTCCCAGCGTAATAAGCGTATTAAGCAGCTGCGCATAATCTAATAAAATTGCAAAACTTGCCGAAGCCACCACTTTGCCGTCTTCAATAATCCTTTCCATTCAACTCTCCATATAAAGAAAGCCGCCCGAAAGCGGCCTTCCGTTACCATCATTTTGCAGCCAAACTTGCGCCGCCTGTTGCCCACGCTTTTCCGCCATCAATAGCCGTATCCAAAAGCTTGTTATAAAATTGCGATTTATTATTGGCTGTTGCGGCATTTTGTTGCGCCGCCATGCTGACCAGATTTTGATTCTGCCCTTGCAAACCGCTCATCATGTTGTAAGGAATCTGATAAAGGCTCATTAATTGGTTAACAATAGAGCTGACACGCGCATCTTCCTCGCTCATGGCCTGCTTTTCCAGACCGGCCAGATTATTGGCAAATTCGCTGCTCATCTGATTAACGGATGAACCCCGGGTCAGCCCGCGTTGTGTAAGCGGCGTAATCAAATTATTCTCAAAAGATTTATTGGCTAATTGATTTCTAGCCGAAGCCTGAGCTTTGAAAACCTCGCTGTCATAACGGGGGTTAACAAGCTGCTGCAAATATTGGGGCACTGCATTTTCAACAGAATTAACCAGATTTTTTTGAAAATCCGTCGGCGTAAAAGAATTGGTCCGCCCGCTGCTTCCTGCGCCATACAGGCCGCCGGTGTCATAATTAACCGTTGGCAAATTATTTTTTCCACTTGGTTTCTTGCCCATTATTTTTCCTCCAAATTAAAAGATTTTTTCTTCTGTCAAGCCACTCAAATCCGGCTTTTTTCAAACAAATAACCGCATTAAGATGCGGCGTTTCCGAATATAAGAGGTCATAATTTTTACATAAGTCGCAAACAGCCCGAACAGCTTGGCGGTGCATTCCCCTGTTTGCAAAACCGCCCAAATAGTTCAAACCGTCCACAGCTTTGTAAACAAAAATGCAGCCCACAAACTTCCCGCCTTCATAAACGTTATAAAAACTATCCCGATTGGTTAAATCTTCAAACCCATCGGGATAATCTATTTCTTGCTCATAAAATTTATAAAGCCTGTAAGCCGCCTCTTTGTCAAAAAACGGACTCTGACGGTTAACCAGCATAGAATCACCCCAGAGTTTTGGTCTTGAAGCCCATGCGTTTCACTTCAATCCGCTTTATGCCAAATTCATCTCCGGGGTCAGATGTATAAATAATCATCTGCAATTGCTTAAACATTAAAAGCCCGCTCAGAGTATAAGTAACATTCAGAGAATCATCCGAAGCCCATATGCCCCCGTGTTCATCCGTTTTATCTTCAGCCCAGCAGCCGCCTCGCTCATCATCCTCATTCCATGCCCAAACAAGATATCTGTCATCCGCTTTGCACACTTTCCGAACCCGGCTTTTTTCAGGCTTGTCATCATAAATAAAACGGATATAAAAATTATTGGCATAATTTGAATCCATCGTCAGCACAATCGGCATTTTCGGAACCTTAAGATTACTGTCCGACCCCATATTGATAATATTCATTTCATAACGCGCGGGGATAAATTCCCCGTCAAAATTGCGCCCGGCATATTCCAAAAGGATTTTATCCTTATAAGCGCTGTAAAGGCTCCCATCATAAATGCAAAAGGCATTGGCATTTTGCATTTTGCGTTCCAGCCATTCGCCCTTTATATAATCCATAATCAAGACCATATTATCCTGATATCCGGGCAATTTCATCCATATTTCGCTGCGTTCGTCCATAGCAAAGCCCTGCAAAGAAACTTCATTCAGATTTTTTTCGTTAAGCTTATCAAAAAATGCAGCCAGATCATTTGCCAAACCTTCTGTCGGGCGGGTCTGCCCCACATCATACAAATAATAGGCAAACACATTTTTAGCCTGATGGTCATAATAAAAAAGCTTATTGTCAAACTTAACAACTGATTGGAAACCGGCGCAGCCGCCTCCTGTTGCCCCTGAACGCAAAAAAGAAGGCGCATTTCCGGGATTCCCCGTAAAGCTGACCGAATAACAGGAAGTAAAAACAATCAATGAATTATTATAATAAATAAGCGCCGTAACATCCCTGTCAAATTCCTGATATGCCGGATTAGTATAAAGCCCGGTTGTTGCGGTTGACCAGTCAAAAATATCCCCTGCCCGGGACCAATGAACTCTGTTTTTGCAAGAGGTTACCAAGCGTCCGTCATAATACTCCAAAGCCAGCCCCCGGATATCCCTGTCCTCGGCATCTATGGCATTTAAATTTCTGACTCTTTCTGCCTCGTTAGCCATATTAACGGCAACATAATCATCAGTCCCGTTTGTAAAAATAAAATAATCATAAAACCCCTGCGCCACGGTAATGCCGTTGCACGACTTAACTTTGCTGAAGCCAGATTGCAAAAGCTCAAATTCTTTCGTATAAAAATCATAATTATACAAATGCCCCTGAACCGCATCAACCGCATAGACAAACCAATACTTGCGCCCGCATTGGACAGATTCCCACATTCCGCATATTTCCATACCGGGAAGCTCGGCAATTTTCATATTGCCTTTCATGGTATATATGCCCACGTTATCGCCATTATGAGAATATTTCAGTTCCACATTTTGACAGGAAACGGCAGACATAATCCCAGAAGACAAAACCTCCACGGAAGGATTAACCGCGCGAATGCCCTTAAATTTATTAATAAAGATATCCATGTCGCCCTCATATCACCAAATAAGGATTGATTTTTTGCCCCCTTAACTGTTTTAGAACACTATATTGTTCCGCAAACTGCTTTTGATAAGGCAGATAATTCTCATCGCTGCCATCGGCAATCAAATAACACATTGCTTTGTTTTTCAGGCAGTTAAGGTAAATTTCCTCATATTCCGGAGCTATATTAACCACATCATCCAGGTTTTCCAGATTAGCTTTTCTGTTTCCTTCCTTATCGCAAGCCTTACACAACATGTCATACCTTATTTGCACTTCATAAGCCTTGTCAGGAACCGGAGAAAAATTCAGAACATTGCCCTGATTGGAACAGCTTACCCAATAACATTCAGGCTTTCCTTTTTTAATTTTCAAAAAATCCGGATTTTCTTCCGAATTTAAATAAAAACTTTCTCCGCAAAGCATAACGTTTTTAACAATTCCCACCGGAGCTGCCACCGAAGATTTTTCTTTAGGAAGCAAAATAATCTCAACCGCTTCCTTAAACGGAAAATCATCTAAGCTCCAAATATAAGAATGAGCCTGTTGGATGGCTTGTTTTATAAAAAACTCAACCTCGCTGAAAGATTTCGGTTCAGGGTCGACAATAGACCAACGCATATTCGAAACCTCTCTGATAATATCATAAAATGTCTTCATATTTCCTTCTCCCGCCCCGTTTCTTTAAAAAATGAAAAACAATAACCGTTATCCTCAATTTTTTTACAACCCCTTCCCACTTTTTCCTTTGCCGCGACAGACATCATTTGCGCCACCTCAAAACCGGTATAAACCAATTCATGCCCTTGTGCCGCTTTTACCTTCCACAACGTTTTAGGCGTAAATATTTCATCCTTGGACACTCCAAATGCCTTAATCTTATTTTTACCTTTAGGGATTGATAAAATCTCCATCCCAAGAATTTTAGCCTCAACAGGGTCAATTCCTTCGGCTAAGTTTTTATTTCTTTTTCTCACCGCTCCTCCTTTAAAAAGTTAACAAAAAAACCCGGAACAAATGTTCCGGGTTTTCAAAAAATATTGATTTATTTCTGTTCATCACAAGCCGGCGGATAAAGCCAATTTCCTTCCAGTTTGCCGCAATCTTCAAGTTTGAAATCAAAATCGCAATAACCGTCATCCAATGTATAAGCTTTTTTATAGCGGTAGCACTGCTCTATAAATAAAACATCCAAACGTTCTGAATCACAAGACGGAAGCCGCTTAGCACAGGCTTCAAAAAGCGTCAGCATTTCTTCATCCATATGGACGCAGCCCAAGTCCTCCCGCCAAAGCACGCAATCTGCCCGGCACCTTTTTTCATGATAGTCCCATACTTCACCATGGTCCATACAACCGTCTATCTCCAAAAACTCGCCCCAATTGCAGGCATAATACAAAAATGGAAACATAAACAGCCATATGCAAATTTTAATAATTTTTTTTAATTTTTTAATTGAATCTTGTTTCATTCCTGCACCTCCAGAATTATATACCAATAATAATTGATAAAAATAATTTTGCAATCAAATTACCAAAATCTTTTAGGAAAATCTTTATTATTTTTCCTAAAATCCGCACAAGCATCTTTGGCCTCTTGATTTTTCTGCAACAAGCCTCTTTGCCGCCCTATTTTATTAATTTCCAAATCATGCCAAAAATCATCCCGCGCCTCGCGATAAGTTAATCCTTTTCCAGCCATATTTCGCACAACATCGCCCATTTCCTTAACCACTCCCAACTGCTTTGCCAAAGCCTCGCCATATTTTCCTCTTTGCGTTGCATTAAAATTAGCCTTGCAATGGTGATAATCATCTAAATTTACATAATTATGCTTTTTCATTGCAAAATATTCCGAAGCCAAATCATAGATAGCTCCACCACTCTGAGAAGCCATATTCCCCGCTGCCATTCCAACAGGCAGATTATCTGCAGAAAGAATATTTTTAGCATAATCTAACAGCAGCTTATCAGCCGCAGGATGTCCCGTAGACAACCAATTTTCATCATTATTTTCCATATCTCATTCCCATAAAACATGCGGAGCCGGAAAAATCCGGCTCCTTTTTTCTGGTTAAATTCCCGCATCGGCAGCGGCAACATCAACCACCGCACCGGCCAAAGCCTTAGGCAGGATTGTCTTTTTGCCATAAACATACAAACCGCGCACAACATCCCCAAACTTTTTAGGATGGCGCAGATTTTCAACTTTTGAAACGCTTCCGGCATAAGCGATGGCATCATTAATGCCCGCCATAATTTTAGCTTTTCCGTCAACCGTCTTATTATTGGTTGAAACCAAAACATCCAATCCGGCAATTTCGCCAATAGAACCTTTACGCAAGACCTTATCCCCCAAATCTGTCGGATGGATAAACTGCGGCGCCTGCAACAAAATAGCTTTAACGTCAGGGTTAATCACAACATAAGGCATTGAACCATCTGCCTGATTATCCTTGGCAACCTGGTCATGTTCAGATGTTTCAACAGCGTTATTATTCTCCAAAGTTTTTGCCAGCCAGCAAAACAGTGCATAAGCATTATCCTTTGTCAGCGTAATCGGCGCTGCATCAGAACCTTTCATATTTTCTGTCGGAATATCCGCAAAAGAAGATAAAATAAACGTATCTTTTACCAAATCGATAGCAACCTGAGCCCTTTTTTCAAACTTGCTTTGCAAATCTTTAGGCTGAGACTGCTTTTGCGTAATATCGGAAAGATAAATGCCAAAATATTTTTGTTGGTCAAGTTTCAAAATATGGTCTTCCGCATCAATATTTTGATAAGTAACAGAATCCGTCAGAGATTCGTCATAATCGCTAATATTAACATCGCCAAGCTCTCCAATATGGATTGTATCGCCAAAATCTTTAACGGCATTTTCATGAGCTTTTGTTACAATTTTCATTCCCACGCCGGAAGCGTCAAGCTTTTTGTTCAAAGCCAAGCTCCAAGATTCCGGAACAATTTTCGGTGCCTGTGTTTTCATATTTTCTGCATTTGTAGACATTATAAATCTCCTGTAAAATTAAGTTAACATTTTCGGCAGCTTTCCTTCCTTTTCGAGCTGAATCTGCCGCACAATCTGGTCATATTTTTCATAGGTTTCCTTATCGGACATTGCATTATATTCTGCCCGGGTAATCCAGCCGTTTCCGTTATTTACAACATCACTGCCGGATTTAGGAATTTGCAGCAGCTGCTTTTGAGAATCATTTTCAGATTTTAAAGAAACACCATGCAAATAATTCTCTACCGCTTTTTCCTCAATTTCGCTGACGGCTGATTTCAATCGCTCCCAATCAAGATTTTCGCCTAAGGCGCCAATGGCATCAGCAACCAAACGGTCCTGTCCATGCTTTTCAAACCAAGAAGGGTCTTCTTTTACAAAGTCAGAAATTTTTTGTTTTAGCCTTTGCAATGTGTTTTTCTGCTGTTGCAAAGAAAAATCCTGCATTTTATGCTGTTCAAAAACAAAGGATCTCTTTGCAATAGATGCAAGGGCATCCGGGTCAAAAAAGCGCTTTGCCTTTTTTAACTCTTGCATATCCCCGCTTTGTTCAAAGCGTTGCAAAGCTTCTTTAGCCTGCTGATAGTCTGTTGCCTGCCCGCTTTCCAATGCTTCCCTGAAACAATTGAGTTCAAAGCCAATAACATCTGCCGCCATCTGTTTTTCAAGCTCTGAATCTGCCATTTGCTGCATTATTTGATAGTCCTGATTTATTCGAAAAGCCTCTTCTGCTTTCTGAAAAGCTTCAAGCTGTTTTTCAAGTTCTCTGGATTTGTGTACATAGCTTTCAGCTTCCTTATAACTCTTCTCCAAATCCTCAACTGTTTTAAATTTGCCGGCCCAAAGCTTCTGTTGGGGCTCTTTTGCTGCCTCTGCCGTTTCATCAGCTTCAGAAAAATCTGCCTCAGGCACAGTATCTGCTGCCGTATTTTCAGCAAGGACTTGTTCTGTGGTCTCTTCCGCAATTTCCGCCAAAGGTGTTGAATCTTCGGTCATTTATTCCTCCTTAAAAAAATATAAAAAAACGGAGGCATTGCTATGCCCCCGCAACAAAACACAATAATAATTCAGGCGCTGTGTTACAGCGCCTGAATTATTACTCCGATATTATAAAACAGCTATGTTAAACTTTTGCTTTTTTATCTTTCTTCCCTTCATCCCATATCGAACGGCCGAATGCTATTAATGTATAAATTTCAAAGGATGCCCCAAACATATCTGCCAAAACATTTTTATTTACATTATAAACAAAGGCAAAACCGCCTAAGAAAAATAAAAATGCAAACAATAAACATTTAGAAAAACTTTTAAATTTAGTTTTAAGGTTTCCCTTTATAATAAAAAAAGACAAAACTGCCGCAAGAATATAATTAAAAGCAACCGCACTCATAATTCCAAAGAAAAATATATTCCAAGGCAAAGCCATCCATAAACCAACAATTAAATATAAAGCCGCCCCAAAAAACAACGGACACAAAAAATACCGCATAAACACCTCACTCCCAATTTAGCTAAACTTTTGCTTTTTTATCCTTCTTCCCTTCATTCCAAATTAAACGGCCAAAAGAAATCATACAGGAAATTTCAAAAGATACTCCAAACATATCTGCCAAAACATTTTTATTTACATTATAAACAAAGGCAAAACCGCTAAAAAAAATAAAAATTGCAAACAATAAACATTTAGAAAAACTTTTAAATTTATCCTCAAACTTTCCCTTAATAGCAAAAAAAGAAATTATTGCCGCAATAACAAAATCAAATGCAATTGCACTCATAACCCCAAAGAAAAATATATTCCAAGGCAAAGCCATCCATAAGCCAACAATTAAATATAAAGCCGCCCCAAAAAACAACGGGCACAAAAAATACCGCATAAGCTCCTCCTATAAAGCCATATATTAGCTTAATAAACAAAACTCTGCAATAACCATTTTATTTTACCTTGGAATTAAAAAAACTAGCAACATCATACATTTTAGAAATTCTTTTCCCGACACATTTTAACGCATTACCCCAATCTTCCCCCAGTTTCTTTTCATTAAAATACTCATTACCATAATCCGCCAATTCACGTTTAATATCATTTCTGACATAGCGATATGCATTCACATAAGCATTGCGCTGCGGTAAAGTTGGATGAGAATTTGCCATTCCTCGAACAACACCATAAATACCGCCGGAGATTCCTGAAATTTCAGGAAGATGCCCACCTAAAGCACCATTCACGCCTCCTAAAGAAAGGGCATAAGCACTATTAAGCGCCCTGTCTGGGCGGCTTAAGTTTTCTTTTATCTGGCCATAATCAGTTTTTCCGGAAGTATCCAGAGCACGTTGCAAAGCACTCACACAAGAATATTCTTTTGCATAATTAGTTAAATTACCAATCGCTCCACTGTTTTCGGGGATTTCATTTTTATTATATAAAGCTTTGGTTTCTTTCCAGCCCGGAGCAGCATATTCCATAATATCATCAATAATTTGCGAGATTTTATTATCATCATATTCATTATCCATAACATTCCTCCTTATCGAAAATCTCTTTCCTTAGCCTGTTGCAAATAGTCGAGCAACATCCCCATCCCTTTTACCCATTCAGCGTTAGCGTTAGACATGGCTGAAACTGCCACCATGCGGTTTTGTGCCGCCCGGAAAATAACCTCTCCGGACGGCGATTCCAAAGCTTCTTTCAGCGCCAAAGCCTGTAAATGCTTTACTTCCTCATAATTCTTCATTATCTGCTCCTGCCTGCGGCAAAAGACCATTAGCTGCAAAATATTTATCCGGATTGTCTATTCCTGCATTTTGCAAGCCGTCTTTCACAATTTCCGCCTTGTTTAAAGGAACAGCATCATCATTCCAGACAGGGGTCAAAATTTCCATAATCTGTTTATTTGTATTTAATTTTTTCATAATCCCGGAGCTGTCCGTATATTTATAACGATAATCGCCCTGGCGGATAGCTTCATTAATCAAAATTTGCTGCCGTTTAGCATCATTTGCCAAGAAAAGCTCTTCCTCGCCCAATTTCATATTGGCATTAAGCTCGGCAACTTTTTCCACCATCGGCACAATCACATTTTGTTTAATCACGTCAATATCTTTAGCCAGCCTTGTGGTTTGCCCCGAAACTTTAACGGAGATTTCCGTTGCCGTCGCCTTCGCCGTACGATATTCTTCTTGCCCCTGCATGTTCGGATAAATACCGGAAACAGAACTTATCGTGCTATCTAAATAATTAATCATATTGTCATTATTAATCAGCGGCACGGCTATCGGAATAATCGCCTTCGGATCCTCCATATCCAGCTTATATTCTATAATTTTCCCGGGTTCCTCGCGGATAATGCTTTTCTTAAAAAATCCTTCAGGGGCAAACCGGGTCGGATTAAGGGTAAGAGCCTGCGCGTCATTTGCCAGGTCAGCCTTTCTTTCCTGGTCTTTGCACAAGTCATAAATAGAATATAAAGTCGGAATCCCCCGCTTGGAAATAATATCACGCTGTGTTGCAGCATTAATAATCGGGTTAATTAAAAACGGATTCTTAGAAAACCGTGCCAAATAGCGCCGGCCAATCACAACAATAAACCAATTTTTTAAGATTGTGCCGTCTGCCAGTGAAAAATCCCCCCAATATTGTAAAATTTCTATTCTTTTGCCGTCTTTTTCCTTTTCAATCTTCTGAATATCATCTTGCCCGTCATCAATATTTTCTCCCGCTACAGATTTTTTAATTTCTTCAATTTGTTCTTGTGTAAGGCGATACAGCCGGTTTCCGGCAATTTCATCAAGCGTGGCAAAACTTTTGATAATCTTCGCACCATTATCCCATTCATCATCGATATCCGGATTTATATTCGGATCAAAAACCAGATTTATAGGGTTTATCGCCTCCACAAAAGCGCCATCATAAACCACTTTTTCAAACACGCCAAACAACCCCGTCTCGGAAGAAACAGAAAGCAGCGTATTTGCAGGGGACAGCAATTCATCCATCCTACGGCGAACCTGCCTGACCTGTTTTTTCCAACCGACAAAAAGACAGATTTCCCCCACGGCATCCAAATATTCCAAACTTTGGTCCAAGTGTCTGGACACACGCATTTTATCAAAACTCTCCACCAAGGCAGCCTTTTGCAATGCCGCTGTTTGTTCTGATTCCGCATTTGCCCCGAAAACATCAAACATTTGCGAAACATTAGAATAAATATTATCCCACAAAAAAGCCTGCCGCGTCCGATACAGCGCATAGATTTTATTCAGCCTGATTTGACTTTTCCAATAATCTTTAGATTCATCCTTGCGGCTTTCCAAATATATTTCAGGGCGAAGCAGCTGATAAATCCTTTTTTGCTCTGCACGCGCATTGTCAAATTTTGCAAACAAGCGGCTCACTTCCCAAACAACCTCTTCTTCCTGATTCTTTTTTAATTGTTTCAATTCCGGATCAGCATCCACATAAAATTCAAACATAACCTTATCCTTTCCATATCATTTAACAAGCAGCGGCCAATAGAACTCAGCGGCATAAGACAAAGCATCAAAAATATGCCCCAAAAATTTGGCCTCATTATCATTTTTAAGCATTTGGTGGCTGGGCAAATCCAACAAAGATGTGCCGGGTTTATAACGCAGGTTTTCCATATTATAAATCAGCCATTTGCAGCAAGGGTGCACCAAAACCCGGCGAACGCCGTCATCGCCAAGGACCAGGCTGTTAAATGCCTTAATCCTGTTTGAAACAGATGGGTTAAACCGGCGGATTTGCCCCTCGGCTAAAAGCCCCTGCTTGATTAATGCATTTTTAACAATAGCATAATCCGTATATTTGCTTTGCGTTTTACGATAATCCCCGCTGGCATCGCCGTTCAAAATAATTTTAGCTTTGTGCCTTCCATAGCGGTTTAAAAATTCGGCAACCGCATCCTGGGTTGAAGTGTTCTCCAAAACAATTTCATCAAAAACAAAAAGTTTATCCCGGCTTTTATGCGCGCACACCCACATCATCGGATCAACGTTAAAATCCATGCATAAATGCAAGGGCAAATCTTCACAATAGCGCAAAGCTTCCGAAATATTTTCCATTCCCCAATATTTAACAACCTTGTTCAGGTTAAGCCCTTTTGGCTGGTTTAAGTAATCCCGGGCATATTCGTCCGGCTTGTTTTTCTCAATCAATGCGGCCCGTTCCAAAAAGAAATCCGACAACAAATTCAGATGCCGGATTTCAGGATAATTAATTTCAGCAAAATAAGTTTTAGGCGGAGCTTTGCAATGCTCATAATCGATAAACAATTGCTTCTCCACCGGCAAGTTTGCCGCAATCCGGTTATACACAAAAAGCATAACCGCTCCTTTTTTGCGTACAGTCTTAAGCAAAACGCCAAGGACACCATCTGATATTGTCTGAGCTTCATCCACCATAAGCCGGTCAACATCGGCCAGCCCCTTAATTTTTTCACGGCTTTTCGGGCTTTGGTCAGATAATCCGCTAAAAAACAATTCAGAACCGTTTTTATGATAAATCTTGCTGCGGTCAAAACGAAAACCGCGCCCCGAAAATTCACCATTAATCAAACTTACAAATTCAGTATAAAGGCTTTGTTCAATCGTGCTCATCACCTCGCGAAAAACCACGCAGCGGCGCTTAGCCTTCATCATATCCAACAGCAAAGCACGGCAGGCATGCCCTGTTTTCAAGGATCCCCGCCCGCCGGTCAAAACAAAAACATTATATTTTCCGCTGTCCATTTCCAAAAGCGGTTTATATTTACTATAAAAAATCATCCCCCGCACCCTTCAGACAATTTTAATCTCCAAAGGGGCTTCATTCGCCTCTTCTGAATTTTTCTCTCCAAGCAGCCCCATCAGCTTGGCCTTGGCTGTAGTTGCCGAAACCATCGCTGCCGCGCTTTCATGTGCCAAAGCCACCTGCCTGGCTTCCTCATATTCGCGCATAGCTTCCTCAATGCCGAATTTAGCTTTCTCCATTCCCCCTCCATAAAAAAAGGGCGGGAAATTTCCCGCCCTTGGCCAAGACCCAATTCTTCAGCTTAAAAAAAGCATTGCACAAAATTACAAAACTGTCAATTGATAAAATATTTTATACACAAGTAAAAATTTAAGATATATATTCAATATCAACCAAAGCAAACATCGCATCATGATGCAGCATTTCAAGATTTCGCACCAACAAAGGATTAACGCCCTCGTCCATCAAAGACAAATTAAGTATCGTTTCGCGGCTTATTGCCTCATACCTGCCCAAAAGCCGAATAACAGCTTCCATTAAAATCTGCAAATCCCTTAGTTCAAGATTCTTTTTTGCCGCCAAACAGACAACTGCCTGCATTTCATTCAGCATATCTCTGATTTGCCCCGGGCTCACTTTACACTTTTTAACGGCCGTAACATTTTTTTCTTCCCGCATATTGTTTTCCTTCTGTTTGCTTTTCCCACCACATTTAACACCTGCCAAACAGCATAATGCCAATAATGATAATAGGAATATGATAATTTTATATACGCCTTATATAATAAAGGCTCTCTCCGCTCATCCCCTGCCCTTGTCCCAGTCTCTGTAAAAATCGATTAATTCGTCCAACCCGCGGCACAAATCCACCTTCGTATTAAAAGAAAACAATGCTTTTAATTTTTGCTTTTCCTCCGGATTTTGAATAATCAATTCTTCATCCTCAATGCAAATTTTACGCACGGCCGGCCAATAATCCCGATAAACAGAACGCATTGCGGCTCCATATTCAGCCCGGGCATCCAAAATGCGTTCCAAACTTGCACCCCCGCCGCCGGAAACATCAACAAAGGGTTTCTGCAAATCCAGAGCTTTCGCTTCAGGAAAAGCGCAGCGGGCATAAACATCGGCCAAACGGTTGCCGGCCCATAAGCGGTCTCTGCCGCTATATTCCGTCCGTCCCAAATTAAGCCAGCCTTTGGCTAAATATTTTTCTAAAACGCAAAATTTTGCAAAACGGCGATATTTTTTTCCAAGCATACTCCAACTCCACCATAAATTGTTAGCCAGCAATTAAGCACACTCAATAATTATTCATAAAGAGAATAAAATCAATACAAATAATTCAAAATGTGAATAAATACAATATTCTAAAAAATATTGACTTAATTCAAAATATTAATATCATAAGCTTATTCCAAAGGAGAAACAGATGAATAACATAAAGCAGCTGAGGGAAGCACACCATCAGACCGCCGCCGAGCTCGGAAAAGCTATCGGGCGCTCGCAGCCCACAATTTCAAAATGGGAAAACCGGCGTAAATTAAAATACGAAGAAGCAAAACTCATTGCCGACTATTATAACATACCTGTTTGCGAGGTTACCGGCGAAGCGCCGGAAAACTACATCGACTTAAGTTCCGGTGCCGCAAACATGGCCTCGCTTCCGATTATTGACGCAAGCCTTTCGGCAGGTTCGCTGGCAGAAGGGCTGATTGGTCGCCAGCTCATCAGCATGGACTTGATTAAAAACATAACCCAAACAGCGCCTGGCAACATCACTATTGTCCGCTTGCATGGCGATGCAATGTCGCCGACAATCAACGAAAATGATTTTGTCTGGATTGACACGTCAATAACCCACGCGCAAAATAACGGCTTATACCTTTTCAAAGCCGGCAGCCAGATATTTGTCAAACGCTTATGTTTTAACGAATTTACCGCATCTGCGGATATCATATCGGACAACCCGCTTTATCCGCCGGTTCCAATCAAAGATCCTGAAAAAGTGCAGATTCTGGGAAAAGTAATTTCCATCCACAAATTTTTGCCGTAGCTTTATTCTATTTTCAAATAAAAATATTCACAACTAAAATTTTTAAGCTTGATTTTAATTCAACCAAAGAATAATAAATATTCATAAAAGGAATTAAAATGAGCAAAAGCAAAGCAGAACTAAAAAATGCAGCCAATCATTGGTTTACCTGGTTTGAAAGCCGGCAATGTATGCCGCATCAAACTTCTGCAGATTTGGTGTTTGCTTTTTGCGACTACATCAATTCGCTGCCTTATTGGCAGCTTGCCGCTGAACTGGAAACCGAAAACCCAGAAGACGTACAAAATTTTAAAGAACTAATAAATAACGGAATTGAAATCTGGCTCGAAGGGCTGGTCAAATCCCTTTACATAAAATAAAAGCCTCTGTCCTAGGAGACAGAGGCTTACAAACAACAAATAGGACTAGAATCCTTCAGTGTCTAAGCGTTTACGCAGCTGCTTTCTTGCACGGCGAACAGCTTCAGCAGAACGGCGTGCTTTCTTTTCAGAATTTTTTTCATGACAGCGGCGCAATTTCATTTCGCGAAAAACGCCTTCACGCTGCATTTTCTTTTTCAAAACCTTCAAAGACTGAGCAACATCATTACCGATAACAGTAACTTGAACCACTTAAATCACCTCATTTCATGTTCAATAAGAGTTAAAACTGGATTGTTAGATAACATCCTTTATAAAAAAAAGCAAGCATTTTATAAAATTATCTTGCAAAAAAAATTAAAACGTCTGCCATTTGTAACGGATATGGAAAAATTTTCATGTCAAGCGCCTAAAAAAGGTGCGGAGCTGTCGAAAGCTCTATCTCTTTCGGTGTTGGTAACATCGTCATATTGCCCGCTTTCAGCGGGTGGTAAATTGCCCCGATTGCAAGATCGGTGAGCCTTTAGCGTATGTCCAGGAACCGCACATGCGGTTTTAAAGGCTATTGAAGTCATTTAAAGAGATATGATTTTCGAACTCTCCGACCACCTTTTACAAAAGGCTTCTTGAGATATCTAAGTAGGCAGGCGCTTCTGCCTACTTGTCCGCCGAGGCCTTTCTCATATATAACAAAGGGTAGGGTCTCCCCTGCTCATCACATTCGCAGCGTTTATAAACGCAAAAACCCATATGCTCATAAAAACCGGTTGCCTGGAGATTTTGCTCATTTACCGCAACCTCGCAGGCGCCATATTTTGAAAAAGCATATTCCAACAGCGTTTTTCCAATCTTTTTTCCGCGCAGTTCCGGTTTAACAAACAGCATTTCCACCCTCTGCCCGTCCACGCCGATAAAAGCCGCAGGCTCGCCATCACCGGCATAAGCCGCTGCCAGGTGAGGAACGGCTTTTAAGGCCGGTTTCACATAAGGTGCAATTTCTTCAAGCTCGCTCACGGATAAAAATGAATGCGTTGCCAAAGCAGACGCCTTCCAGATACAAAACAAACATGCCAAAAGTTCATCCGTCCGGTCTTTAATTTCAACAATTTTCATATTTTTTCTTACTAAAAAAGAGCAATTCCGCAGCCGGAATTGCCCCACAGCATAAAAAAACAAAATTACGCAATAATATTCGGCGTAATTTTCGATTCAACATTCTTTATTTTTGATTTCAGCCCTGTACGAAGCGTATTAAGCTGCTTTGCCTGAAAAAAGTCAATGGTCTTGTTTCTAGAAACAAGATGTTTAATATCGGAACAAACGCGGCGCTCTTCCAATTTCAGTTCGCAAAGCTTATGTTGCAAATTGCTCATATTATTGAGATTATACATCAAATAGGTTTTCCTTATAAAAAAACTATAGATAAAAAAAATTTTTTACTGGATTATCTCCAATAAAATATGTATAGAGTATACAGCAAAATTGAAAAGAAAGCAACAATAAAAGAACAAGAATGGGAGTTTTAAATGTCTCAGATAAAAAAAATAGGAATTTTGACAAGCGGCGGCGACTGCGCCGGCCTGAATGCTGTTATCAGGGCGGTAGTTAATTCCGCCTCCAAACTCGGTTGGGAAGTTTACGGAATCAAAGATGGCACAAACGGCCTGACGGACGACACCCTCCGCTATGAAGTTTTGACCGTACACAATTATTCAGACACTCCCTGGCCGCGTTTAAGCGGTTCTTACCTGGGTTCCAGCAACCAAGGCGTTAAAATGGAATCCCTGGAAGCCATGTCTCAAAGGTTTCACCGCGGCGTTAAGGCTCTTGGGCTTGATGCCTTGGTTGTCGTCGGCGGCGATGGCAGCATGAACATTGTCAGCAACTATTGCAAAGGCACAGACATCCGCATGGTCGGCGTTCCCAAAACGATTGACAATGACACGCCGTTAACAGAATTTTCAGTCGGCTTCGATTCTGCCTGCCAGGTTTGCACAACAGCCATCGATAGCTTATCCCTCACTGCCCGTTCTCACAGCCGTGCCTTAATTTTAGAGGTTATGGGACGCGACGCCGGACACCTGGCCATGCATTCCGCCCTGGCCGGAAACGCCGATGTCTGCTTGGTTCCTGAAGTTCCTTACAGCATTGACGGTGTTATCAACAAATTAAAAGAAATCAAAAAAAGCGGCAGAAACCATGCCATAATCGTTGTTTCTGAAGGGTTAAAAACAGAAAACGGCGAACACCTTTCCGCTGCAAAAAACAAAGTCGGAGAAGCTGTTTACGGAGGAATCGGACAATACCTGAGCGCCGAGCTGAATAAAAGATATGGCGAATTCCAAACGCGCGTTACCACATTGGGACATGTCCAGCGCGCCGGAGAACCCACGTCTTTTGACCGCAAAGTTGCAGCGCTGTTCGGAGCAAAAGCTGTCGAACTTCTCGCAAAAGGCGAACACAACTGCATGGTTTTGTGGAAAAACGGCCATGTTTCCGCAGCACCGTTAAATGAAGTGGTAAAAGAAGGCACAACGCTTCTTAATCCGCAAAGCGACTACGTCCGCGCGGCCGAAGCCGTCGGCATGTATGTCGGAGAAACCAAGTAATATCCAGCCCGGTATCAACCGGGCTTTTTATTTTCCTTGATTTCTGAGTTCGCCCCTCTATTATAAATAATAAACAATCGTTTCAGGGAGAAAACAATGGAAAATATCGTCATTTGGTCTGTTTCCGCCGTTGTTGCCATCGGCTTTTATGCAATTTATGTTTCTTTGATTAAAAAGAAAAACAGGCTGAAAGAATCCGCTTCAGGAATTGATGTCCAGCTCCAAAAGCGTTACGACCTTATTCCAAACCTTTTAACGCTTGCCGCCCAATATATGGCTCATGAAAAAAGCCTAATGGAAGAAATTGCCCAAATACGCACCGAGGCAATGAACTGCAAATTTTCAGACAACCCTGCAAAAAAAATGGATATCGAAAAGCTCCTTGACGGCAAAATGCGGGAATTTAAGCTTTCTGCTGAAAATTATCCTGATTTAAAATCCAATCAAACAATGCTCAATGCAATGGAAGCCATGCACGATGTCGAAGAACATATCGCAGCAGCCCGCCGTTTCTATAATTCAAACGTTACCGAACTTAAAAACGCCGTAGAAATATTTCCAAGCTCCTTTGTCGCCATGCTCATCGGCATCCAGGACGACATGCCCTTCTATGAGGCTGAAAACAATGCCAAAGAAAGCATAAATGCGGCAAGGTTCTTCAAATAAAATGCAGCATCAAAATATTCCGGCTTTTCGTTCCGGCTTTGAACAATATTATAACAGCGTGCTAAAGCCCCTGTTTAATGAAATAGAAACAGAAAGGAAGAAATACCTTTCCTATTTTTATATTGGGCTTGGCATTATTTTTATTGTTATACCGCTGTTATGCGGCGGAGTCTTATGGCTGTACATCAGCCAATACGGCGGAACCATGCCCAAATCTGAAAATCTGCCCTTTAACGCAATCGCATTCGCCCTGCTGGTTTTATTAATAGCCGTTTCCACCCCGTTAAGCAGATTCAGAAGCAAATCCAAAAGAAAAATCATGCCGGAATTTTTAAAATATTTCGGAGATTTCCAATATAGTTATAAAAAATACATGGACGAAAAAATACTCAATGATTCAATGCTTTTCGGCGCTTATAACCGCCATTACGGAGACGATTATTTCACCGGCGCTTACAAAGGCATAGGCATTGCCGTTTCAGAAGAAGACCTGAAAATGGTTACAGGAAGCGGAAAAAGGCGCCAAACCAGCACAGTTTTTAAAGGCATTGCCATCTTGCTCAGCATGGACAAAGCCTTCCCCGGCAAAATCGTTGTCTACAGGGATTGGGGATTTTTTAACATGTTTCATAAAATCGGCAGCTTATGCACCGGCCTGCAACACATTACCTTAGAAGATTGCGTTTTTGAAAAAGAATTTGAAGTTTACGGCAGCAATCAAATTGAAGCCCGCTATATCTTAACAACCGCCTTCATGGAACGCATGCTTAACGTCCAAAACGCTTTCAAAGGCAAAAAGCTCCAATTCAGCTTTTTCGGCAACAAGCTCTTAATTGCCGTCAGCACCAGCCAGGACATGTTTGAAAGCCATTCCATATTCTGCAAAGCAACCAACAGAAAATACATAAATGCAGCCTTGGAACAAATTATATCCATTCTGGAAATCATAGAGATTTTAAAGCTAAAAAAAGCGCCTGAATAAGGCGCTTTTTTTTGAACTTAAGCTTATTCCTGAACTTTCTGGACAGAAGGCGCTGCAATAACGCACCGGTCTTCTGCCACATCAGCATAACCTCCGGCAATATAATATTCATCTTTTGCCTGGCCGCTTTCATCAAGGATTTGGACATTTCCGGCCTTAAGCTGCAGGACAATCGGCGCACGTTGCGGCAAAATCGTTATATTGCCTTCCATAGCGGGCAACAGAACCTTATTTGCTTTAACATTCTTGTAAACGCCGCCGGGAAGCGCAATTACCAATTCAATTTTACCATCCATCGCCCACCTCGCTATTTGCCGCTTAAAGTTTTGGCTTTAGCCAAAGCGTCTTCGATTGTGCCCACCATATAAAAGGCTTGTTCCGGAACATCATCATGCTTGCCTTCAATAATTTCCTTAAAGCCGCGGATTGTGTCCTCCAGTTTAACAAACACGCCTGGCGTTCCGGTAAATACTTCAGCCACAAAGAACGGCTGAGACAAGAAACGCTGAACCTTTCTGGCGCGGGAAACGGTAAGCTTATCTTCTTCAGAAAGCTCATCCATACCCAAAATCGCGATAATATCTTGTAAAGACTTATATTTTTGCAAAATTTCCTGCACCTGGCGGGCAACCTGGTAATGTTCTTCGCCAATAACCTGCGGATCCAAAATGCGCGATGTAGAATCCAACGGGTCAACCGCGGGGAAAATACCAAGCTCAGAAATAGAACGGGACAACACTGTTGTCGCATCTAAGTGCGCAAATGTTGTTGCCGGAGCCGGGTCAGTCAAGTCATCCGCAGGCACATAAACGGCTTGCACGGAAGTAATAGACCCATTCTTTGTAGAAGTAATACGCTCCTGCATCGCCCCCATATCCGTTCCCAAAGTCGGCTGATAGCCAACCGCGGAAGGAATACGCCCCAACAAAGCTGAAACTTCAGAACCAGCTTGGGTAAAGCGGAAAATATTATCAACAAAGAACAACACGTCCTGGTGCTCTTCATCACGGAAATACTCCGCCTGGGTCAAACCAGACAAAGCCACGCGGGCACGAGCCCCGGGAGGTTCGTTCATCTGTCCGTAAACCAAAACGGTTTTAGAATTATTCCCCTTAAGGTCAATAACGCCAGATTCAATCATTTCATGATACAAATCATTACCTTCACGGGTACGTTCGCCCACGCCGGCAAACACGGAATAGCCGCCATGCCCTTTGGCAATATTGTTAATCAATTCCATAATCAATACGGTTTTGCCCACGCCGGCACCACCGAACAAACCAATCTTTCCGCCTTTTGCATAAGGTTCCAAAAGGTCGATAACCTTAATACCGGTTGTTAAAACTTCCGTATCTGTCGACTGGTCGACAAATGACGGCGCCGGGCGGTGAATAGGATATTCCATTTTGCTCTTAATAGCACCGCGCCCGTCAACCGGTTCGCCGATAACATTCACAATACGCCCTAACAATTCCGGGCCGACAGGAACAGAAATCGGTTTTCCCGTATTAACAACTTCAAGCCCGCGCACCAAACCGTCTGTCGTATCCATAGCAATTGTACGGACAACGCTCTCGCCCAAGTGCTGTGCAACTTCCAAAATAAGGTTTTTGCCATGGTTATCACATTCCAAAGCCGTCAAAATCGGAGGCAGCTCATCGACATTGTCAAATTTCACGTCAACAACAGCGCCCAAAACCTGGCTGATATGCCCAAGCTTGCCGGTACCTCTTTCCTTTTTCTCGATATGGCGGGTTTTGGCAGCATCTTTTTTATTGTCGGCAACTGTTTCTTTAATTGCTTTCTTTTCCTGTTTAACATTTGCAGAAGCATATATTTTGTCTTCGGCGTCAATAATCTTCTGGGCTGTTTTTTTAGGTGAAACAGCTGTCTTTTTAACAGCTTTTTTCTCAACGGCTGTTTTTTTGGCTGTTGCGGTTTTTACCACCATGTTCATCTCCTTTTTTATTCCTCAATACTGTAAAATAATCAGATAGCTTCCGCCCCTGCGATAATTTCAATTAATTCTGTCGTAATCGCCGTTTGTCTGATACGGTTATAGCGCAACGTTAACTTTGCAATCATGTCTTTGGCATTGCGGGTTGCATTATCCATAGAAGACATTCTTGCTCCCTGTTCAGAAGCTTGCGAATTAACGATAGCCCGGAAAAATACGCTCTTTGCATAAAGTTTTAAAATATCCGCGAACATATTTTCAGGTTCCGGCTCAAACTCATAAAATGCACCGTGAACCGGATTTTCGGCCTCTTCCATTTCTTCATTTTTCTTCAATGGCAAAAATGGTTCGACACGGATATCACGGCTGATGGCAGACTTAAAATGGCTGACCACCATTTCGCAGACATCAAATTCCTTATTAAGGAATCTTTGCAAAAGTTCTTCTGTTATTTCTTCCGCTTCAGCGTAATCCGCGCCTTTCTTGGCAATTCCGGTTTTCACAAAAGCAATCATATCGCCGTATCTGTGTTTTAACACATCGGCGCCTTTTTTGCCAAGGCAATATAACTTAACGTTTTTGCCGGACTTTTTAAGTTCTTCAATTCTTGAAACCACTGCTTTAATAACAGCAGAATTAAAACTGCCGCATAAGCCTCTGTCCGAAGTTATAACCAAAAGCAGATAATCCTTAGCATTTTCGACAGGCTGCAGCAAAGGCGGCAATACAAGCGGCACAGCGCCTTTTTCCGCCTTTGCCTGAATATCCTGCCAAATCAGGCTGATATCTTTATGAAGAGCCCGGGCATAAGGTTCTGAAGAGGCTATTAATCCCTGAGCTTTACGCAGCCGGGCAGCCGCCACCATTTTCATGGCAGAAGTAATTTTCTGCGTGGACTTAATGCTTTCAATCCTGATGCGTAATTCTTTTAAGCCTGCCATAACCTTTTCCTATGCTGCTTCATCCTTGGCTGTAAATGCGCTGCTGTATTCCTCATAGAATTTTGTCAGCTTGGCTTCCAGCTCGTCGGAAATCACTTTCTTTTCGCGTATTTCTTCCAAGAACTCAGGATGTTCCGCCCTGACAGCCTGCAAAGCGCCTGTTTCAAAAGCACGAACATCTTTTAAGCTGACCTTGTCAAGGAAACCGCGCACGCCGGCAAAAATAGCAACAACTTCTTCCTCAACCGGCATCGGGTTATACTGGGGCTGTTTTAACATCTCTGTCAAACGCGCACCTCTGGCCAGAAGATTTTGAGTTGCAGCATCCAAATCCGAAGCAAATTGGGCAAAAGAAGCCATCTCGCGATATTGGGCCAATTCCAGCTTCATCTTGCCGGCAACTTGTTTCATGGCTTTAATCTGCGCAGCAGAACCCACGCGGGAAACAGAAATACCAACGTTAACCGCCGGGCGCACGCCTTGGTAAAAGAGCGCCGTTTCCAAGAATATCTGTCCATCGGTAATGGAAATAACGTTCGTCGGAATGTAAGCCGAAACATCACCGGCCTGCGTCTCAATTACCGGCATAGCCGTCAAAGATCCAGCCCCCAGTTCATCATTCATTTTTGCAGCTCTTTCCAACAAACGTGAGTGCAAATAGAACACATCACCGGGATAAGCTTCACGCCCTGGCGGTCTGCGGAGCAGCAATGACATCTGGCGGTAAGCTGTGGCTTGCTTGGTTAAATCGTCATAAAAGATAACGGCATTCATGCCATGATCTCTGAAATATTCACCCATGGCGCAACCGGAATACGGGGCAATAAACTGCATTGGCGCAGGGTCTGAAGCCGTCGCGGCAACCACAATCGTATAATCCATTGCGCCATGGTCTTTTAATGTTTTAACCACCTGTGCAACCGTAGAACGTTTTTGCCCGACTGCAACATAAACGCAGAACAGTTTATCTTTGTCCGACTTTGCCTGGTCGTTAATTTTTTTCTGATTCAAGATAGTATCAACGATAATCGCCGTTTTTCCGGTTTGGCGGTCGCCGATAATCAATTCACGCTGTCCGCGCCCGATCGGAATCAAGGAGTCGACAATTTTCAACCCGGTTTGTACAGGCTCGTGCACAGATTGGCGGGCAATAATACCCGGCGCTTTAATTTCTGAAAGGCTGTGTTCTTTTGCCTTAACAGCGCCCATACCGTCAATCGGTTCGCCCAAAGCGTCAACAACGCGTCCCAAAAGTTCCTTGCCGACCGGCACGCTCACAATCTGATCCGTACGCTTAACCAAATCGCCTTCTTTAATCGTATCATCTGCGCCGAAAATAACCACGCCGACATTATCTTCTTCCAGGTTCAGCGCCATGCCTTTAACACCATTGGCGAATTCCACCAACTCGCCGGCCTGCACTTTATCCAACCCGTACACATGGGCAATTCCATCACCGACAGAAAGCACCTGCCCGACCTCTGCCACATTAACGTCGACATCGGCTTTGGTAATTTTGTCCTTAATTATAGAGGCAATTTCACTGGCACCTATAGACATCACAGTCCACCTTTCATAACAATTTCCAAACGGTTTAACTTATCTTCCAAAGAAGCATCTATCATTTCCGAACCATACATAACGCGCAGGCCGCCGAGTATCCCGGCATCCACTTCATTATGCAGCAGCACCTTGCGCCCCAAACGCGTTTCCATCTTCTTTTGAAGCCTGCCGGACTGGGCAGCGGAAAGCTTTTTGGCGCTCACAACCTTTACCTCTGCAATGCCGTTTTTAGCATAATAAATATGCATAAACTCATCTAAGATGAGCGGCAGCTCTGCAAAGCGGCGGTTTTCGGCAATAACATCCAAACATTCGAGAGTCTCGTTGCCCAGTCCCGTTTTTTGGGCAATATCGCCCAAAGCTTCCATTTTTGAAGCGTTGTTCCATAAAGGATTGGCAAGATACTTGATAATTTGCGGCTCATTAAGGATTATGCTGCGCAATTTTTCCACATCTTCAAAAACCGCCTCCGCGTTTTTTTTGGAGATTGCGGCCTCATACAAGGCCAGAGCATAGGTTGCCGCAATTTTTGCTTTTGAATTTTTCTTCAATTTAACCACTCAAATTATATCAGATTCTCATCAATAGGAATTATCATAATGATGATTTATTTCTAATTTATTAATACAAAAAACAAATTGCAAGGACATACCGCCTTATTAACAGCCTCACATAAAAGAATATGGGTCAATATCCGCCTCGACCCTGACATTTGCGGGAATATCCACCTGCCGGAGCCATTCTTTAAGCACTTGCTGAATCTGGATGTTTTTTACGGTTTTCAGCAGCAGGCGGTAGCGGTATTTATTGCGCAGCACCGCAATGGGCGCCGGCGCAGGCCCCAAAGTCGAAATAAAATCCGTCTGCGGAGCGCACTGCCCAAGGCGGATAGCCGTTTTTTCGGTTTGTTCCTGATTCGCACCGCTGACAATAACCGCGGCCAGCTTGCCAAAAGGCGGAAGTTTTAATATCTTCCGGCTTTGTTTTTCCAAATCCATAAATTCTTCGCGATTCCCGCTGACCAAAGCCTTTAATACCGCATTATCAGGATAAAGGCTCTGCAAATAGACAACGCCTTTTTTTTCGCCGCGCCCTGCTCTTCCCGAAACCTGGGACAAAAGCTGGAATGTCCGTTCGCTGGCGCGCAAGTCGCTCCCCAGCAAACCCAAATCCGCATCCACAATCCCGACAAGGGTCAAAGACGGAAAATGGTGCCCTTTTGCCAATATCTGCGTGCCGATAAGAATATCGACCTTTCCTTCTTCCATTTCCCGGATAACCGAAGAAACTTCTGCTAAAGAAGAAGTGATATCGCTGGATAATATTCTGGTTCTCGCTTCCGGAAAACGCCATTTTACTTCCTCGGCAATGCGTTCCACCCCGGGGCCGCAAGCCGTCAATCCGTCCTCAGAACCGCAATCGGGACAAACCTTCGGAATTGACGTTGAATAGCCGCAATGATGGCATATTAAAGATTTCGTTTTTTTATGTTCCGTCAGCCAGGCCGTGCAATTCGGGCATGCCATACGGTAGCCGCAATCCCGGCAAATCAGCAGCGGCGCATAGCCCCGGCGGTTCAAAAACAAAACCGATTGTTCTTTCTTATCCAGCTTATCCTGAAGCGCTTCGGCCAAAACCGGGCTAATCCACGAAACACCCCATTCGCCTTTTTGCGGCTTATTTTTTTTAAGGTCTATCACGTTGATTTCCGGCAAAACGGCAGCCGCATAGCGGGATTTCAGGCACACGGCGTCATATTTTCCGCTTTCCACATTGCATACGGTCTCCAAATCAGGCGTCGCCGTAGAAAGGATAATCGGTATTTCTTCAAACTTTGCGCGGACAACAGCCATATCCCGCCCCTGATAATTAACCACATCCTCTTGTTTATAAGAGGCGTCATGGCTCTCATCAACCACAATAAGCCCCAAATTCCGAAAGGGCAAAAACAAGGCCGAACGCGCTCCCACAACAACCTGCGCCGTCCCATCCGCAACAGCCTGCCAAGTATCTGAACGCTCACGCCCGCCAAGGGCGGAATGCCATTTTGCCGGCACTGCGCCAAACCTTTTGGCAAAGCGGTTAAGCCACTGTGTTGTCAGCGAAATTTCAGGAACCATGATTAAAACCTGCTGTCCGGCTTCCAAAACCTTCGCGACAGCTTCAAAATAAACTTCCGTTTTGCCAGAACCCGTTATTCCGTCCAGCAAAGTTGCCTTAAAACCCTTTCCGATGCCGGCACATAAAACATCAGCCGCGGCCTGTTGCTCAGCAGTAAGGCAAACCTTGGCAAAATCGCTTTGCGGCTTGGGAAAATCTTTTTTGGCTTCCCGGCTCAACGGCAATAAAACGCCGGCATTGCATAAGGTTTTAACAACAGAAGCCCCGACACCGGCGCCGACCATAATTTCCTGCAAAGTATATGGCGCATGCTTCAAAAGTTCGATAACCCGCCACCTTGCATCTGAATTTTTAAGTTTAGCATCCGCCAGAGTTTTGCCGGAAAGCGTGTAAAGCGTAAGCATTTTCGGATCATCGAAAGCCTGCTTGGCACTCAGCGCCATTTTCAAAACCAAACCGGCAAAAGCCAGATTATATTCGGCTACAAAAGAAATAAAACGGCGCATAGTGTCAGAAAGCGGCAAAAAAGGAAAAACCTTGGCAACCGGCTTGATTTTTTTGATATCAAGATTTGCCGTTGCGCCAAGCTTCCAGACAACCCCGACTTGGAATCCTTTGCCCTGCCTCGGATTTCCGAAGGGCACCTGCACAATCTGCCCAAGCTGCAGCTCTTCTTCCGTCTTATAATCAAAAACGCTGTTAAACGGCAGCGGCAACAAAACGCCAACAATCATCATTCATTTACCTTCTTTTTCTCCATCATAAATCCGGCGCATAAAAAAACCAACCGCCATCCGGGAATATCCCCACAAATTTACACTTTAATTTAACTTTTTTCATTTTAAAATAGCAATCATGAAAGATAAAATTAATTATCAGGCTGATTCTGAGCTTCTCCAAACCATCTCCCGCTGGCAAAATTACCTGCGGAACGAACGGCGTTATTCTGAACACACGCTTGATGCCTACGCCAGGGATTTTTCATTTTTTCTGAACTTTCTGGCAGATAAGAACAAAAAAGAAGTCTCGCTTAAAGTTTTAGATGAAGTTTCAATCAGGGATTTTCGCAATTATTTAAGCAGCCGGCACGCCCGGCATCTCGAAAACAGTTCTCTGGCCCGCGAAATTTCCGCCTTAAAAAATTTCTTCCGCTGGGCAGAAGACAATAATCTGGTAAAAAATGACGCCATCAGTATCGTATCTTCGCCGCGAAAAAGCAAAATACTGCCCAAATCTTTAGATTTTAATGAAATTATGGATTTGATTGACAAGGCCTTGGCTGCCAGCAAAGACGAGTGGCAGGGGCTGCGGGATTCCGCCATTTTTACAATACTTTACGGATGCGGTTTGCGTATATCCGAAGCCCTGTCGCTCAACTTTGGAGACATAACGGCCCAAAGCGCCTCATTAAGGGTTTTGGGCAAAGGAAATAAAGAAAGAATTGTTCCTCTCCTTCCTGTTATTTATGAAAAAATAGACGCTTATTTACAAGCTTGCCCCTATAACTTCCGCCATGGAGAGCCTCTGTTCCTGGGAGCCCGGGGAGAGCGCCTGTCTCCTCGGATTGTGCAGCGGCAAATGGCAAAAATCAGGGCTGTTTTGGGCCTGAACGATAATTTGACGCCCCATGCTCTGCGCCATTCTTTTGCCACGCATTTATTAAGCGAAGGCACAGACCTGCGTTCCATTCAGGAACTCTTAGGGCATGCCTCGCTGACCACCACGCAAAGGTATACGGATGTCCAAATCGGACACCTTTCCAAAGAATACCGCAAGGCGCACCCTCTGGAAAATTAAAATCAGCATTCACTGCCGGCACAAAGATATATCCGGCCGAAAAAAAAGGCGCCAACCTGGCGCCTTTGCAAAATTCCGTTAAAAGAATTACTTTAATTTCTTTTCTACAAACTCTTCATGCTTTTTTGACTTCTTGTCATATTTCTTCAAAGTCAGCTTTTCAGGATGAGTTCTGGGATTTTTTTCAGCCAGGTAAAAAGTGCCGGTACCGGCGGTGCTTTCCAATTTAACTTTAACTTTTACTGCTTTTGCCATTTCTTTATCTCTTAAATTAATAGGTTACACATTAAACATTTAGGCGTAATATACATTTTTTTAAGCCGCTGTCAACAATAATTTTCATTCCGGCAGCATTTTCTCAAATTTCCGACGGCGGCCGAAAATAAGCCTCCGTTACGGCGGCAACCCCGCCTCCCGGAAGCTCTATCAAATTTTGCAGCGTTTTTTTGCCATAGGTCTCGCTTCCCTCGACTTCGGCACGCCCCTGGTCGGCAAGCGCCTGAGCAAACATTTCTGCCGCAGAGGCCGTTTGTCCGTCGACAAGAATCAAAATTTTCTTCCCCGCCATTTCTTCAGCTTCGTCCGCATTATAAAACACTTCGCTGCCGCCTTTTTCATCATGGGTCGAAACAATAATCCCCCCGTCTAAAAATAAATCGGCCGCCGCAACGGCAGCTTCCAAAGATCCGCCGGGATTGCCGCGCAAATCTATTGTCAAAGCTTCTGCTTCAGGAAAATCCGCAAAGGCTTTTTTCAGATTCTCCAAACTGTGGCTGTTGAAAATGCTTATCTTGAGATAAAGGCGTTTGCTTTCTTCCATTCTCGCCGCAAATAAACGTTTATGTTTCAAACGTTTATTTGTCATTTCTAAACCATCGCCAAAAAATTTTGAATCCTTGTCAAAAAGCGGAAGAGTTTCCGTTAAGACCTTTTCGCTCAGCAAATAATCATTTTCCAAGAATTTTTCCGAATACTCGCCGGCTTTTTGCGCCACTTCCTTAGTCAGCCGGCACCAGGCATTTGCATCATCCTCGCCTTTAGGCTTGGCAAAGCTCCAGGATTTGCCTTTATAATAAAGGGTCAGCTTATCCCCCTTTCCGCCAAGATGCAGCTGCTTATCCATAATTGAAAAATTCTTTAAAACCGCTTCGGCAATCTCTTTTACGTTAACCGGGCGCACATAGGACTTAGGCATCTCCGCATAGAGCTTGCAAAAATCTTCTGTTCCGCCGGCCCGGGCGGCACAAGAAAAAAACACACACCCAAACCACAACAAGCATAAAACCTTTTTCATTTCTTCCGCCTCCGTTTGGGTTCGGCAAAATCCTCCTCCAGATTAAAAATCAAACCACCGCTCAAGGGGACAGCTTCGCATAACCTGGCCTTAACCTTTTCGCCCAGCCGAAAAACATGCCCGCTGAAACGCCCTTTCAAAACCAAGCCGCCGTCCCCCGGCATATAGATGTCGTTTGGCAGACAGCGCATGGGGATAAGCCCTTCTGCTCCGGCCTGCTCTAAACTGACAAATAAACCGGCCTTTGAAATTCCTGAAACCTTAACTTCAAAAACCTGCCCGACAGAAGGTTCCAGATATGCCGCGACAAAACGGGCGGTAATATCCCTCTCCGCATTCATGGCCCGCCGTTCCGTTTCGCTGAGATGTGCGCCGGTTTCTTCCCAGGCCTGAAACAAATCATCCTTGTTCAACCCGCCGCCTTCCGGCATTTTATAAGCCTTAATCAAAGCGCGGTGCACTAAAAGGTCAGCATAGCGGCGGATAGGCGATGTAAAATGCGCGTATTTTTGCAAAGCCAACCCGAAATGCCCTATATTTTTCGGGCTATAGGCCGCCTGGGCCTGGCTGCGCAAAATCATTTCGCTGATGCCCATCATCTGCCCGAAACTTTCGCTTTTTTTCAAAATATTGTTAAAATGTTTGGGCTTTATGGCATTAATATCCGGAAGTTTCATTTTAAAGCTGCGCAAAAGAGGTTCTAAATCTTTGAGCCGGTCTTCTTTAGGTTTGTCATGCACCCGATACATGCATATTGTTTTTTTGCTTTCCAAAGCGCTGGCTGCCGCCACATTTGCCGCAATCATAAATTCTTCCACAATCTGATGGGCCGTAAAACGCTCCGCCGCATAAACCGATTTAACCACGCCATTTTTATCCAGCGCCACTTTAATTTCAGTTGTTTCCAATTCTAAAGCGCCGCGCTTTTTCCGAGCATTGTCCAGCAAAACAAAAGCCCCGTACAAGTCAGGAAGGATTTTTTTCAAAAGCGCTGCCTGTCCCGGCAAATCATTTTTGCCTTCCAAGGCTTTTTGCACCTGTCCGTAAGTCAGGCGCGCAAAAGATTTTATAACAGCCCTTTCAAAGTAATATCCCTTTATTTTTCCCTCTTCGTTGATTTCCATTGTGCAGACAATTGCCGCACGCTTCTTTCCCGGGTTCAGCGAACACAAATCATTTGACAGCGCTTCCGGAAGCATAGGCACCACCATATTCGGCAGGTAAACCGAATTGCCCCGGGCATAAGCTTCCCGATCCAAAGCCGTACCTTCCCGTACATAAAAGGCAACATCGGCAATCGCCACATAAATCCTGTATCCTAAATCCGTTTTCTCTGCTGCAATGGCATCATCAAAATCCCTGGAATCTTCTCCGTCGATGGTAACAAATGGAATTTGGACATAATCTTTCCTTTCTTCGCTATGGAATTCGGGAAGCCGCCCGGCTTCCGCCAAAGCCTTTTCTGAAAACGCTGTCGGTATCCCGTATTTTTCAAGGATAAGCGTCGCAGCGCTCAAAGACAGGTTAAACCGTCCATAGGTTTTGACAACGCTGGCACTTTTAAAACGCCCGCTTCCTTCCAATGCAATCTTAACAAAATCGCCGGGTTTGGCCTTGCCTGTATTGGAAAGCAGATATTCAAAACGCGCATTTTTTTCTGCGGACTGCGCATAATAGGCGCTGCTGCGTTTTTCCATCACGCCGTAAACATATTCCACCTGGGGCGCCGCTTGCGCGGTACGGACAATTGGCTTGGCAGTATAAGTGTTCTTTTTATGAATCAGATGCGCCAGAAACTTATCGCCAATTTCCAAAGGCGGTTTAATCTTACGGTTTTCCAAAATATAAATTTTAAAATTCCCGGGGTTTTCTTCCTTTTTAACCGTTTCCGCCATCAAATCCCCAAAATCGGAAATACCGGACACAATGAGATGCGCCGTTTCCGGCAGCCCTTTACGCTTTAATTTCTTAGGCATCGTCAAACTCCGCCACCAAAGCCGTATGGTCGGAAGGCTTAACGCCGCGCCGGGGGCTGGCATCGACCGCCACATGTTTCATCTTATCCATGGCATCCGGCGAAAGCAAAAAATAGTCAATGCGCATTCCTTCGTCATTTTGCAATGCTGCCCCGCTGTAATCCCAAAAAGTGTACCCCGTTTTTTCAGGATGGGTTTTGCGGTAAGCGTCATAATAGCCCAAATATTCAACAGCCCGAAACCTTTGGCGGACTTCCGTCCGATATAAAGCATTATTTTTAAAAGGCTCCGCATCATAAACGTCATCCGGCGTCAAAATCACATTATAATCGCCGCCTAATATAACCGGGCGCCGCAATGCCAGCAAACTTTGCGCATGTTCATAAAAAGCCTCCATCCAGCGCAGTTTATAATCAAATTTTGAACTATCATCCGGAGCGTTATACGGCGGGTTGCCGTTTGGCAGATAAAGCGAAGCCACGCGGTATTCTTCGCCGCAGACATTGATATCAGCCTCCAAATAGCGGGCATTATCATCTGCAAAACCGGGCAGCCCTTCATGAACCACTTTAATTTTATGCCGGCTGAGGATTGCCACGCCGTTATAGCTTTTTTGCCCAAGCACAGCCGCATTATACCCCAAAGCCTGCAATTCGAAAAACGGAAAGCCGTTAAATTCCGTTTTAATTTCCTGAAGCAAAACAATATCCGGACGGCTTTGGGCAAGCCACAAAGAAAGGTTTTCTATCCTGGCATTAATGGAGTTGACATTATAAGTAGCGATTTTCATTTTAACCCTTTATTGATTTATTACAGTTAAGATACACTTTAAATAATCCTGATGCAAAGGAAAAAAACATGGTCTTAGCAACTTACGCCTCTCGCCCGGAAGCCAGCCGCGGGCGCCTTTATCCTGATTTTGCCAATATTATACGCTCCCCGTTCCAAAGGGACCGGGACAGGCTGATACATTCCGCGGCATTTCGAAAGCTGGACGGCAAAACCCAGGTTTTTGCCTATCATGAAGGCAAAAACTACCGAACCCGGCTCACCCACAGCATCGAAGTTGCCCAAATTACCCGGACAATATGCAAAAGTCTGGAGTTAAACGAAGAATTAGGCGAAGCCATTGCCTTAGCGCATGACCTCGGACATGCCCCTTTCGGACACGCCGGAGAACGGGGACTTAACAATGCCATGAAAAAATTCGGCGGTTTCGACCATAATATAAATTCCTTGAAAATTATGACTGTCCTTGAAACCCATTACCCGGAATTTCCGGGGCTGAACCTTTCCTGGGAGACTCTGGAAGGAACCGTTAAACATAACGGCCCGATAAAAAAGGTATCAAACCGCTGGCTCAAAAGCTTTAACAAACAGTTTGACCTTGACCTGGCAAATTATCCGTCTTTAGAAGCACAGGTTGCGGCCATTGCCGATGACATCGCTTACCTAAACCACGATATCGACGATGGATTCCGCGCCGGATTCTTTTCGCTGGAACAATTGCGCGAACTTCCTTTCATTGGCAAAATTTTAGACGAGCTCGCGGAAAAATACCAAGGAAAAGACAATAATATAAAGATATATGCCATAACCCGGAGCATGATTGCCTCCATGATTTTTGACGCATTGGAAAACAGCCGGAACAGCATAAGGGCGCTTGGCGTAAAAACAGCAGAAGACGTACGCAGGCAAAAGCAGTTTCTTATCGGCTTTTCTTCAAGCATGCAAAAGCAAATTTCCATGCTGCGCCGATTCCTTAAGGAATATTTTTATACCAACACATCTGTTGCCCGGATGGATATGAAATCCACAAAAATCGTTGAAGGGCTTTTTAACGCCTTTTATGAAGACTGGCACCTTTTGCCCTCGCCCGAGCGCCAGTTTGCAAAATCGGCGGCAGATGAAAAAGCGCTTGCGGATATAATATGCACATATATCGCCGGCATGACAGACATGGGAGCGATAGAAGAACATCAAAAACTCTTTGATATAAAGACCAGATTTTGATTTTTGTTAAAACTTTAGCAAGCTTTTAATGCTAGATTAGTTAAAAAATATCAGAATGCAAGGAGGCAAAATATGTTTCAAGGTTTCCCCGAAGACAATAAAAACAGCGATGATTTCTTGGATGAATTCCGCCAAAAGCTGGCAGACCAAACAGCTGCCGGATTGGAAGAAAAACGCAGGGAAATCCGCCATTCAAAAAATGTTTTTATCGGGGCTGTTTCAGGCGTAGCCTTGGCCGGCGTCGTCGGATGGCTGGTTTTGTCTCCCCAATATGCGGCAAATAACCCAGGCGAAATTCCGGTAATCCGCCGCCCGCAAACAGCTGTAAAAATCCAGCCGGCAGAACCCGGCGGAATGGAAATTCAGAACCAGGACAAATCTGTTTATGACATTCTGGAAAAGAAAAATGACAACACTAAAGTTGAAAATCTGCTTCCGCCGCCGGAAACGCCGCAATTGCCGGTAATCACGCCGCCGGAGGCACAAACAGCCGAATTGCCCTCCACGGCAGAAAGCGATGCTTTGGCAGAAAAAGCACAAGCAATTATTGAAGAAGCAGACAGCAAAAATATCGCAAAACTTCCCGAACCCAAGATGGTCGACATTCCGGCAGAAGCTCCGGTCAAAGCACTTGCGCAGGAAGCCCCTCAGGAAAAAGTGCCCGCACCTCAAAAAGCAGCCCAAGAAAATAAGGACAACATAGCCCTCCCGGACAAAGAAACAATCAAAGTCGTCATTAAAGAGGAAACTTCCGTTGCTGCAAAAGGCAACTGGCAGCTGCAACTGATGTCTTCGCCCAATAAAGCCGCCATTGACAAATCCTGGTCGGCGTTAACTAAGAAGTACTCTTCGCTTCAAGGACTTCCCCATGAAGTGGAAACGGCAGATTTAGGAGCCAAAGGAACTTTTTACCGCTTAAAGGCCGGAAATTTCTCCACGCAGGCAGAAGCCAACGCGCTGTGCTCTGAGCTTAAATCATTGGGCGGAACCTGCATCGTAAAGAAAAAATAATGAATCTTGCTACAATTATCAGCCTTTTGCCGATTTTAATCGCTATTATCCTTCATGAAATGGCTCACGGCTATGCCGCATACCTTTTAGGGGATGACACCGCAAAAAGAGTTGGGCGCCTGTCGCCAAACCCGTTAAAACATATTGATTTATTCGGGACAATTATCCTGCCGGCAATGCTTATCCTTGGCAAAGCAGGATTTGTTTTCGGCTGGGCAAAGCCGGTTCCCGTAAACTTTGACGCATTGAAAATGCCGCGTTTAGGCGTTGTCTTAGTCGCTTCAGCAGGAATTATAACCAATATCCTGCTGGCCGTTTTAAGCAGCATTCTCCTTTCTGCAGCGCCATATATAAGCAATCCTGCGCTGCAAGGCATGGTCAGCCTGTTTTTGATGAACATGATTATTTTCAATGTCCTTTTGGCCGTTTTTAATGCACTGCCAATTCCGCCGCTTGACGGTTCCAAAATTTTGCTGGGATGGTGCAACAACGGCAAAATCCAAAAATATTTGGCTGCAGATAACCTGGGCATGGGTTTTATCATTTTATTCGGCTTCATCGTCCCCTCTCTTGGAAGATATTTTGGCTATGACTGGAATTTCTTCGGCCGTTTTTTAATAAAATCCTCCAGATACTTCATTAATTTTCTTATGTGAGGCTTAAATGGCAAAACCAATTCTTGCGGCATTTCTTTCTTGCTCGGGATATTGCCTGACAGATGAGGAAAAATATCTTTTTGAAAAAAACAATCCCCTTGGCATCAGCCTTTTTGCCCGCAACATAAAAACGCCCCAGCAGATAAAATCCCTCACCAAAGAAATTAGAGAAACGATAGGCAGAAAAGATGTTTTAATCGCTGTAGACCAGGAAGGCGGAAGGGTACAGCGGCTGACCGCGCCATATTTCCGCAAATATGCGGGCAACAGCCAGATTGGCGCCTTGACGTTGCAGGATGCCCGGCAGGCGGCACAATATCATGCGCAGCTTATCAGCAGCGATTTAAATGCTTGCGGTATTAACACAAATTACGCTCCCGTCCTTGACTTGGCTTATCCGGATACGACACCGGCAATAAAAAGCCGTTGTTTTTCAGACAATGAAAAATCCACGGCAATTTTAGGCAAGACAATGGCGGATGAATACATAAAAAACGGTATTTTGCCCTGTATAAAACATATGCCTGGACACGGCAGAGCACAAACAGACCCGCATTTGCACCTGCCCGTATTAAACAACACCTTAAAAGAGCTCGCTAAAGATTTTTATCCGTTTCAACAGCTCAAAGACTGCCCGTTTGGCATGACAGCCCATATTCTGCTGCCGGAAATAGACAACCGTCTTCCGCTGACTTTAAGTAAAAAAGGCATCGACGGAATTATCCGCGGAGAGATAGGATTTTCAGGGCTTCTGATAACAGATGCCATTGAGATGAAAGCCTTAAGCGGAAGCACATCCGAAAAAGCATCCGCGGCATATGCCGCCGGCTGCGAAGCAGTGTGCTATTGCCAGGGGAAAATCGAACAAATGGATGAAATTTGCCGGTTAAAACAATATTTGTCGGATAAATCGCTGAATAAAATTGCAAATATTCAAAAATTATTTGAAACTAAAAAACAAGACACAGATATAAAAACAATAGAAAAGGCCTATGCTGCATTAATGGGCGAAATGCCGGAATACCAAGAGTCTTACGATGCGACAGAAGTCTTAAACCAGCTTCAAAATTAAAAGGAGAAAAACATGGAAAACAATTTTTGGGAATGGCTGTTAATCGCAATTGTCATTTTAGCAATTTTCAACATAAACCGCCTGCCTGAAATAAAAAGCCTGCTCGAATCGCAATTTCAAACATTAAGCCAAAAAGCCAAGGAAGGCAAAAAAGAATTAGAAAGAAAGGTTAACGAGACCAAGGAAAACATTGCAAAAAAGAATGAAGCCGCACAAAAAGCCAAAGAAGAAAAAGCCAAAGCGGATCAGGAAACCACCCAAGATTTGGATTAACACCTTATTCGTATTCTTTATAACAAATTCTTTTTCTTTATAACAAAAAAGCCTGGAAAACCGGGCTTTTTTTGTTACGGGGCGGATGATGGATTGGCTCTGCCTGCCTTATTTTCTTCGCTGCGCTCACCGGCATACTCGCGTCTGCCTGAAAATGCAGCCCAAACTCACTTCTGTGAGTTCGAACCTCTATCATCGCCATTTCCATAACGAAAAAGCCCGGAAAAACCGGGCTTTTTCGTTATGGGGCGGATGATGAGATTCGAACTCACGACATCTGGTACCACAAACCAGCGCTCTAACCAACTGAGCTACATCCGCCATCAGACAGAACTTTTCTACAAACAAAGACAAATAAAGTCAACATAAATTTACAAAATATTTTTTATTTTAAAAAAATTAACATTTTGTTTCCCTTTTGCCCGTAAAATTAATTTTATAGGCAAAATTTAAAAAGTAAAAAAAATGGCAGACAAAACAATATTTGCATCATTAACAAAATTTCTATGCGGCAGCGCGGTATGCGCATCGCTTTCTTTTTTCTGCGCGCCGGTTAAAGCTTCTGTTTCTTCCATCACGATTGATGCCGCAACCGGAAAAATACTTTCTGCAAATGCGGAAAACAAACTCCGCTACCCGGCTTCATTGACCAAATTAATGACGCTTTATATCACATTCGACGCCCTCGACAAAGGGCTGATAAAAATGGATGACAAACTGCCTGTTTCACGCAATGCGGCAAACCGCTCCCCTTCAAAACTCGGCGTCCGTCCGGGAGAAAAGATTACCGTTAAAACGGCTATTCTTGCCCTTATTGTCAAATCTGCCAATGACTGTGCCACTGTTTTAGCCGAGGGGCTTGGCTATAGCGAAGAAAATTTTGCCAAGACCATGACAAAAGTAGCCCATGAGCTGGGCATGACAAACACCACATTCAAAAATGCATCCGGACTGCCGAATAAACTGCAAAAAACAACAGCCAAAGATATGGCGATTCTCGGCGCGGCAATGTATCACCACTTTCCGGAATATTACAAGCTGTTTGCGACCAAAAAATTTGTTTACAACGGACGCACCTACTATACGCACAACCACCTTCTTAAAACCTTTGCCGGTGCAGACGGCATGAAAACAGGCTTTACCAATGCCGCCGGCTATAACATTGTTACATCAGCCGAACGCAACGGCAAAAGAGTCATTGCCGTAACGATGGGACACGATTCGGTAAGGTTAAGAGACCGGAAAGTCGCTGCATTGATGGATGCCGGCTTGAAAAAATTAAACGCCGGGGAACCCCAAACGCTGGCCTCTTTATCCCAAGCCCCCGCGGCTGAAGAAACAGCAGAGGAAAATAGCGCCCCGGCAATTTATGCAATTCAGGTTGGAGCCTTTTCAAATTATGCCAAAGCCAGAAATTATGCTTTGCGCATAAAAAAAGAAATTCCCCGGCCGTTGGCTAAAAAGCCGATTAATATCGAACCGGTTTCTTCAGGCAGCGCAATCGTTTACCGCTCCCAAATTGTCAATCTTGCAAAAAATGAAGCGGATAACCTTTGTAATCGTTTGAAAAGGACAAATAAATCCTGTATAGTTGTCGCAAATCAACATCAAGAACTTGCTTTGGCAAAACAATATTAGAGACATGACTGAAAAAAAAGCGCATATCATCGTTGTTAGCAATGAAAAGGGGGGAACCGGCAAATCGACCATCTCCATGCATTTGGCGGTAAAGCTCCTTTACGAAGGGTTCAGCGTAGCCACCATAGACCTTGACGGACGCCAGGGCAGTTTGTCAAAATACATCGAAAACAGGCGGCGTTTCTGTGAAAATAACAAATATAGCCTTCCCTGCCCGGACCATCATAAAATGAGCGTTAATGAAAATTTTTCAGCCATTGCTGAAGAAAAAAGAAAACTAAATACGCTGATTTCCTCATTGTCTGCCCAATTTGACGCTGTTATCATTGACACGCCCGGAACCAAAAACTACCTGTTTGAAGAAGCACATAAATATGCAGATACGCTGATTACGCCGGTATCAGACAGTCTGATTGATTTGAGCGTTTTAGCCGACATTGATTTTTATAAAGATAAAATAGAAGCCCCCGGCCCTTATGCAAATTTTATCTGGGATGTCAAAAAATCCCTTGCAGCGCAAGGACGGACCTATCTTAACTGGATTGTTGTCGGCAATAAGCTGTCAAATTATAATTCAAAAAATAAAAATATTGTCTTCTCGCATTTGGAAAAGATGTCAAAACTATACGGTTTCCGTTTCCTTCACGGTTTGAAAGACCGAGTCATTTATAAAGAGCTGTTTTTGGAAGGGCTCACGGTTTTAGACATGAACCAAGACTGCCTAAAGCTCAAATTAAGCGTCTCACACATTGCCGCCAAAAGGGAAATCCGCAATCTGGCAGAGTTTATCTGCCCTGAAAAATAGTTGCATAACTCCCTTAAATTCTTGAGTTTCAGTTTATACATGATAAACTGCAAACATAATTAGAAATAAAGGAAAGGCAAGCAATGATTAAAACCGTACAAACTACCCCTTATGATGACCAGAAAATGGGCACCGCCGGCTTGCGCCGCAAGTCCAAAATTGTCATGCAGCCCCATTATGTAGAAAACTTTATGCAAAGCATTTTCAACACAATTGGCGACTTAAAAGGCAAAACTTTTCTTGTTGGCGGCGATGGGCGTTTTTATAATGATGTCGCCATTCAAAAAATCATAAAAATGGCGGCGGCAAACGGCGTTTCAAAACTCATCATCGGGCAAAACGGCTTTATTTCAACGCCGGCAGGCTCCCATGTTATACTAAAGCATAAGGCGGATGGAGGATTCGTCTTGTCCGCATCCCATAACCCGGGCGGCGAAAACGGGGATTTTGGCATAAAATACGCCAATGAAACCGGCGGACAGGCACCAAGCGCCATCACGGATAAAATTTACCAAAACACCAAAAACATCAAAGAATACAAAATCTGCGACGTGCCGGATATTGACCTTTCCAAGCTGGGAAAACAAGAATTATGCGGCATGGAAATAGAAATAATCGACCCTGTTTCCGACTATGTTAATATGATGCAGGAGATTTTTGACTTCAATGCGATAAAAAAGCTTTTTGCAAACGGTTTTACCATGCGCTTTGATGCAATGAACGCCGTTACCGGCCCTTATGCCCAAAGGATTTTCGAAGAGATTTTGGGTGCAAAAAAAGGTTCTGTCGTTAACGCCGCACCGCTGCCTGATTTTGGCGGCTTGCACCCGGATCCCAATTTAGTCTATGCCAAAGATTTGGTTGATTTAATGTTCTCAGACAAAGCTCCTGATTTTGGCGCGGCTAATGACGGCGACGGCGACCGCAACATGATTTTGGGCAAAAAATTCTTTGTTACGCCCAGCGACAGCCTGGCGATTTTAACAGATAACTATAAGTATATTCCCGCTTATAAGGACGGCATTTACGGCGTGGCCAAATCCGCTGCCACCTCCACCGCTGTCGGACGCGTTGCCAAAGCGCATAATATCGGCTATTATGAAGTCCCGACCGGATGGAAATATTTTGTAAACCTCATGGATTCAAAACGGATTACCATCTGCGGCGAAGAAAGCTTTGGAACAGGCGCTTCGCATATCCGTGAAAAAGACGGCATTTGGGCTGTTTTATTCTGGCTCAGCATCATTGCCGCGACTGGAAAATCCGTTGAAGAAATTACAATTGAGCACTGGAAAAAGTATGGACGCAGCTATTATATGCGTTTTGACTTTGAAGGCATTTCCACAGAAACAGCCGATAAGCTCATGGCCGATTTGGAAGCAAAGCTTCCGTCATTAAACGGCAAGGAAATAAACGGCTTCACGGTCGAAAAGGCTGCCCCGTTTGTTTACCAAGATCCGGTAGACGGTTCATCCACCAAAAACGGCTTGGTTATTTCTTTCAAAGACGGTTCCCGCATTGTCTACCGCTTGTCCGGAACAGGCTCCAGCGGCGCAACATTAAGGGTATACCTTGAAAAATACGAAACAGAGAAATTGTTAGAGAAACCGCAAGGAATGTTGGAAGATATTTTGAAAGCCGCGATGGATATCGCCGAAATAACGCCACGCACAGGAAAACAACACGCAGATGTCATTACTTAGAACTGTTTTCATCACTGTTTTCGCTTTTTTTCCGGCAGGAGCTGCTCTTGCCGGAAGCGGTTTTTATGGCTTCACGGAAGGCACACCCTTATCGGCCAAAGAGTATAATCCCGGATTATCCTCAGCACCCCGCCATATTATAAATTACCGTCAAAAAATGCGTGATACGGCAAATATGTTAACGGACTATGCGCGGAAACAAAATCCCCAATTTAAAATTTTGGCACATGAAGGGCGCGACTTATTGGAAATAAGCCTGGATGAAGCCTCGCTAAACGGCTATAACGAAGCCCGGAAACATTCCCCAAATGCCGAAGATGCAACATTTCTGCAACATGACTACCAAGGCGAAAGCACGCCGGAAACGCTGCGTTATTTAAATTCATTGGACGGCATTGTTTTAAACAGCCTTTTCTGCGGAAAACACCAAAAAAACAAAATCCCGGACATTTTACAAAAAAAACGGTTAAAAATTGCTGCTGCTGAATATTGCCCCAAAACGGATGAACTCGACGAAGCCCTGCAGGATTCCGTGGGCATGAATGTCCTGCTTTATGCTTTTACGAATAAAAACAATGCGTTCAGCAATGTTGAAAACCAAATAATAATCAATGAAAATGCAAAAAATATCTTTGAGGTATCCCAAGCTCAAAATATTTTATTATTAACCAACGATTCTCAATACCCTTCTAAAGAAGATTTTATAAAAAAACTAAGAGACAGCAATTTTGACATCATCGTCATCCCGGCGCTGTTCCACGAACATCAGCCTTATACAAAAGATGAAGTCCACAGCCTCAAATTCAAAAAAAACGGCACAACACGCCTTATCCTGGCCGAGGTAAACCTTTCCGAAGCCGCTGAGGAACAATATTTCTGGAATGAGAAATGGAACAAAAATCCGCCAAAATGGTTCAAACGCAAATCCTTTACCAAAAACAATGCCCAAATCGCAGAATACTGGCATCCGGAATGGCAAAAGATTCTTTCAGCTTATATGAAAGGCGTTGTTGACAGCGGATTTGACGGTGCATTTTATACCGGGCTGGATAATTACCGCTATTTTGATACCCAAACGCCGCTAGACTAAACAGATAAGGAAGCAAAATGAACGAAGTTGAAGTTTTAGACATTTCCCGAGACGCGATTTTCACATTATTGAAAATCGTTTCTCCCGTATTGCTCGTTGCTTTGGGCATTGGTTTGATTATCGGCATATTCCAGGCACTGACCCAAATTCAGGAAATGACCCTGGCTTTCGTTCCTAAAATTTTAGGCGTCTTCATCACAATCATAATTTTATTCCCCTATATGCTTAGCCAAATGAAAGCGCTTTCGGAAGGGCTTTTTGACAGGATTGTCAGCGGGGGCAGCTAATGCATGAAATCTTAAATTTTGAAATTTATAAACTGTCATTTCTATTTTTAAGATTAGGCTCGGCTTTTGTTTTCATGCCGGGCTTTATGAGCGCTTATGTCTCTCCCCGGATAAGAATTTGCCTGGCCCTTGCCTTAACGCTTATCTTGGCGCCTGTCCTAAGCAAAGAAATGGGAACCCCGCCGGCCACGGATCTTGAAATCATAAAAGTTGCATTTTTAGAAATCGTCATCGGGATTTTTCTGGCGCTGATAATGCAGACAATTTTTGCCGCGCTAAACCTGGCCGGAACCCTATCGGCACAAGCAATCGGCTTTGCCAATGCACAAATGTTTGACCCGGCTTTTAACACGCAGTCGGTTGTTGTCGAAAGTTTTTTAAGCATACTCGCCCTGACAATAATTTTCATGACCGGGCTGCACCACCTTATGCTGGAAGCCGTCGTCGACAGCTATCGGATTTTTCCAATGGGAGAAGCCCTGCCCTGGGGAGATTTAAGCAAAGACTTTGCCCAAACCGTGAATAAAAGTTTTATTATGGGCTTCAAGCTCGGCTCGCCTTTCATCGCCTTCACAATCATTTTTTATGTGGGAATAGGCTTAGTTTCCAGGCTCATGCCGCAGTTAAACATTTTCTTTCTTTCCCTGCCTCTTCAGCTTTATTTGGGCATCAGCATACTTATGCTGACCACGCCGATGCTTATCATGTGGTTTTCCAAATATTATGAAGACAGTTTGGTAACATATCTGAGGTAACACATGGTCGCGCCAGAAGACGAAGATGAAGCCTCCAAAACCGAAGAACCTTCGGAACGAAAGATAACCAAGGCCAAAGAAGAAGGCGACATTGCCATATCGCAAGATGCCAAAAGCTTCATCATGCTTCTGGGCATGCTTTTTGTTATCTGGCTGTTGTTCCCGCTAATGGCCAAATGGTTTTACTCTTCCATGATAAAATATATAGAAAATCCGGAATCTATACCTCTTGATCCGCGGCATTTCCAGCTTTTGCTCATCCGCACCGGATTGGACATGCTTAAAATCATGGGCATACCTTTTGTTATTTTCATTGTCCTTGGCATCTTTGCCAGCGTTATGCAGACCGGATTTGTTTACGCACCTAAAAAACTTGAGCCCAAATGGGATAAATTAAATATTTTCGCTGCCCTTCCAAATTTCATCAACATGAAAAAAATCGTTGAGAGCATTAAGGGCATTTTAAAAATAACCGTTATCAGCTTCATAGCCATAATGGTTCTGAAACCATACGCCGACAAATTAAACCTGCTCCCGACCATGGGCAGCATATCGATTCTGTCTTTTATACATAAGATTGTGGTTTTATTGCTCTTTACCGTTGTCATTGCCGTTTTAATCATCGCAATCGCCGACTATGCCTACCAGCGTTATGCGCATTTGAAAAAATTGCGAATGACCAAACAGGAAGTAAAAGACGAATATAAGCAGATGGAAGGCGACCCCTTGGTCAAATCGCGCATCCGCCAGGTGCGCATGGAACGTGCCCGCCGGCGCATGATGGAAAATGTCCCCAAGGCCGATGTTGTTATTGTCAACCCGACGCATTATGCTGTAGCATTGGAATATAAAATGGAAACCATGGATGCGCCTAAAGTCGTTGCCAAAGGATTGGACAGTTTAGCGCTTCGCATTCGCGAAGTGGCTGAGGACAATGATGTTCCGATTGTTGAAAACCCGCCCTTGGCACGCGCACTTTTTGCCACGGTTGAAATTGACCAGACAATTCCGCAAGAACATTTTAAAGCAGTCGCAGAGGTTATTAGTTATGTTATGCAGCTCAAAAACCCTTCACAGGCCGGATAAGCTTTTGCAAAAGCGCCTTGTCGCTTTAGCTTACAGCCTCACATTGCTTATTGCCGCGCTGCTGATGCTTTTTGCCAACCCGCAGCAGATTATCTTATGGATTATCGCCACGGTAATCTTAGCCAGCTTATGCCTGATTCAAAGCATAAAAACACTAAATGCCGCCGAAAAAGCAATTACCTACGGCGGATTTGCCAATGAAATAATCAAAAGCGACTTCTTAGGGGAAAGAATAGATAATGCCTTAGGCGAAGCCGTGTTGCAAAATATGCCGGCAGAAGAATTGTTCAAAGGGCGCCCTGTCTTGGAATTTCTTGAAAGCCACCTTTCTGACAATACTTTCAACAAAGCAAACTTTTTCCGCCTTCAAAACGCCTGCAACAATCTCAGCGCCGCCCAGATTACGCTGTCATTGGTGCTGCATCAGGAAGACAACCGCATTTTCGGGGATGAAGAATGGTTTAAGATAACCGTCCGCCCAATATTTTTAAGAAAGACGGATATTTTTAACGGCCCATTTTCAATAAAATCAATCAAAAAAGAAACCTACTTGTATTGGAACATCCAAAACACCACGGCAGAAAAGAATATGGAACGCGTTTTTCAAAGCGAATGCCGCTCCCTGCATGATTTTCTGGACTATCTTCCGGTCGGCCTTTATATAACGGATAAAGATTATAATATTGAATATGCCAATGACAATTTCGCAAAAATGCTGGGAATGGCCCACCAAGACCTGATTGGGCGCAATCTTTCAGATTTTTTAACCACAAATTCAGATTTGCCGGCACGCAGCTTCTTATGGAAAGGCGAACTGCATTTTAAAAACCAAAAAAATCAAATTTGCGAGTCTTTCGTTTTTCAGGAAACCTTTTCCGAACAGCGCAAAATCAAAAACCGCGGCGTTGTTGTCAGCCAGCTTCCCGGCGAACCGGAACTCAAAAGCCGGTTAAATGAGGCCTTTGACAGAATCAGCTGGCTGTTTAATTTTGCACCCGTCGGCATCTTATTTTTGGACAACAAAGGCATCATACAGGAAGCCAATGCCCGGGCGGCAGAATTTTTAGGATGCGCCAAAAAAGAATTGCTGCAAGCCCCGGTATTCGATTACCTCAAAGCAGACAACGCCGAACAGGCAAAAATACAAATCAACAACCTTTTATCCTGCCGCAGCACATCAGAAAATATGGATGTCCATATCCAAACGCAGGGACAAGAAAAAACCGCTCTGGCTTATCTCAGCCCCATGAAAAAATTCTATGCTGCGGACATAAGCCAAATAGACGGGCTGGTTGTCTACTTGATTGACGCGACCAAGCAAAAAAATCTTGAACTTCAATTTGCCCAGGCGCAAAAAATGCAAGCTGTCGGACAGCTGGCCGGCGGCGTGGCCCACGATTTCAACAACCTGTTGACAGCCATGATCGGATTTTGCGATTTGCTTTTACAGCGCCATGGCGTAGGAGACCCTTCCTTCAGCGATTTAATCCAGATTAAACAAAACGCGAACCGCGCGGCAGGGCTTGTCCGGCAGCTTTTAGCCTTCTCTCGCAAACAGCCCCTGAAACCCAAGCTCATAGACACGACCGAAAACTTCATGGAACTCACGCAAATGCTGAAGCGCATTTTAGGGGAACGGATTGTTTTGCGCTTTCACCACGGCAGCGACTTAGGATTCATTAAAGTAGACCCCGTACAATTTTCACAGGTTATTATCAATTTGGCGGTTAATGCCAAAGACGCCATGGAAGGCAGCGGCACATTGACAATTTCCACCCGGACGGAAACCTTAAGCGAACCATACCATTTTGGAGACGATATCATCAAACCGGGAGAATTTGTCGTTATTTCCGTAACAGACACCGGATGCGGCATTCCGCCTGAAAATCTTAACCGTATTTTTGACCCGTTTTTCTCAACCAAGCAAAATGTCGTCGGTTCGGGAACCGGCCTTGGCCTCGCCATGGTATATGGCATTGTCCGGCAAACAGAAGGCTTTATAAAAGTTGAAAGCAAAATAGGTTCCGGCACCACGTTTTCCATATACCTTCCCCGTTTCGAATATGCGCCGGAGGTTTCTACGGGCGAGAAAAAAGAAATCATGACACCGGACGGCACGCCGGTTTTAGCCATCCAGGAAAAAGTAAGTCCGGCCGTCCCGTTAAATGACAAACTTATCGTCGGCTTAAACCTTTCGGCTTTGGACCACATGGAAGCCCCGCTAAAAACAGCCGGAGAAACCAGAATCCTGTTTGTTGAAGATGAAGACTCCGTCCGCACTTTCGGACTTCGCGCCCTCAAGAAAAAAGGCTATGAAGTTGTCGGCTGCAATTCCGGGGAAAACGCGCTGGAACACTTGGAAACCGATACAAATTTCGACCTTCTGATTACAGACATGGTCATGCCCGGAATGACCGGCGCCCAATTGACAATCAAAACCAGAGAAAAGATTCCGGGCATCAAAGTCATTTTGGCATCAGGCTATTCTGAGGAAATTGTCCGCCAGGAACTTCCCGATTTTCATGATTTTGAATTTATTACCAAACCTTACAGCCTTGGCGACTTGACAGCAAGAGTATTTGATGTCTTAAATAATCAGCCGGAACAAAAGGAGAAGAAATGAGCAATCCCAGCCAGTTGGCTTTAGAATTTGAACACAGGCCTTGTTTTGCAGCGGAAGATTTTTTAGTTTCCGGATGCAACAGGCAGGCTGTTCAACTTTTGGAAAGTTGGCCAAACTGGCCTTATTTTGCGCTTTGCATCTTTGGTCCCGCCGGTTGCGGAAAAACGCACCTCGCCCATGTTTTTACAGATTTGGTTGCGCAAAAAGCAGCCGTCCCATACCTTATTCCGGCCATTGACGCCGCAAAGCTCAAAATGTCAGATGCACATACGCTTTTTGAGAAAAGCGCATATTTAATTATTGAAAATATGGAAAAGCTGAAAAATCAAGAAGCCTTGTTCCACCTCTATAACACCTATAGGGATTTAGGCGGAAACATCTTGTTTACATCCAATGCCGCTCCGGCAAGACTCCATTTTTCCCTGCCGGACCTGCGCTCCAGAATGAATATCGTCCCCGCGGTTGAGATTACGGCTCCTGACGACGAATTGCTCTCTGCCTTATTGATAAAGCTGTTCACAGACCGGCAAATAATGCCCACACCTGAAATTATCAATTATATTCTGGCCAATATGGAACGTTCTTTTGAATTCGCCCGCAGCCTGATTGCGGAGGTTGATTATATTTCTCTGGCAAAGAAGCGAGCCGTCAGCATTCCGATTATAAAAGAAGCCCTGGACAGCATTTACCATAACCGTGCCGCCCAAGGCGAATTGTTTTAAATCTTAATTTTAATCCGGGCATCTTTAATCTGCGCCGTTCCGCCAACAGGAATTGTTAAAAGCGGCGTTGTATGCCCAAAATCGACATTGGCAATAATCGGCATATTTTGCAGCTGCGGTTTTGACTTTAAGATAAACTCAAGCTTTTCCCGGCTGACATCCGACGCTTTCTGGAAACGCCCGATAACCAAAGCTTTGACATTTGCAAAATCTTCCTGATACATCAATGCTTGCAAATGGCGTTCAAAATCCAGGATATCCCCGGCAGAAGTAAAGCAATCTTCAATAAAAAGAATAGTATCTTTTTCAAATTTCGGACGGAACGGCGTTCCCAAGAGCAGGCAAAAAGTTCCAAGATTTCCAGCAATTATTGTCCCTTCCGCCTGTCCGGGATTAATCATCCAATATCCTTCGTTTTCTATAAAGTCGCGTTTCTCCTGATCAAGAAACCATAAATCATCGCTCCATTCGGCCGAAGGGGCAATAACATCTTCGCCTGTGCCAAACAACATTTTGTGCCAATGTTCCAACGTATACGCACACCCCTTCAGCATGCCGAGCGTACTAAAATGCGGCCCATAAAAGGTTACCAGCCCCGTCTTTGCATAAATAGAATCAACTAAAGTGGTGATATCTGAAAAGCCGCAAAATATTTTAGGATTCTTTTTAATTAAATCAAAATCAATATATGGCAGAAGCTGATTTGAATTTGCGCCGCCGATAACCGTTATAACGGCCTTAACCCGCGGGTCGGCAAAAGCTTCATGAATATCCGCGACTCGTTTTTCAACACTTGTTGAAAGCATCATATCAAAATTATCATCTGTCGTATTGCTTGCAAAACTAACCTTTAAGCCAAAATCATTAAGGCGTTTAACGGCAATTTCCCGGCTGTCTATACCAATAAGCTTTAAGCCTCTGGCCGGCGCAATAACGCGAATTTCATCTCCGGGTTTTAATTGATTTGGAACAATTTTCTGCATTTTTTCAACTCCTTAAGTTTTTTTAGAGACTAGCACCAAAAATTTTTCTTGCAAAGCAAATTTTTATGGTTATGATAAAGAACAAATATAGAACAAAATTTAGGAGAACGATAATGGCTTTTGCAGCACAATATGAAAACCACGCTATTGAAAACCTTGATTTAAACCGGTTTCTTAATCCGCGCCCTCTCTCCACTTTCTTTTTTCGGGTCAGCGGAGATGCCATGGAAAAGGAAGGCATCCATGACGGAGATTTTTTAACCGTAGACAGGTCGCTCCCCGGCAAAAGCGGAGAATTGGTCATTGCTGAATGGAATAACGAATTAACCCTGCGCCGCCTCATTTTAAAAGGGAAAAATAAAATCCTTCGTGCGGCCAATCCCAAATATCCCGATGTCAATTTAAATAAAGAAGAGTCGCTCATCCTTTGGGGCGTTGTTACCTCAAGCTTTCGTAAATATTAATAGAATGTATGCTTTATTGGACTGCGACAATTTTTTTGTTTCCTGCGAACGCTTATTCCATCCGGAACTGAAAGCGCGCCCGGTTGTTGTCTTGTCAAATAACGACGGCTGCGTTGTCTCGCGTTCTTATGAAGCAAAAGCAATCGGGATTCCGATGGGTGCGCCTTATTTTAAAGTTGAAGCTTTATTAAAATCGCACCAGGGAACAGCATGTTCTTCCAATTTTGGATTATATTCAGACATCTCGCGCAGAATTATGCAGATCATAAAAAGCAAACATCCTGAATTAGAAATCTATTCCATTGACGAGGCCTTTATTAAAATGCCGGCAGAACAGAGCCTGGAGGAAGCCATGGAACTGAGAAACATGCTCTTACAAAACACCGGCATCTCCGTTTCAATAGGAATTGCACCAACCAAAACCCTCTGCAAAACAGCCGGGAGCGTTGCCAAGAAAAAGATAAAAGATAAAATCCATTTTCTAAACATCCCAAATGAAACCGATGCGCTTTTAAGCCGGCAGGATGTTGGCGAAATATGGGGGATTGGCAAAAATTTAAAATCAAAACTTAACTTTTTAGGCATATTCACCGCTCTGGAACTTAAGAACACGCCTTTACGGCTCATAAAAGAAAATTTCGGATTATCATTAGAAAAAATCGTCCTTGAATTAAACAACTGCCCTGTTCTTAACAACATTCACGAAGAAAACCAATCGTTAATGTGTACCGGCAGCTTTGAAAAAGAAATTTTTCAAAAAGAAACATTAGAACAAATACTATCCGATTATACGGCCAGTGTCTGCTTAAGGCTTCGAAAACGCGAGCTGGCCGCAGCCGGCATTATGACATTTGTTGAAACCAACCGGTTTCGCAAAGGCCAGCCCTTTTACCATAATTCCCAAAACTTCCAGCTTTCGCATTTCAGCTGCGATACCAGCCAATTTATAAAAGGGATGAAAGAAAGCTTGAAATTAATTTTTCAAAATGGATTAGGATATAAACGCGCCGGCGTCATGTTGCTGAATATAGAAGAAATAAACAGGCTTCAAGGAAATTTATTCACCCCGGAAAGAATGGAAAAAAAAGAAGAAAAGCTGATGAAAACCTGCGATAAACTAAATAAGCTCCTCGGTACAGGAACAATCATATTAGGTGCACAAAGCCTCAAAAACAGCACCCCGGACCGATATAACCGCCATACGCAAATTTCAATAAATTCCTGGAAACAGCTTCCTCATGTTTCATAAAAAGGCATGGATTTTTATCCCTCGAAAGAATGGCTCCAGCCCCTTTTTCCCAAAAAAAATCAGATGGCGGATTTTATAGAGTTATTTTCAAGGTGAGAAAAATTTTACCGTACAGTGAGGTATGTGAATTTTTCGAACCCGAAGAAAATGGCTCCAGAAAACCACCAGATGATTTTTTACTGGAAAAACAAATAAAAACATGTTACACTATACTTAATATAGGAGAAAGAAAATGAGTGTAACAGCTACTAGAAGAGTAAGCGGCTCAACAAATCCAGGATCCAGGACGCAGCGATATTTTGGCGGCGGGGAAGCTTTTGTAGAGCACATTGATACGGCAAACAACATTACTGTCCGTGATGAAAATGACAGAGAAAATGAAAGCCGAAACAATAACTCTAATGAACAAAAATTTGAAGAAACCGAAGAAAACCGCACAATCGCGGCGGGAGCCAATTATGTGCCAAGCGCAATAGAAGCCTTGGCCGCAAGCGGCATCTATGAAGTTCAGGAAGGCTATTCCGAAAATCATAAAAATATCGGCGTTTATGATAACAACCAAGCCATTGTGCGTGATGAGGAAGCTGAAAGCAAAGGCCGCAGCTACCTCAAACACTTTTATGAAAAAAATGAAATTTTAGAAGAAGTTGATAAATTCGTTTAGTCAACAGTTACTTCTGCTTTAGGGTGCTGTTCATAATCTTCAAGTTGTTCCTGAACGGCAGAATTTGCATCTTTTGCCATCGTTTTAGCACCGTCTTCCACATTATTAACCACCTCGCCGACAGTCGTTGTCTGGGTTATTTCCCCATTATAAATCCCTTTGCCGACCAGATAAACAACAAGGATTAATGCCAAATAAAAAGCATATTTTAAAAATGTTCCCATAACCAATCTCCTTATTAAAAAGCTTACTTATTATGAGATAAGATTTTCCAAGCTATTTTCAAGATTATCGATATTTATTTCTTGCCAAACGGATTTTTGGCATTACATTAAAGGATGATTTAACATATGCATACGGAATAAAAAATTGATAAAACGTTTTGGGCTTTCTCGGCAAAAAATATTTAAAGGGTTTGCTTCAATCCTTTTGCTGGGAATTCTTTATGATATGGTTTTTAACTTTGTAGACTGGCGCACGGCAAACAGAAACAGCGCCGGCATCGCACCGCTTCCCCAAGAAACGCCGGAGACCGTCGTCCAAGTGTACGCCGCCAGAACTTACAGCTGGCGCGGATACTTTGCTGTGCATAGCTGGATTGCCACCAAGCCGGAGAACGCAAAATCATACACCGTTTACCAAGTTATCGGCTGGAAACTTTACCGCGACGGCTCCGCGGTCAGCATCGCACAGGATATCCCGGACAGAAACTGGTATGCCCAAAAGCCAGTCCTTCTTGGAGAGCTGCGGGGAAAAGAAGCACAGGAAGCCATTCCCCTGATTGAAAAAGCCGCACAAAATTATCCCTATCCAAATATTTACAGCGCTTATCCGGGACCAAACAGCAATACGTTCATATCCCACATTCTGCGCTCTGTGCCCCAGCTAAAGGTCTCTCTTCCGCCCACCGCCATCGGCAAAGATTTTATCGGCTACAAAAAATTTATAGCCCCAACGGAAAGCAATACGGGATGGCAATTCTCAATTCTGGGAATCTTGGGCATAAGCGTTGGAAAAGTTGAAGGCATAGAAATAAACATTCTCGGCATGGATTTTGGAATTGATTTCTTTAACCCTGCCTTAAAGCTGCCATTTTTCGGACGCATACCCGGCTGATGCTTCTTGCCAAAGGACAGAAAAGATGATATAGAAGATTCGCTGTTCAACTTAGGCAGGAAAAACTATGGAAAAATTAAACGACATTCTGACACATCACGCAATTTTGCCCACATCTTGGATGTGGCTTATTTTTGGAGCCATCGTCCTTACTATTTTATTCTTGGATTTATTCGTTTTTCATAAGCATGCAAGCGAGCCTAAAATTTCCGAGACCATAAAAATCTGCCTTTCATATATGCTGATCGCCCTGTTTTTTGGCGCATTTGTGATTTATGAAAAAGGGATAGAAACCGGCATGCTGTTTTACACCGGCTATTTGGTCGAATTCAGCCTTTCCATGGATAACATTTTTGTTATCTCGCTTATTTTCACCAGCCTGAACATTCCGGGAAAACACCAGCACCGCGTTTTGTTCTGGGGAATTCTCGGCGCCATTCTCATGCGTGCGGTCATGATTGGTTTGGGAGAAAGCCTTGTCAGCAATTTCCATTGGGTATTATATGTCTTTTCCGTCTTTCTGGTTTACACCGGAACAAAAATGCTTATCGTTCAGGAAGAAGAGACCCCGTTAAAAGAAACAAAACTTTTCAAATTCATAGAAAAAAGATTCAATGTTACACATGAATTGCACGGAGAACATTTCTTTTTTAAAAAGAATGGAAAGCATTACATCACACCGCTGTTTTTTGCGCTGCTCACAATTGAGCTGATGGATGTCATCTTCGCCGTAGACAGCATCCCCGCTATTTTTCTGATTACGCAAGATATTTTTGTTGTATACACCAGCAACATTTTTGCCATCTTGGGCCTGCGGTCGCTTTACTTTTTGTTGGCCGCTGCCGTCAATAAATTTACATATCTCAAACCGGCTCTGGCCATTATCCTAATCTTTATCGGCTGCAAAATATTCCTGCCGCACATCGGCATCAGCCTGGATGCCTGGCATTCTCTGTCTATCACCTTTTTGCTCATCTTTTCAGGCATTGCCGCCTCCTTGATCACAGCAAAAAATTCTGAGGAAAAGGAAATCAAAAATGATTAAACTGTCGGCTTATTTGGTAACGCTAAATGAAGAAAAAAGGCTTCCCAAAACCCTAAAAGCCCTTGTGGAAGTTGCTGATGAAATTATTGTTGTCGACAGCGGCAGCACAGATAAAACCGAAGAAATTGCCCAATCATACGGTGCAAAATTCATGTACCATCCATGGAAAAACATTTCATCGCAAAAACACTTTGCGCAAAACCAATGTTCCAATGACTGGGTTTTGTCTTTAGATGCAGATGAAGTCCTTTCCGAAAAGCTTATCAGGGAAATAAACGAGCTGAAAAAAAATCCAAAACACAATGCTTATAAGCTTAAGATATTTGATATGTTTCCAGGAGACAAAAAGCCCAAACTGCTGGCCAAGGGTTACAACTTGGTCCGTTTATATAACCGAAATTTTGCCTATATGCCCGATGATTTGACTCATGACCGCGTCATTGTTGCCAAAGGTGAAAAAATCGGCCAGCTGAAATCGCGTGTCCACCATTATTCATACCTGACACTCACCCAATTTTGGTATAAGCTGAATATGTACACGGACGAACTCGTCAAAACAGCCCTGGCTAAAAAGAAAAAATATTCCAGACTGCGCCTAATCACCGAATTTCCCAGGCAATTTCTCATTTACTATTTCATAAAAAGACAATTTGTCAACGGATTATGGGGCTTTGTCATGGCAACGTCTTACGCTTATTTCCGTTTCTTAAAAATCGCCAAATATTTTGAATACCACATGCTTCAAAAAGCGGCTGAAGAAGAGGCTAAGGAAATCTCTAAAGCGAACGCCGGCAGGCATTCGAAAAACTAAGCGCCAAAGAATTAATGCAATATCTCTGCCCGCTTTGGCTCATCATGTCCGGAAAGACATGCCCCAAATGAGACCCGCAGGCTGAACAAACAACTTCCGTGCGCACCATGCCATGACTGTTATCGGGAATAAAGCGCACGCTGCCGGGAACAGCTTCATTGAAACTCGGCCAGCCGCAGGGAGAAGCAAATTTCTTTTCTGAGGCAAACAAAAGGTTGCCGCAAGCCGCGCAACGATAACATCCCGGCTCAAAATGATTATAATACTGTCCGCTAAAAGCGCGTTCAGTTGCTTTTTCCCGCAAAACGGAATATTGCTCTGGACTTAAAATTTCGCGGTATTTTTCTTCTTTGTTTTCCATCATTTTCCCCTCGGCATCCAAGCCCCTTTTTCTTGTTTTTTAAGATAATTTTGATGATAATCCTCTGCCTGGTAAAAGCTCTTGGCGGGCAAAAGCTCCGTAACGACCGGATTTTTCCAGCGTCCCGATAAATTTTCTTCCTCAATTTTTAAGGCTGCCGTTTGTTTCTGTTCATCATTCAGATAAAAAACAGCCGATCTGTATTGCGTCCCCACATCGCCCCCCTGGCGGTTTGGCGTGGTCGGATTATGCGATGCAAAAAACACGTCCAGAAGCTGGCTGTAACTGACCATATTCGGGTTATAGGTAATTTCAACAGCTTCCGCATGCCCGGTAATCCCCGTACAAACCTGGCGATAAGTCGGGTTTTGTATAACGCCGCCGATATATCCCACCCGGGTGGCAATTACCCCCGGAACATTGTCAAATACAGCCTGCACACCCCAAAAGCAGCCGGCTGCAAAAATTGCTTTTGCTAACATTCATTTTCTCCTTGCCATTATATATAATCTTAAAAAAATCCATTTTAACGGCCGCAAATAATAAAAATTTTACCTTTTATGCATAGATTTTAATTATAGCAATTCGAGAGGTGATAAAAAATGGAAACAAGTTTATGCCTGCATAACGCCACAGTTTTTACCGGCTTTTCCGTAATGGAAAATTGTGCCGTCTATATCAAAAACAATAAAATCATAGATGTCTTCAATGAAACGCGCTTTAAGAAAAAAACTTTTCCGGAAAACGTAAAATTTATAGACGTGCGCCAAGCCTTTATTGCCCCCGGATTTATAGATTCGCATATTCACGGCATTGGCGGCTACGGAACAGACGATAACGCAGCTGAATCTATTTTAAAAATGTCTGAGATACTGCCGCGCTATGGCGTTACCTCTTTTATTCCCACCTTATATGCAGCACCGGAAGCTGAAATGATTCAGCAGATAAAATCCGTTGTCAAAGCTATGGGAAAAGAAAGAGGCGCACATATCCTGGGGCTGCATCTGGAAGGCCCTTTTATCTCCGAAGAACGTTTGGGCGTGCAAGCGCCGGAAGCCATCTCGCCGGTTAATATGGAACTAATGGAAAAACTTTGGAAAGCGGCGCAGGGAAAAATTATTAATATGACCGTAGCGCCGGAATTAAAAGGAATGCGTGAATTAGCCCTTTACTGCATTGAAAAAGGCATTATCCTCCAAGCCGGGCACACAAACGCAACCTATGAACAAATGCTGGAAGGAATGCAGGTGCGGATACTGCACACCACCCACTTGTTCAATGCCATGAGCCGCATGCACCACCGGGACCCGGGAGCCGTCGGCGCGGTTTTAATCCACCCTGAAATTTCTTGTGAAATCATCGGCGACGGCATTCACATCAACCCGAACCTGATTAAGCTTCTTGTACAATATAAACCTCTTGATAAATTGGTTTTAATAACCGATTCGCTAAAACCGGCAAAACAGCCCTGGCTGCCTTTGATTGCAAATGGAGAAGAAGTTTACCTGGATAAATGCTTTTATCGCAAATCAGACAACGTAATCGCCGGTTCCGCCCTCACCATGATTGAAGGCGTGCACAATCTCGTTTCCTTTGGGCTGACCTTTGAGCAGGCACTCCGCATGGCCTCCACAAACCCGGCAAATATATTAAAACAAACCGGAAAAGGAATTATTGCTCCGGGATTTGACGCAGACGTCATTGTCTTTAACCAAGATTGCAAAATCTTACATACGATTATTAACGGAAAAATATTTGAGGAGAAAAAAGCATGAGACTGATTATTAAAGATAACTATCCGGATTGCTCAAAATGGGCAGCAGATTATATTGCTTATCAAATTAACCGTTTCCGCCCGACAGCAGACAAACCTTTTGTCCTGGGGCTTCCGACAGGTTCATCCCCTTTAGGGACATATCAGGAACTGATTAAAATGTATCAAGCCGGCAAAGTCTCCTTTGAGAATGTCGTTACATTCAACATGGACGAATACATCGGTTTAGATGCTTCACACCCGCAAAGCTACCACTATTTTATGCGGGAAAATTTCTTCAAACATATCAACATCAAACCCGAGAACACGCATATATTAAACGGCATGACAAAAAACTATGTCAAAGAATGTGAAGATTATGAGAATCTCATCCGCAGCTATGGCGGCATTCACCTTTTTTTAGGCGGCGTTGGCAGCGACGGGCATATTGCCTTTAACGAGCCCGGGTCTTCATTATCCTCCCGTACCCGGGTAAAATCGCTCACCCAAGAGACAAGAAAAGCAAATTCCCGCTTTTTTGAAGACGACATAAACAAAGTCCCGTCAACGGCATTAACCGTGGGCGTTGGAACGATTATGGATGCGAAAGAAGTAATGATTTTAATTACAGGGCAAAACAAAGCCCGCGCCCTTCACCATGCCGTGGAAGGTTCTATAAACCATATGTGGCCGATAAGCATTTTGCAAATGCACCAGCACACGATTTTAGTCTGCGATGAAGATGCCACCAAAGAATTAAAATCAGATACCGTGAAATACTTCAAAGAAATTGAAAACGCCAAATTTATGAAATAAAAAAAGGGAGCTAAGCTCCCTTTTTTATTTTCCCACGCAAGAATATGCAAAACCTAAAGCTTTGGCTTCCGCTTCATTCAAAATATTGCGCAAATCCATAATCTGGTGCAAACGCATTTTTGACTTAAGCTTAGCCAAATCAGCCTTCTTAAAATCATCCCACTCGGTTAAAATAACCAAGATATCGGCATTTTCCGCTGCCTGGTAAGCATCATTGGCATAGGAAACCGAGCTGCCCAAAATTTTCTTTGCATTGTCAACAGCTTTTGGGTCATAGACCGTAATATTGGAAGAATAATTTGCCATTTCTTCCACAATCTGAAGTGCCGGAGACTCGCGCACATCATCCGTACCTCCTTTAAAAGCCAAACCCCAAACGGCTATTTTCGCAGTCTTGTCAACAGCATTAACCACGCGTTGTGCCATTTTCTTTTTTCGGGCATCATTTTCGGCAATTGTTGTTTCAATCAATTTAAGGTGCGTTCCATATTTTATGCCCATCTGCGCCATAGCGTTCGTATCTTTCGGAAAACAAGACCCGCCATAGCCAGGTCCCGGGCATAAAAACTTGCGCCCGATACGGCTGTCCAGCCCTAACCCCTGGGCAACCTCATTAATATCGGCGCCAGATTTCTCGCAAAAATCCGCCATCTCATTGATATAATGAATCTTCATCGCCAAAAAAGCATTTGACGCATACTTGATTGTTTCTGACGATTTGCGGTTAACCGCCAAAAAATGAGTTTTTCCTTCAAAAGGCGCATAAAGTTTAAGCATAACGCCTTTGGCCTTTTCAGAATTGGCACCGATAACAATCCGGTCTGGATTAAAGAAATCATGAATGGCAAAGCCTTCACGCAAAAATTCGGGAAGGGAAATCACATCAACATCTGCTGCAGGATTGCGTTTTTTTATAATCGCCTCAACCTCATCCCCCGTACCGACCGGAACCGTAGATTTGGTCGCCACAACGGTATATCCGTCAAGATAACCGGCCAATTCCTCTGCTGCCGCATAAATATACTGCAAATCCGCTTCTTTAGTTTGCGGATGCGGCGGCGTTCCCACGGCAATCATAACCACATCGGCGCCCCGCACGGCACTGCCCATATCCAGTGTAAAGCGCAAACGCCCTTCTCTGACATTCTTGCGAAAGAGCTCTTCAAGCCCGTCTTCATACAAAGTCAATTCGCCGTTATTCAAACGTTCAATTTTTTCAGAAATCTTATCAACACAGACAACTTCATTGCCGAGTTCCGCCAAACCAGCCCCCGTAGGCAGCCCGACATAACCGGTCCCGATAATGGCAATTTTCATAGACGCCTCTTATTCTTGTTAAATCTGCACTAAATATACCAAATCTAACCCGGGAAGCAATGAATTTATCCTATCTTTCCACTAAAGAGAAGCGCAAGCTTTCAAACCATCCGCCGCCGAAGAAACAATTCCCCCCGCATAACCGGCGCCTTCGCCGATAGGATAAAGCCCCTTGATTGAGCTTTCAAAATTTTCATCGCGGTAAATGCGGACTGGCGAAGACGAACGTGTTTCTACGCCTGTCAAAACAGCATCGGCAAAAGCAAATCCTCTGAATTTTTTATCAATTTCCAAAATTCCCTGCCGCAGGGCTCGGCACATAAATGCCGGCAAAACATCATCCAGCGAGCCAAAAGAAACGCCGGGCTGATAGCTTGGGCACACATCCCCCAGCCCCTGGCTTTCTTTTCCGGACAGAAAATCTTCAAGCCTTTGCGCCGGCGCATAATAATTTCCGCCGCCGGCCTGAAAAGCCTTAGCCTCCAAATTCTTCTGCCAATACATTCCCCGCAAAGGATTTTCCCCTTCAAAATCCGCAGGAGACAGCCCCACAAGCAATGCCGCATTAGCATTGGCTTTATCTCGTGCATAATAGCTCATGCCATTGGTAACCACCTGCCCCGATTCAGAGGCCGCCGCCACGACCACGCCGCCCGGGCACATGCAAAAGCTGTACACGCCGCGCCCATCCGCCAAATGGGTCGCAACCTTATAATCGGCAGCTCCCAACTGCGGATAAGAAGCCGGATTATGATATTGAATTTGATTAATCAAACGCTGCGGATGTTCAATACGAACACCTGCGGCAAAAGCTTTTGCTTCCATCTGAACCTTATTCCGATAAAGCATTTCAAAGCTGTCCCGCGCACTGTGCCCCAAAGCAAGAAAGGCCTTATCCGTCAGCAATTCATAAATTTTGCCGTTCTCATCGCAAACCATAAGCCCCTTCAGCCGCCCGTCTTGAACAATCAGATCCGTCATTTGGTGTTCAAAACGGTATGTGCCGCCCAATGCCTCTATCTTTTTACGAATATTTTTAACAACAATCGCAAGTTTATCCGTCCCGACATGCGGTTTTGCCAGATACAAAATCTCTTCAGGCGCGCCGGCAGCGGCCAATTCGTGCATAACCTTTGCCGTATAGGCATCTTTTTTAATTCCGGTCATTAATTTGCCATCGGAAAAAGTTCCGGCGCCGCCTTCGCCAAATTGAACATTGGTTTTCGGATTAAAAGCGCCGCCTGCCCAGAATTTTTCAACTTCCTTTTGCCGCTTGGAAATTTCCGCTCCCCTTTCGAGCACAATAGGGCAATATCCCGCTTCCGCCAAAGCAAGCGCCGCAAACATTCCCGCCGGGCCGCTGCCGACCACGACCGGGCGTGCCGAACCTGCCGGCGGACATGGAAGAGGCTTCCAAACCTCCTCTTTAATAATTTCTGCATAAGGATAGCTGCATTTTTTCAGCAGCAATTCTTCATCCGGCAATCCCGCCACATCTATTGTATATACAAAACAAACCTGTTTGGAACGTGCATCGACAGCCCTTTTCGCCAGCCGCCACTCGCCCAGGCCGGTTCCTAAAAGGCTTTGTGCAAAAACCATCACTTCTTGCAACGGGGTTTCGATAGAAAATTTTATATTGCTTAACCTAATCATGCCTTATCCTTTCCAGATAAGGCATGTTATAACAGATTGCCAATCAGAATCAAGACTTACTCTTTGTCTTCGCCCTGTTCATCATCAAAAAACATCTGCCACAGCGGCTTGCGATACATCCACAGGTTAATCAGCCCAAGCACCACCGCCATAGAACCAAACAAATACAAGAGGTAATACCAGTTCAATTCATTGGCTGCCATCATCACATCCTGGCTGGTTACCCTCAGGAAGGCAATAGAAATTGCCGTTACGATAAAGGCAATAATAAAAGCCAGCGTCCAGATTTTATGCTGCACGTTTTTGCTGACAAAGAATTCCATTAAAATATAAACAAGAACAAAAGCTAAAAACAAATAGATTTCCATGACACATATCCTCTTTTAGTCAAACTTCTCATTGGGATATATAATCAAAAGGCGGTATTTCAAGAAAAACCCCTGAAAAAAATGAAACATTTTTCCCAGGGGTTTTTACTTTTATTGGTTTTATTCTGTCCATTTACTATAAGCGCCATAAGCTGCCAGCAATAGGATAACTAACCAACCGCCTTGAAACAAAACGATAATCAGCCAGCCAAAAAGCGACGAAGGTGCTCCGAAAATGAAATCAAACAATTCATAGGGCCAGAAAGCAAACCAATATAATATAGAAAGTACAGTATCCATATTTAAAAATTTTTAGTAATTAAAAAAAGAATGCCTTTCCATATCAACAGAATAATTGAATAGAATAAGCATAAATAACTCAGTAACAGCTTTAGTATACCATAAAATAAGGCTTAAAACAAGCCCTTATTCCGGCGCAATATCGGAAATTCGCCTTTTGCAACCTCTTCCAGCGTGTAATTATCCTGGTTAAAGCGGGAATTATACATCCAATAATTCGCCGTTACGCGCTCAATATAAATTCTGGTTTCCCTGGCCGGCACAGCCTCAATAAACATCAAAGGGTCTCCGCCGTCATTAATCGTTTTGAGCCATTTATAAAGATTTCCGGGACCCGCATTATAAGCCGTCATCATATAAAACAGATTGCCGTTGATAAAGGGCTTGTCCAGCAGGTAAGAAACATATTGCTGCCCCAACTCCAGATTATATTCCGCCACTTCCAATTTTTTATAATTTTTTCTCAAACTTTTATTTTTGGAAATATGCGCCGCCGTCGAAGGCAATAACTGCATCAAGCCGCATGCGCCTGCAGCGCTTTTTGCCTTGGGGCTGAAAGAAGATTCCTGGCGCGCCAGAGCCAACAGCAGAGCCCGGTCTTCCAACCAGCCGCTTTGCGGCTGCCATTTGGGAACAGGATAAGCAACAGGGTCATAAAAAATCTGCCGCTGCTCATCTTTGAGCTTATTGGAAATCATAATTGCAAGCGAATGCATTTTAAATTGTGCCGCAATATAAAGCCCCGCCTCTTTCTGACTGTCCGTCATATTTTCAAAATCATATTTAAATTCGGCTTCCGCAAGCTCCGGCATCTGGGCTTTTATCAAAACCAGCGCCCGCCGGATAGATGGGCTCTGCAACAACTCATCCATATATTCGTCTGTATTAAAATCGTTCAGGTAAGAAAGCGCTGTCCAATTCCCCTCCAGGCGTCCGCCCAGCTGATATTCCGCCAACATCCCGTAAAACGTCCGGCGGTAATTGGCGGCTTGCTCTAACCGCTGCTGGGCTTTTAAATTCATATTAAGTTTTTTATAAGCGCGATAAGCCCAATAATTTCCTGCCGAAACCAACCATTCGTCGCTATTCCCGGAATCCCCGAGCCTGGAAAAATAATAAGCGGCGTTTTTATATTGCTTCATCCGCCAAGAGGACAACCCCGCAACCCATGAAGCCGTTGCATTGCCGCTGCGCTTGGACGCCGCAGAAGCCCATGTAAATGCAAGCTTGTCATAATTGTCCAGAAAATACTTAAATGCCAACTGCGCAGACATAGCATCATAATCCTGCTTTGAAGCCAGCTTTTTAAATGTCTTGTTTTCCAAAATCAATCTGGCACGCAGCGTCTTTCCCCGGTTAATATATTTTTGGAAATTCTTAAGGTTTTTCACAACAAAGTTATAATTTTGTTTCCCTTGTTTTTTATACCCCGCATATTTTGCCTCATTATTTCCGGACTTTGGTTCTGCCAAGCCAATGGAAGTCCCTTTTTTCAAAGCCAGGCTGTAAATCCTTTTTGCCTGCGGATGGTCTGAATATTTTTCCAGCCAGTCCTGCAATTCCAGATAGGAGCTGCTGTATTTCTTAGACAGGTATTTTTCCGCCAGCACATGCCCCATTAAAACAGGGTTGTCCAGCTTTTCGGCCAAGGCATCTGCTTTTTTGAAATTTTCATTGGCTAATGCTTTAAAAATAGCCTTGTAGGTATCAACATCATCGCCGCTGACATCCATCGCCTGCAACACCTGGCGATAGGCAGACGGGCTCAAAACCTCAATTTCTTCCGCGGCAACAGCCATCGGCAGAAGAAGCAAAAGCCCAACAATCGCCTTCCGGAAAAAAGCCGGCATTATTTTGCGTCTTTCAGCCATTTAATTTTAGCGGCACATTGTTTGGAGGTCATCCTTTTTATCCGGCAGCGGTTAACCACGATATTGGGGATTTTATCCATTGAATAGCACCCCTCGCCAAAAAGCGTATAGTCATAAAAAGTGCGAGAATTCGGCATAATATCAATAAATGACAATGTCGTTGAGATAGAAGGCCAAACCAATTTCACGGCAAACTGGGAAACTTTCTGATCCAGGTTCGTCAGCACGACAAAACGCATGGAACATGTCGGCGCGCCCCCCAAAGGAGAGTCCATCACAAAGTTTTCCATATACATCAAAATAAACTGTTGCTCTGAACCATCATCATTTAACGGCAGCAACGGGCGCACAGACGTCCGCCCCCTTATTGAACCGTCCTTGGTCGGGCGCAGAGCCTCTTCCTCTTCTTTGGGCAGGAAAACTTCTTCAGGCGCATTTGTTTTTACGTTATCGTCAGCAGCGGCAGCCTCTTCCGTTTCTGCGGCTTGAGGTTTTGCAGCCTCGGGAGACGGAACCTGTTTCATTTGAATATCCGGAAAAGCGCTTTTAGGAGCTTGCCGTGCGGCTTCGTTTTTCAAAATCTGCGGCTGCGCGGAAGGAACCGCGCCGCCAAGCCTTTGTGCTTGAACAGTGCCGGATATCCCGAGTAAGGCAAATAAAACAACAATAGCTTGAATTTTCTTCATCATGCCGCAATCCTATTTTGCAAGCAGGGAAGAAGAAACGCTCTGAAGATTCTCAATGGTCTTTTTGTAAGCGGCGTCAATCTCCGCATTAATCTTTTCCTGCTGGGATTTTTCCTGTGTTTGTTCCTCTTCGATGGAAACATCTTTAAAGTCAACATAATACTGCTGGTCGCTTGATGTTACGTAATGGAACATATTCGCGCAAGCCTTGTCGTTCTTTCCGTCAAAAGAACAGCTTGCAATATTGATATCCACATCGCCCAAAAGCAGATAGCATTTATCCGTATTAACTTTATTCTTAAGGGTTATCTGCCTGTCATTTTTCAACGGCGGCAAATTAATTTTTACAAAAAGTTTTCCCGTATCAAGGCTGGCTGTGCTTGCCCTGGCTGTAGCACGGCGGCGGGTTGAAGATGTTTTTTGTTCTTGTGCCTGCTCATTTTTAATCGCATTGTTAACAACATCATCCTGCCAAGACAAATCTACCGACGCATTAGAAATATCGCTGCCGGTACGGTTATAAAAAGTTGCTGAAAATTCACATCCCTGAATAAGGCCGCTGCTGTTTGTAACCGGCGTAACATTGTGAAGTTTAAATAACACCTGGGCTGATTCTTCGGCAAAAGCGTTAAAGCTTCCGCCCAAAAGCATGGCCGCAGCAAAAATAAAACCGTTCTTTTTCAGCATTTTGTTATCCTTTCCAAATCAACAATTATCACCATTGTAATCTCATTTGTTTTAATTTGCCAACAAATTATAAAGTTTTTCATAACAAATTTACAACTGCTTTTTTAATCGCAGCATATCTGCCCAAGCTTTAGCCTTCTGTCCGGAATTTCTGAGCAGATAAGCCGGGTGGAAACTTGCCAGGGCCTGAATGCTTTTTCCGTCGGATGTCTTATAATCGAGCCAGTGCCCGCGCAGGCGCGAGATAGACTCTGCACAATCCAGCACGGCATTCGCAGCGCTGCCGCCCAGCAGAAACAGAAAATCGGGTTTTATCAGTTCAATTTGCCTTTGCAAAAAAGGCAGGCAGACTGCAATTTCTGAATCCAGAGGCGTGCGGTGCCCCGGCGGGCGCCAGGGAAGTATATTGGTAATATAGCATTCTTCGCGTTTTAGACCGCTTGCGGCCAGCATTTTATCCAACAAATGCCCGCTTCTGCCGACAAAAGGCCTGCCCTGCCGGTCTTCGTCAGCGCCGGGCGCTTCGCCGATAAAAACAATCCGCGCATTCGGCGAACCATCGCCAAACACGGTATGCATCGCCGTTAACTTAAGGGCGCAGCCGTCAAAATCTTCCACCAGTTTTTTTAATTCTTCCAGAGACGCCGCCTTGGAACATAACTCCCTGGCGCTTTTGCGCGCGTCAAGGCTGGCCTGCGCCAGGTCTGTCGTTGCAGGGCGGGCTGCCGCAACTGCAGCGGAAGCCTGGCCGGCCGGGCGGACAGAAGGCTCGCTCTGCTTTTGCGAAGACTGCAAAGCAAAAGGAACCTCATCGCAGCATTCATCCACGCCGGCGCATAGGTACCATTCCAAAATTTCACGTCTGTTTTCAATCATATTGATAAATTAATCAAATAAAAAATGTTCTGCAAGCACAACTGCCGTCTTATCGCCATAAATTTGCACAATCTATGAATATTTGCATTAAAAATATTGTAACTGATAAAAAAAGATATAGTATAAGAGGGTTATAGGCAAACAAGGTAATACACTAATGGCAAAAATAGGATTCATCAGCTTATTTATGGTAGGTCTTGCATTTTTTACTTCCTGCTCCAACAACGGCGGCATGGGCGAGTCGCACACAAATATGCCCGAACAGCCGAAACCTGCCGCGCCTTCCGGCAAAGATTCCTATGGCGCCTATGTTGCCGGGCGTGTTGCTCACCTGCGGCACGATTTTAACAATGCTTCCAATTATTATATGCAGATTCTGGAAAAAAATCCTGACAACCCGCAGCTTCTGCAGCAGGTTTTTCTGATGCTGACAATGCAGGAACGCCTGGACGAAGCTGCCCGCTATGCCAAGCTGTCCATCCAAAATGGCGAAAAGAACCCTTTTGTATATGTTCCCCTTGCCGTAAGCAATATTCATAATGGCAAATATGACGAGGCCTTAAAATATTCCTCAAAAATGAAAGGCGAAATTTATCCGCTGCTCATCACGCCTCTGCTGAATGCCTGGGCCTATGCCGGAAAACAAGATGCTGCCCAGGCAATTAAGGCTTTAGCCCCCTTAAAGAAGGAAAAACTGTTTAATTCGTTATACTACCTGCATGCCGGCATGATAAACGACTATCTCGGAGATTCAAAGGCCGCTGCGGAAAATTATGAGACAATCCTCAATAACGAAAACATGGAAATGTCGCTCAGGACGCTTGAAATCATTTGTAATTTTTATCTCCGTCAGGGGCAGCAGGCAAAAGCATTGCAGCTTGTCCAAAAATACCGTGCAAACAACCAGCTGCTAATCATCCTTAACCCGCTTTCCAAGCAGATTGCCGCGGTTAAAGGAAAAGAAAGCGCCGCACCGATTATTAACAGCGCAAGCATCGGGCTTTCGGATGCCCTCTACGCAATCGCCACTTTATACCGCCAAAATAACAACACTTTGGAAATGGCGCATATGTATACCGCCATGAGCCTTTATGCCAACCCCAAAAACGACCTGGCGTTGCTGCTGTTGGCAGACATTATGGAAACGCGGGAAATGTATAAAGAAGCCAATGACGTTTACAACAAAATTGACAAGTCTTCCCCCATTTACAACACAATCCAGCTCAAACGCGCCAATAATTACATTATCATGGAAGATTATAACGCAGCAGAAATCCTATTAAAAACGCTGATTATCGACAACAATGTCAACGACTACAAGGTATACCTTAACTTGGGGGATGTCCTGCGCATAAAAGACAATCAGAAAGAAGCAATAAAATATTATGAAACAGCCATTTCCAAACTTCCTAAAATTGAAAAAATGCATTGGGTGCTGTTTTATGCCTTGGGCATTTCTTATGAAAGAAACAGCGAATGGGACAAAGCCGAGAAAAGCTTTAAGACAGCCCTCAAGCTCAGCGGAAATAATTACCTGGTCTTAAACTATCTCGGCTACAGCTGGATAAAACAGGGAAAAAACATTGAAACCGCGTTTTCCATGATTGTTGACGCTTATAATCAGGCTCCCAATGACGGACATGTTACAGATAGTCTAGGCTGGGCATTATACCGCCTGGGGTACTATGACAATGCCGTGTCTTATCTTGAAAAAGCCGCAGACCTTGAACCCGCAAACGCGCTAATCAGCGAGCATTTAGGCGATGCCTATTGGTTTGTAAACCGGCAAAACGAAGCCCGTTTTCAGTGGCGCCATGCTTTAACAATGAAAGACGACAGCGGCGAATTGATTATAAAAGATGTTGAAAATAAAATCAAAAACGGCTTGCAGGAAAATCCGGCACCTGATTTTGACGCCATCTCCATCACAACAAAAATCTCTGAAATAACCGCTGAATAATTCTATAGACAAAAAAGCTTAAAAAGGTTACAATAATATGCATAACAATATGGAGCATATTATGGAAAGAAATCCTTTTGCCTCGCTTTTTTATCAGGTATTCATGCACAATTTCCCAGAACAACCGGAAACAGTGCCCTCTTCGCCACAGGAAAACAAATTCCTTTTCACCCTGGCAAAACATTTAAACAGCTTTTTTGAAAAGGCTGCCCCGGCAGGAGAGAAGCCGCTCCACATCAATGAGAAACATCATCCGGCGGATATCAAAAAGCTTAAAAACTTTGCACTAAGCTTGCGCGCAATAATGATTGCAGGGAGCCGCTATATTCCCAACATAAAATCGAAAGACAGCATATCTCCGGAAATAATCGCCCTTTTCGATAATATCGGCGGCCTGCTTGCAAAAACATTTCCCAAATATAGCACAATATATGACTACAGCGCCTTTCAACAAAAAGGCACAGCGCTCATCCCCGCACAAGAGGCTTCGCCCCGGCAAAAAAACATTTTCGTTTTCGGCGTCAGCCGGGATGATGAAAATAACCCTCAAAATGCAGAAAAAAATCTGCGCCATTATTTGAAAGACTTGCTGGAAAGCCCGGTTCTTAAACAGGAAAACATGCAAATTTATAACACTTGCTTTCCCACCGCCTACCCCGAAGAGATTGCCGTTCCGGAAATGCTCGGAACCATAAACAGTCCGGAACTATATAACGAAGCCGATTTAATTTACGTTGAAAAATACTGGCACCAGTTTCTGGGTAAAAACCTGTCCTTTGATGAAGACGGCAAAATAACCGGCGGCAAGCCCCATTCTCCGGAAAAATTTTCTGAAAACATGAAAAACATGGTTATTCTCGGCTATTGCGCCGGAGCCGCCAACGCCCACCGCTGCTTAAAAGCATTCAAATCATTGGCGCAACAGCTTTATACGCCGGAAGAAACCGCAGCTGCATTAAAAAATATAAATTTCATCAGCTATGCCTTTATGCCTTTGGAACAAAATCCGGATTACCACCAAACCGCCATTTTATGCAATTCTAAAGATGAAAACAATCCGGAGGCGACAGTCCGTTGCAATTTTCCGGAAATATATGAAAAAGTGCATCTAACCGGCCAAGACATCGGCAAGGCAAAATTCACGCCCCATAACGGCAAAGACGGCATTTTGGCATTAGAGCTTCCCGCCGCCCCCGTCATTTATGATTCGCACCATAACAAGATATCAAAAGAAATTAACGATAGAAACGGGCACCGCTGGCAAAATGTAACAGCAAAAAACAACCGGTCGCCGAATTTTGCGGCTTTTCAAACAATTATCCGCATGGCCGTTAACGGCACATTAAACAACAACAGCCTTAAAAAAATTGCCATGCATGTCAATCAACTCGCTTTGGAAAAAATATCAAAAACAAAGGAGGCTTAAAGCCTCCCTTATTTTATGCATCCCGGATAATTCCGCCGGTTTTTTTACGAACATTCTCAATTACTTTATTCATTAAAGTTTCAATATCTTTATCCGTAAACGTATTCTCTTTCGGCTGGAAAATAACGCTGAGTGCCAAAGACTTTTTATCTTCCGGCAGGTTATCGCCTTCATAGACGTCAAAAATACGGACATCCGTAATAAACTCGCGGTCAGCTGTTCTTGCCGCAGCCAAAACATCTGTTGCCAAAACTTTTTTATCCATAACAAAGGCCATATCCTTGTCAACCGGCTGCAAAGAAGAAAGGGCAATCTTTTTCTTCGCTTTATCCTGAGCCTGGCGCGGTTCGGGAATATTGCCCAAAATCACCTCAAAAGCCTGGGCACGCTGTTTTAAGCCAAACTTTTTCAACACAGCCGGATGCAATTCGCCAAAATAGGCGATGGCATTGCGTCCTAAGCGCAAAACGCCACTGCGTCCCGGATGGTAATAAGAAGGCGCGTCAAAACTGATTTGCGCATTTTCCCAAGGGCCGTTTGCCGCAGCAATCGCAGCTAAAGCATCAGCCTTAACATCAAACACGTCAAAGGGGCGGATGTCGCCAAGCCAGCTTTTTTTAGCCGTCATGCCATAGCGGACGCCGGCAGCAACCATAACCTGTTCACCCGGCCTGCATCCGTAGAATTCCGGACCGACTTCAAATAAAGAAACATTCCCCTGCCCTTTAGCTGCATTGTTTTTAACGCCAAGCAGCAAATTAGGCAAAACGGAAGGGCGCATTTCATCTAATTCCGCCGTAATCGGATTATACAATTTAACGGCATCTTTGCCCTTGCGGAACAGCTCAGCCAATTTTGAATCAGTAAAACTCCATGTTACGGTTTCAAACATCCCGCGGCTGGCCAATTCATGCTTAACCGTTACATTGCGGCGCTGCGCCGGAGACAATGTCTGCTTGGGAAACTTGTCATGAGGCAAAGAAACCGCAGGAATATTATCCAGGCCAATCATACGCACAACTTCTTCAACCAAGTCATGCTCGCCTTCTATATCGCCTCTCCAGCTCGGAGAAACGGCATTAATCTTATCGCCTTCAACTGATGTTTCAAAACCAAGCTTTGTCAGAATATCAACAATCTGTTCCTTGCTCACCTCAATGCCGATAAGCTGTTTAACCCTTTCAGGACGGATAGAAGCCTTAGCTGGTTTGAAATCATCTTCTGTTCCGGCAATTTCCAAATCAGATGCTTCGCCGCCGCAAATTTCCAAAATCAGATTTGCCGCGTAATCTGCACCCAAAACATTAGAACGCGGATCGACCCAACGCTCATAACGATAGCGTGAATCCGAATCAATCTGGAACTTGCGTCCCGTCCGGGCAATACATTCCGGTTTAAACAAAGCGCATTCTACAAAAACATTTTTTGTTTCCGGAAAACAGCCTTTTTCCGTACCGCCCATAATACCGCCGAGGCACTGAATGCCATCCTCATCGCAAATACCGAGGGACTGGTTGTCCAAAACATAATCCTTGCCTTCCAAAGATGTAAATTTTTCACCATCTTTTGCCATCCGCACGCAAATATCGCCATTCAGCCTGTCCGCATCAAAAACGTGCAGCGGACGAGCCATATCAAAGTTGATATAATTTGTAATATCCACCAGCGGAGAAATAGAACGCAAGCCAATCGCAGCCAAACGGTCCTTCATCCATTTCGGCGTTTCCGCCTGATTGTTTACATTGCGGATATAGCGTCCGGCATAAACGGGGCAGCTGTTAAAATCTTCAATCTTAACCTTAATCGGGCTCTTGAAGCTGCTGTTTGGACGTGAAATCTTCAAAGGCTTTAAACGCCCCATGCCGGCAGCAGCCAAATCCCTGGCCACACCGCGCACACCAAGACACTCTGCCCGGTTCGGCGTAATAGAAATTTCAATAACCGGATCTATTGCCAAAACATCCGCCGCAGGCAAGCCAATTTCCGTGTTTTCCGGCAATTCGATAATTCCGGTATGGTCTTCGCCAATGCCCAGCTCTTTTTCAGAACACATCATGCCAAAGCTTTCCACACCGCGGATTTTACCAACTTTTAAAACCTCATTATAACAAGGAATGAGCGTTCCGACCGGCGCAAAAACGCCAACCAAACCCTGGCGGCAATTTGGCGCACCGCAAACAACCTGCAGCTTCTCTTTGCCTGTATTGACGCACAAAAGCCCCAAATGGTCAGAGTCTGGATGTCTTTCATAAGTTTCAACTTTTGCTGTAACAAAACCTTTTAAGTTATTGGCAGGGTTAAAAACTTCCTCAACCTCCAAACCGATTTTTGTTAAAGCGTCTGCAATTTCTTCCACACCGGCATCCGTATCCAAATGCTCTTTTAGCCATGAGAGTGTAAATTTCATCTTGCTGCTCCTCCATTATTGCTCAAACCGCCTGTCATTGAGGCCATATCCAAAGGATTAAATCCATAATGTTTTAACCAACGCACATCAGATTCAAAAAATGTACGCAAATCCGGAATGCCATATTTCAGCATTGCCAGGCGGTCAATTCCCACGCCAAAAGCAAATCCCTGATATTCGTCCGGATCAATGCCGCCGGCGCGCAAAACATTCGGATGCACCATGCCGCAGCCCAAAATTTCAAGCCAATCGTTTCCAGCGCCGATTTTCAGCTCCGTTTTAGTTTTCAGGCAGCCGATATCCATTTCCGCAGAAGGCTCCGTAAACGGAAAATAAGACGGGCGGTAACGCACGGGAATCTCATCAAGCTCAAAAAATGCTTTTACAAAATCATACAAACAGCCTTTAAGGTTCGCCATTGTCGTTGTCTTATCAATAACCAGGCCTTCCACCTGATGAAACATTGGCGTATGCGTCGCATCATAATCCGAACGGTATGTGCGCCCCGGCGCAATAATTCTAATAGGCGGCTGTTTCTTTTCCATCGTGCGGATTTGCACGGGAGAAGTATGGGTGCGCACCACAAAACTGTCATCAAAATCCGAACTTTCGGGATTAGGGATGTAAAAGGTATCCTGCATTTGCCGGGCCGGGTGGTTTGCCGGCATATTAAGGGCATTAAAATTATGAAACTGGTCTTCAATATCCGGTCCTTCTGCAACTTCAAACCCCATCTGGCCAAAAATGGCAACAACTTCCTCATAAATTTGCGAAACCGGATGGATACGCCCCTGCACTTCAGGGCGCCCAGGCAAAGTTACATCAATTTTTTCATTGCTTAAGCGAGCATTAAGCTCTTGCTCTGCGAGCCGGTCTTTTTGCACGTTCAAAGCATTTTCCACTTCAGATTTAAGGATATTCAGGCCCTTGCCCATTTCTTTCTTTTCCTCAACCGAAAGGCTTCCCAGATTCTTCATCATTTCGGTAATCCGCCCTTTTTTGCCCAAAACGGCAATACGGATATCTTCAAGCTGCTTCACATCTGCGGCAGCCATAATTTCAGCGACCAGATTTTGCTTTAATTCCTCAATATTTTCCATATAAACACCTCAAAAGGTTTTAAAAGACAAGAGAGCCCCTCCACCTGGAGCGACTCTCTTAGATTTTTTCTGACTTTGTTATTCTTACTTAGAAAGAGCCGACTTGGCAGAATCTACCAACTTAGCAAAAGCTTGGGGCTCTTTTAAGGCGATATCGGCCAAAACTTTACGATCAAGCTCAATACCAGCCTTGGTGAGCCCGCTCATAAATCGGGAGTAAGTCATATCATGCATGCGGACGGCAGCATTAATTCTCTGAATCCACAAAGCACGGAAGCTTCTCTTCTTGGCGCGTCTGTCGCGATAAGCATATTGTAAAGCTTTTTCAACTTTTTCAACAGCAACTCTGAATACATTTTTAGAACGGCCGCGATAGCCTTTAGCCATACCCAAAATTTTCTTGTGGCGGGCATGAGCCGTTGTTCCTCTTTTAATACGAGACATCTATCTTCTCCCTACAAATATGGTAAAAATTGTTTAACAATCTTGGTATCGGATGCAGAAAGCAAAGTCGTACCACGTGCTTGTCTTTTCATTTTCTGGGTTTTGCAGAAGAGGCAGTGTCTCTTTTTAGCAAAATTTCTCTTTAATTTGCCAGTTCCGGTAGCGCTGATGCGTTTTTTTACGGAACTCTTGGTTTTCATTTTAGGCATTTTAATCCCTTTCAAACAAAATTACTTGGATTTTAACGAGTCGTCAGGCATGCCAATTCGCCCGAACCACTCATAACGGAGGGTTTATACACCACCCTTCCCTAAATTGCAAGAACTTTTTTAGCGTTTAATCCCCTTATTTTGATTTGCTTTTGCCGGCATTATTCATGATTCTGGCAAAACCGACCGCTTCATTGTAAATATTCTGTTTACGGCCACGCTTAATAAAAATTCTTTGTTTCAGAAGAAATGAACTGGGACGCGCGCATATCGACCAATTTGCCGTTTTCCAAACGCACCGTGCGGTCCATACGGTCAGCCAATTCCATATTGTGGGTGGCAATAAGCGCAGACAATCCTGTCTCGCGGACTAAAGAGAGCAACTCTGCAAAAACGCTTTCCGACGTTTTCGGGTCAAGATTCCCTGTCGGTTCGTCAGCAAGGAGCAATTTCGGCGTATTCGCCAAAGCCCGGGCAATTGCCACACGCTGCTGCTCGCCGCCGGAAAGCTCCGCCGGACGATGTTTCAGCCTTTTAGACAAGCCAAGCCTGTTCAAAAGCCATTGCGCTTTTTCTCTGGCATCACGCGGATGAACATTGGCAATCAATTGAGGCAGCATAACATTTTCCAAAGCATCAAAATCAGCAAGCAGATTATGGTATTGGTAAACAAAGCCTAGATAATCCCGGCGCAGCGCCGTCCTTAAACCATCGCCAAGTTTGCCGCATTTTTGTCCGTCCAGCAAAACCTCGCCTTTTCCGGGCTGTTCCAATAAGCCGGCAATTTGCAAAAGAGTAGATTTTCCAGATCCTGACGGCCCCACCAAAGCAACAATTTCGCCCTGGTTGATTTCTAAGTCAACTCCTTGCAAAACTTCAAGTTTCTGCGACCCCTGAACAAAGGTTTTACTGACTTTTTTCAATTCCAGGGTCGGTTTCATAACTTTATTCATAACGCAAAGCCTCCACCGGATCAAAACGCGCGGCACGATAAGCCGGATATAATGTCGCCAAAAAACATAAAAGCAAAGACATACCAGCCACCACAGCCACTTCCGTTACTTCAACCTTTGCCGGCAGCTGCGACAGAAAATAAATTTCTGCCGAAAACAAATCCCGCCCTGCCATTTTTTGCAGCAACTGGCGGATATTTTCAATATTAAAGCAGAACAACACGCCAAGAACAACGCCGATAAACGTTCCGACAACACCAATAAATGCGCCATCCAGGAAGAAAATGCGCATAATCATCCCTTTTGTTGCTCCCATGGTGCGCAGCACAGCAATATCCCGCCCCTTGTCTTTTACCAGCATAATCAACCCGGTAATAATATTAAATGCCGCCACCAAAATAATCAGGGTCAAAATCAAAAACATCACATTGCGCTCAACATCAACCGCATTAAAAAATGCCGCATTCGTTTGTTTCCAGTCATAGACATACCCTGCTCCGCCAATACTCTCGCTTATGGCACTTTTCGCCGGCAACAGAACTTTTTCATCATCAAGCGTGATATCTATCTGGCTTACGGCATCCGGCATAGAAAAGAATTTCTGCGCAGCTTCCAGCGGCATAAAAATATAGTTGGCATCATATTCAAACATACCGACTTCAAAAGTGCCGATAACCTGATAAGTTTTCATTCTGGGCACCGTTCCAAATGCCGTAATTTTTCCGTTAGGGGAAATCAAAGTCAATTCATCCCCCACGCGCAGCCCCATCTTTTGAGCCAAGCGGGAACCCACCAAAATATTATCGCCCTCAAAATCTGCCAAATCAACCGAATTGACAGCATCTCTCAATATTTCTTTTTTTTGTAAATCAGCGGCTGAAATTCCTCTCAGCATAACGCCTTCGGAAGAACGCCCCGAACTCGCCAGCAGCTGTTTTTCAATAAGCGGCAAAACAATTTTCACATGATTAAATTTTTCCATTTCCGCAACGGCCTGCCGATAATTGTTAAACGGCTGGTTCGGCGGCGCCTGAATTCCTATATGTCCGTTGATTCCCAAAATGCGCCCTAAAAGCTCCGCACGAAAACCGTTCATAACAGACATAACGATAATTAGCGTCGCTACGCCAAGAGCAATTCCGGTAAATGCAAATCCGGTAATAACAGAAATAAAGCCTTCTTTCCTCTTAGCATGCAGATAGCGCCTGGCAGCCAAGCGTTCAAACTTGGAAAAAAACATAAAAAATCTCCTTAATCCTACTAAAGAATATAGGAAGGATGAAAGGTTTTATCAATAAAAAACTCCAAGTTATGAAGAGAAGAAAACTTTTACCAGTAATAGCCAATCCCCAAATTAACAGACGTTGCCTGATAATCTTTTCCAAAAGCTTGGGCAATCATCGCATATAACGACCAGCCATTGGTAAGTTCCATGCTGCCACCGGCCTCTATCCGGACATAAGTCATATCTTTGAGGCTGTCTACCGTATCAAGACCAGTGATTGCAACCTTGCCTTCTCCCATGTTATGGACAATTGCCGGCTTCAGGTATAACTTGCCTATCCCGTTATCAAGCTTGATGTTCTTTTCCGCTTTTAAGTATAACTCCGCTTCCAGATTCGATACATCGTCATACTTCGCACTCTTTCCATATCTGTCATGGATATCATCATACTTTAATCCCGTATAACTTACCGCAACACCTGGCTCTAAGATAGTGTCTTTAGTGATTGCATAGCCTCTGCCGACTTCAACCGCCGCTCCATAAACATAACCGTCTGTCTTTGCGGACACGCCATCATCCGTCTTGATATCCGCTTCTTCTATACCGCCGTATACCATCGCCGTTACATGACCCATCCCTCGGTCATATCTGTAATATAAACCGCCCAGATAACTGTCTATGTCTATCTCGCTTCCCGTCTTCGAGACAAAGTAATCGCTGTCCCCCTTAAAGTCGTATTCTCCCTTCCGGTAAGACGCAAACACACCTAATCTGTTATAAACATCGCTCTGGATATCAAACCCGGCATCTAACCCCGTAATATCCGCATCATACTTATACGGTGCCTTTACTTTGCTGGTACTGTATACCGGGCTCGCCCAAACGCGTTTCAATGCCTCATTGTCATAACCGCAGGCATAGCTTCCCCCGCATACCGTGTTATAAACCTTGTCTCCGCTTATATTGTTCCTTACGTTCGCAAATAATGTTCTCGTTTGTTCTATTCCCGCATTCGCCAATCCGCCATAGGCGATTACCTCTGCAACAACGCTCGGTTTTGTTCCTTTGTTGGCATCTTGCTTCTTATCCGCGTCCAAATCCGGAACAGCCGGGAAGTTCGGCGGCAGAACCGCATCTCCCTGTGTCTCGTCTGCCAGGTCTCCCTTGTCTTCCTTATCCCCGTAACCGCTCTCGCTTCCGTCCGCAATCAGGTCATCCGTTCCGACATACCATTTGTTATCCTCATAGAGGCTGTTCCATTTATACGGATTGCCCATAACGCGATAGATGTCAAAATACGCTCCCGTATCCAGATTGTCATTCGGCGCTTCCACAAACACTATCTTGCTGCTTGGCTTATCTTCCGTTAAGGCATTAAGCACAACCTTCGTGCTGCCCTCAACATCGCCTTCGATAACAAGCTTATCTGCCAGATTGGCAGCCGGGTTGACATCTATGGTTAATTCCGCATTGGCAAAAGCCTTATAGTTGCCATAGATGGTGGTAATATCATCTGCCTCGTCATCTTCATGGCTGAAGGTAACATGCCCGTCATTGTTCAAGCTGCCGATAATGGTATAATTGCTTGGGGAATGTCCGGCCAGGTCCATGGTGGAACCGTTAAGCAGATTAATATTCTTTGAGGCGTCTGCCAAAGCCATATGCCCTTCAACCTTTAAGGTGGCATTGTCTTTGACATTTAAGCTGTCCCATCCCCGGACGGACTGTGTGCCGTCGCCCAGAGCGAAGAACCCGTCTGCGAGGTTAAGCTTTTTAGCCTCGGTTGAAGTGATGAGGGAGTTCTCCTGCATGGCGTCGTTTAATCCGCCGATGAGGGTTAAGGAACCATTATCCTTGTCATCATCTTCAAAGATTTTGCTATAGTCATAAGAGCCGCCCATTTGCGCGCCGGCATGGATGGTGATGTTGCCGCTTAAGACGGCGCCGCTTTCCATATCGAGGATAGCGCCGGAATTGGCGAGCATATTATGGAGGCGTCCCGCGGCTTCGACGGAGAGTGAACCGCCGGAATTAACCGTGGTGTCTTCGGCAAGCCCGCCGGCATGGACAATCATCTTGCCGCCGTCATTAACGGCGTTGCGCTTGGTGGAAGCGCCAGAAGCGATATTAACCAGCCCCTCATTATTAACCACAGTATCTTCGGCGGCAGAATTAATGTTCAACACCCCGCCATCATGTGTAACCGAGCGATAGAACACGCCTTTATTGACATCAACATTCGTGCCCGAAACATCAATCGAGCCTACATTCTCAATCTGCTCATTAAATTCAACACGAGAAGACGCATCGCCGGTGATAAAAATTTGGCTTCCTTCTAAATCAGAAGCTCTTATCCCATCATCGAATTTTATCAAGCCATTGTTGATGGAATTGAGATTTAGAGTAGGATAACTATAATGATGTTTACCGTCAATTGCAACACAGTGCGTTTCTAAATGTATTGCATTAGATTTTTCAATATCACTACCTTTTTCATCTTTATAGATAATTTTATTGCCACTAAACTCGGATTTGCCATTATCTGCTGTAATAGTTAAGCCATCTCCTGTATGCCAGATTGCCCCTCCTTTAGCATTATTGATATCTGTTGTGCCTGTTTGTGCATAATTATTATAAAAACTGCTGTTAACTAAGCTAATTTTTCCAGGCTTGTCATTATAAATTGCTCCCCCTAAAGCATATTGCCCCAAAACATAATTATTAGCAAAGGTTCCTGTTATTTTTTCTATTTCGCCCCGTGTGTTGTAGATTGCTCCTCCTCTAGCAAAAACTTTACTGGAAGCAAAGTTATTTACAAAATTTCCTATAATATCCCCTAATCCGATAATATTATTATCAGAACTTTGGGCGATTGCTCCTCCATAAGCTTCTTTACCAGATACAAAATTATTTATAAAATTTCCTGTTATTTTTTCTATTCTCTTTCTATTATCAATGGCTCCCCCAGACGAAAACCCCTCGTCCGATTGCACATAGTTTCCTGTAAAATCTCCTTCAATTTCTTTTATTATACCTTGATTCCAAATTGCACCTCCCTTGGCATATGATGTTTCTGTTTGCACATAATTTTCGATAAAATTTCCTGTTATTTTACCTATATTTTCTTGAAAATAGTTAAAAATTGCTCCGCCTGCAATATTTTTTCCATTAGATTTTATGTAATTTTTAAGAAAATTACCATCAATATCATTTATTATTCTTTGATTAAAAATTGCTCCTCCAAACACATTTCCTGTTTCAGATAGAAGATAATTATTAGTGAAATTTCCATGAATATCTTGAATTATACCAACATTGTAAACAGCCCCACCCATAGCGCCTTTAGCCCCCTGAGCATGGTTTCCTATAAAATCTCCAGCAATTTTCTCAATCATGCTATGCGAAGAAGAGATACCTTGATTATAACTGTAAATAGCACCACCATGAGCTGATTCTCCAGATGTATAATTATTGGAAAAATTTCCTGTAATGTCTTTTATTTTCCATTTGTTATAAATAGCACCACCATCAGCAGAAGAAGTCTCAGATTGTGCATAATTATCAGAAAAATTTCCTTTTATACTTCCAATTGAATTATAAATGTTATTGTAAATTGCCCCACCAGAAGCGCCCTCTGTTTTAGATTGTGCATAGTTTTTAGAGTAATCTCCATTTATATTTTTTATCTTACCACCATTATAGATAGCCCCTCCAGAGACCACAGAAGTTTCAGATTTAGCATAGTTATTTGTAAAATCTCCATTTACGTCTCCAATTGTAGCACTTTCATTATTAAAAATAGCGCCGCCAAAAACAGATATGGTCACAGATTGAACATAATTGTCTGCAAAATAGCCTTCAATATCTTTAATATCCCCCCAATTATAAATAGCCCCTCCAGAAGTAACAGATGCTGTATTGTGAGAAATGTTTTTAAATTTTCCCTTTATATCACCAATCGAACCCCTCTCATTAACAATAGCTCTGCTAGAAATATTACATGTAAAATTTCCATTAATAGATTTTATTGTGCCATATCTATTATGAATAAAAGAAACACCGCTACCGGAAAAATCCCCTATAATATTTCCAATTTTCCCCCTATCATTATAAACAGCACTACCAGCGTCTGCCGCATAATTATTTGTGAAATCTCCAATAACATCACCAATCATGCCACCGCTGTTATAAATGGCACCGCCATTAGAAGATTTGTAAGAACTACTAATTCTATTGTTAAAAGCGAAACCATTTTCAAAATTAAGGCTCTGGATTTTTAGTCTTTGCTCTTCAGTAAAATCTTTTGAAAAATCTGTTGTGAAATTAAAAAAGTTAGCATTAACCTTAGTATTGCCTGTTTGTTCCGGACCAACAAGCTTGAACCCCTGTCCGTCAATCACAGTGCCAGCAACATACGTCGTAATTGGGGAATTTAAATCCGCAGTAATGTTGCCATCAAGATAAATCATACTACCATCGCCGTTTTCAACAGCATCTTTCAGTTCAGCCCAAGTTGAAACATGAACATCGGCCCTTGCGGCAAAGGGAAATAAAGCAAAGGAAAAAAGAGAAGCCGCAACAAATATTCTATTCGTTACCATCATCCACCTCACATATAATATCACAAACAGCTATTATAATATTACCACAAATCGCAACAATTGTCAAATTTATGGATAAAAAATTATGTATTTATTTGATTCTTTACTTTAAAATGGCGAATAAAAAAGGCGGGAGAAACTCCCGCCTTCCTTTCTTTTTTGACCGTTAGAACAATTTTAATACAGACTGAGCCGCCTGAGAGGCCAATGATAAAGAGTTAATCGCCAACTGCTGTCTGGTTTGCAGAGCAAGCATGTTTGCAGATTCTTCATTCATATCGGCCAAGGTCAGTTTATCAGCGCCTTCTGTCAATACATTAATCAGGTTTTCAGTAAAGTTCTGGCGGTTTTCAACGATAGAGTAGTTGTTACCAAATTCAGAAGCCGTATCGCGCAGTTTGGAAATCGCTCCGGTAACAGCATCGATTGAAGCTGTAATTGCATCCGCTTTTTTAGCATCGTCTGCAACCCACGCGCCTGTCGCTTTTGTAAGGCCGTCGTCTAAGTTGGCTACCTCAGAGAAGTCTTTACCTTTAATCGTGATAGAACTCTTTTCGCCATCAACTGTTTTTTCGTTGAATTTTACAGTCAAGTCATCTCCGGCCAAAAGGTTAATTCCTTTATAGCTGGAATCTTTTGCCAATGACTCGATTTGCGCCATAATATCGTCAAATTGTTTGGCGTAGCCCGTGATTTCTTCAACATCGGTTGCGTCAGCAGCAGAGCTGGCAACAGCTTTTGCCTGTTCCAAGAAGGAAGTCATCGCCTCGATACCTTCATTGGCAGCTTTAATGGTCTGAATACCCTGCCCCATGCTGTCTAATAAAGCAGACAAGTCATTTGCGCGGTTATTCAAAGACTGGGCTGTGTAATAAGCTGATGGATTGTCAATTGCAGAGTTAACTTTCAATCCGGTAGACAACCTTTCCTGAGTGGTGTCCATTAAAGATTGAGTCTTCTGTAAAGATAAAAGGTTCGTACGCATACTTGCGGTTAATGTAATGTTTGACATGATCTTTCTCCCAATACTGTGGTTGTTTACGCCTACGGCAAATTCTCCTGCCGTATTTATTATAATAGCACAAAAACGCCCCCTGTGCAACTATTTTTCGTTCAGGCAGAGACTCGCCGGGTTTATTGGGATATGCATAAAAAAACCGGGGAAACCCGGTTTTTTTATTTTATTTTTTTACAGGATTTTTTAATTTGGCTTGCAAATCTGCAATCAATGCATTTATTCCGCCCGGATTGTTTTTAATAAAGGCAGAATATTCATTGCGCGCGTTAATCGCCAAGCTTACATTCTCAATGATAATATCAACGATTTTGAACTGGCCGTTCTTTTCACGAACCCGCCAAACAACTTTTGCCGGCTCGCCAGAATCCATTTTAACCGAAGTATTTACAAAAACCTGGTTTGCGGAAGTTGACGGCGATGTGCCGTGAAAATCAAAGTCTTTTCCCTTAAATTCGTCAAAGCGCTGAGACCAGCTTTTAATATTCAACGCCCGGTAAACCTTAATAAATTCTTTGCGCTGTTCCGGAGTCGCCGTTTTCCAGTTGCGCCCCAACACAAATTGCCCGATGAAATCCAAATCCAGGGCGGAGTTAAAAAGCTTTTCGAAACGGGCGTCTTTTTCCTTTTGGGAAATATTTGCATTAATAATGTCTTCAACGCCTTCATCCGTTACTTTGTGCACAAAGGCTTCAGCCCCCTGGGCGTTTACTTCTGCACGGACATTGCTGCCCAAAAGCAGGGTTAAGCAAGCGGCTGCGGCCATAATTGTTTTTTTCATGAGTTTTCTCCGTTTTATTCGTCTTGGGCTTCCATATCATTATAAACTTCGTCTTCGTCATCAATTCCGAAGTCAAAATCATAATTGTCCGTTTCTGATGTTGTATCGTTAAAGCATTTCAGCTTTTTCTGATTCTGCAAATAAGCCGAACGCATTGTTGTGTAATAGTCGACGGAATTGCGTTCCAAATCGTCTGTAACAACCATTGTCGTTTCTTTAAGCGTAACCGCCTGCATAATGCCGTAAGAGATTGACGCACGGTCTTTTAAGCTTCCGTTATGCTGCGTTGCCCAGTAAACCGGGTCAAGGGCAATTTCAAAAAGCCATCCGGCTGTAGACCTGGCTGTCGCCGGCCCAATAAACGGCAAAACGATATAAGGCCCGTCTTTAATGCACCATTTGGCAAGTGTCTGGTTAAAACTCGCCGTGTCTTTTTTCAGCCCCCAGCCTTCAGCCACATCAAACAAGCCGCCTAAACCAAGCGTCGTATTAACGACAAAACGGGAAAGGCTGATACCGCTCCCTTTGATGTCGCCTTGCAACAGATGATTTAATGAAGACAACGGCTCCCTGACATTTGAAAGGACGCCGCGAATGCTCTCACGAACCGGTTGGTTGGTGATTGCGCGGTAGCCTTCCGCAACAGGGCGCAAAATGTATTTGTCTACCTGGTAATTGAATTTGAACATCGCGCGGTTATAGCCTTCAAAAGTATCCACGCTGTGGTCGGTATTGCCATGGAGGGCGCAGCCTGAAACCAAACCGCAAAAAGCAAGTGCCGAAAAAAAGGATAAGAGCTTATTCACTGGTTCCTCACCTGTTGTTGTTTTGTGCTTAATATAGCATTAATATTTAGTAAATCAATATTTATCATCGACAAAATGAAAAATAAGTATGTTTGTTTTATAAAATACAAAAGTTAAAAAATATGTTACAAAGCAGAAATTTTTTGTGTGTTGCAATGCGGCAGGTTTTAACGTACCATCTCTTCCAGTTAAACAAATTTATGGGGGAAAATATGACCAATCAACCAAAAAAACCTATTAACCTTTTTGACTGCGCAACCGCTCAGAAAGTTATCGGTCAGGAAAATTTCTTAAACGCTTTTAAGACAATTTTAAACCACGGCGGCTATGCCCAGGGACCGGAAACCCGCGAACTTGATGAAAAACTTGCCAATTATTCCGGCACAAAATATTGTTCCACTTGCGGTTCCGGCACAGATGCCCTGACTTTGGCACTGATGGCCTGGGACGTTAAGCCCGGCGATGCCGTTTTTGTTTCTTCATTTACTTTCGTCGCTTCTGCCGAAGCTCCTGTTTTGCTTGGCGCCACGCCGATTTTCATTGATTCCGATCCCAACACCTATAATATGGATCCGAAAGATTTGCAGCGCGCAATCGACGAGGTAAAGAAAGAAGGCAAATTAAACCTTAAAGCCGTTATTGCCGTTGATATATTCGGTTCCCCCTGCGATTATGACGAAATCATTAAAATCGCTCACGCCAACGGCATGAAAGTACTTTCTGACTCCTGCCAGTCATACGGCTCGGTTTACAAAGGCAAAAAAGCCGGTTCCATTGCCGATATGAGCGCCACCTCTTTTTATCCGACAAAACCCTTGGCCTGTTATGGCGACGGCGGTGCCGTATTTACAAACTCCAACGAAGAGAATGAGCTGGTAAAATCCTGCCGCGTTCACGGTATGAGCCCTGAAGACCATTATGACAATGTCCGTCTTGGCATGACCGGCCGCATGAACACTTTCCAAGCCGCGGTTATTTTACAAAAGCTGAAAGTCTTCGACCAGGAATTAAAAGACCGCTACAGAGTTGCCAGCCGTTATGACAACGAACTCAGCAGCTACTTCAACAAACAGAAAATTTTGGATAACTGCAGCTCTGCTTATGCGCTGTACACAATTAACTGCGAAGACCGCGACGAATTAATGTCTTATTTGAAATCCAACGGCATTCCCTGCGGCACATATTACCCGCGGCCGGTTCATACGCAAACGGCTTACGCAAAGTGGAACAACCGCAGCCTGCCTGTTTGCGAAAAACTGTCAAAGACAGTCCTTTCCATTCCGATGACACCCTATCTGGACAATGAAGATCTGGATTATGTCATTAACTGCATGAATGAATTTGCTTTGAAAAAGACCTCTAAAGCTGCATAAAACAAATTTTTCATGCAAAAACAAAGAACCGAAGCCCCTAAGCTTCGGTTTTTTGTGTATAAAACAAAAATAATTGGTTAAAAAATCGTAAAAATCGATTATATAAAAAGATAATAAGGCAGAAAGTTAAATGTTTGGCACAAAACTTGCATTATTAAAGCCAAACATTTTATCAATTAACCAACCATACAGGGGGAAATATGTCAGATATTAAATTAACGGCAAGTATGCGCACTAACCTGCTCTCTTTGCAAAAAACGCAGAGCTTAATGGATACGACACAGGAAAGACTGTCTTCAGGGTTGAAAGTTAACTCTGCTATTGACAATCCGTCTTCTTACTACACATCCCGTTCACTTTCTAACCGCGCAAACGATTTGTCCGCTTTGTTAGACAGCATGGGCCAGGGTATCCAGACCATTAAAGCCGCCAACGAAGGTATTGAAAGCATTACAAACTTTGTTGCACAAGCCAAAGCTCTGGTTAACACGGCCTTGGATACAAAAGACACGGATTCTATTGACGCCAGCTCCAAACAATTTGACGAAGTTTTAAAACAGATTAAAACTCTTGCAAAAGATTCTTCTTATAAGGGCGTTAACCTGTTAACCGGCGACAACCTGACCGTAAAATTTAATGAAAACGCCAAGGATCGCTCTTTCTTGGAAGTTAAGGGAAAAACAGTTTTTGAAGATATGGCCATCGACACTTCTGAAGGTAAATGGCTGACAACCGAAACCGTTACTGCCGCCACGGAATTTGATCCTAAAGCCAGCATTACCAAAGATCAGGTTGTTAAAGTTACTGACGCGGACGGCAATGTAAAAATTTACAAAGCAAACGCAGACATAACCTACACGGCTCCGACAGCTCCTGCGGCCGGCGATGCATGGGAAGCCGCGGCAGACGGCACCGGCAGCTTAGGCAAGTATGCAGATGTTTCCCCGGAATCTATTAAAGCCGGAGATGTTTATGAAGACGCTGGCGGTAATTTCTTCAAAGCCAAAATCGATATGGGCGACATTGCCAATCCTCCTGCAGGTTTCACAGAAATTACAGATCCAGATGCCGTGAAAGCCTATACAGACGGCGGCGATGTCACCACTTTTGACGTTGATGCGATGAACACTTCTTTGCTGCAGGTTGAAGCTGCGATTAACTATCTGCGCGATGTTGCTTCCGAATTCGGCAACAACTTCTCTATCTTGCAGAATCGTGAAGAATTCACCAATAACATTATTAATGTTTTGGAAGAAGGTTCCGACAAGCTGACATTGGCCGACATGAACGAAGAATCAGCAAACATGCTGGCTTTGCAGACCAGACAACAATTGGCGATCAATTCTTTGTCTTTGGCCTCGCAAGCCTCTCAGTCCGTTCTCAAACTGTTCGGCTAAACTTAACGGATTATGGCAAAATAAAAATGAGGATTATTTTTATAATCCTCATTTTTTGTTTGGGGCTTGGCAATTAAAAAAAAACGTATATGATATAAATAAGAAGACAGATTTGGAGATTTTTTAATGCCTGTATATATATTCGCAGCTCTAACCTTAGCCCTTATGCCTTTTACTGTTTATGCCGAAGAAAAAGCGAAAGAGGCATCTGCGGAAATTTCATTGTTTGACCAAGCTCCGGCCAAAGAAAAAAGCAATGAAAAACCATCTGAACAAACAGAGGAAAAAGCAAAATCTCCCGCTCTTCAAGAAATAAAGAAAAAAGCCAGCCAACGAACCTTGTTTGGCAGCGAAGACGACGAAAAAGCCGAGGAAGATAAAAAAGCCTGGGAAAGAAGCAAAGAAGAGTTTTTTGAAAATGACGACAATGAAGATAAAGGGCTTTTATCTTTTTTAAACTTTATCCCCGGATTAAAAAAGGATAAAAAAGACAAAAAAGAGGCCATTGTTTTATCGGCTCAAAATGAATTTGAAAAAAATCTGCGCATGGCCAATTCCGGCGATATTAATGCCCAGTTGGCAGTCGCCTACGCTTATTTATCGGGTAACGAGTTTGTTAAGCCGGATTCTAAAAAGGCCTTCCGCTATTATGCCCTGGCCGCCGGGCAAAGCGACAGCACGGCTCTAAACAACCTCGGCAGCATGTATTATGGCGGTATAGGAATTGACAAAGACACATTGAAAGCCGCGCAGCTTTTTGAACGCGCCGCCCATCTCGGAAATCCGGAAGCCGCAACAAATCTGGCTTTTCTCTATTTGACAGGAAACGGCATCCGCAAAGACAAAGAAGCGGCTATAGATATGTTTAAGCTGGCGGCAAAAGGAAAAAACCCCGCCGGTATGTTTATGCTGGGCTATGCCTATTACCGGGGTTTTGTCGTCAGGCAGGATTATGACAAGGCGGCGGAACTTATCCGTGAAGTCGCGGATATGGAATATGACGACGCGGAGTATATTCTTTCCCTAATGTATATTGACGGATACGGCGTGCCGCAAAACTTCGGCAACGCAGTTAAGTTTCTGCACCGGGCAGCTGACCAAGGCAACATAAACGCCATGACGATGCTGGGCGAGCTGCTTTTTTACGGTAGCAAATATAATAAAGATTTATTCACCGCACATGTTATGTACAACCTTGCTGCCGTCCGCGGCGCCAAGGGCGGTTTTGAAAAACGCGACCTTGTCGCTTCCAAAATGAAAATCGAAGAAGTTTTACAGGCACAGGCCAATGCCGAGCGCTTTGTCGAAAAGCCGAGCGAATTAACGACCTATATTCACCAGACTTTTGGCAAAAACATTATGGGTTATATGGATAAATAGCTTTTAATCCAAAACTTCATCCGGCAGCAGGCCAAAGATATCTCTTCTCGGCAGCCAACCTTTTACGCCGTCGAATTTAATTTCGCAAAAAGAGTTTCCGGACGGGCAGGCCACAATCTCGCCAACCACTTCATCTTCAACTTTCGCAACAACGGAGGCATTATAATCCGGTTTTGAATAGAGGTTATTTTCTCCGGGAGCAACAACCTTCACCGTACGGTTTCCGGACAGCATCGATTTGTGAACCCAGCTTTCTGACCCTTGCCAATCTCTAATTTTACGCCAGAGCTCAAATTCGGCGATAATTTCTACCGGAGCAGATTTTTGCATATAAACCCATTCAATCGGATAACGCGCGCCGGGACCGGAACGGGCATTAATATTATTCGAACGCAAAGATGCAAATCGCGGCAGAGGGAGGCCGGTTTCATTCTCAGCATCCTGCGCGTGAAGAGGCGCTGCGCCTGCGAACATGGCTAAAAGTGCATAGGCAAAAATTAATTTTTTCATCACTAAACCTTTTTTAAGTTCTTTGTTTTATTTATAGTTATTATGACTAAATAAATGTGAATAAAACGTAAAAAAGGATTAAAAAATGGACATTATAAAAACGGCGTGCGATTTAATCGCCATCCGAAGCGAAACCGGCCGGCAAAAAGAATGCATAGAGGTTTTAGAATATGCTAAAAACCTGTTTAAAAACAGCGGCGCGGAAACAGAGCTCTTTACCCCCGAAAATATCGCCCCGGTTATTTATCTTGCCAATACCAAAGAAGAAATGCTGGATGTGCTCATTTTAGGGCATCTGGATGTGGTTCCCGGCGCCGACAGCCTTTTTAAGCCTTATGTTAAAGACGGCATCTTGCACGGACGCGGTTCTTTGGACATGAAGTCTTTTGCCGCTGTCGCTTTTAACTCGCTGGAATATGTCTTGGAAAACGAGCTCCCGATTAAATTCGGAATTATTCTTTCTACCGATGAAGAAAAAGGCTCTCACGGAACGCATGCCTTTCTGGAGGCGCATCCCGGCTTAATGTCCAAAATCGTGTTGGATAATGATGTTGGCGGAGATATCCAAAAATTGGTCACAAAATGCAAAAACCCGGTATTTGTTAAAATCATGGCCAAAGGAAACGCTGCACATGGTTCCACGCCGTGGGACGGGATAGACGCCAATGAACTTCTAATGCAGACATTAGCCAATATCCGTAAAATATACCCCTATTATTCCCAAAACGGAAACAAGCCCCAAAACCAATGGATTGACACGGTGCATGTTGCAATTATGAACGGCGGCGAAGTTTCCAATATCATCGCTGAAAACGCCGAGGCGGTATTGGATTTTCGCCTTACCGAAACTTCAACCGTTGAAAACCTCAAAAAGAATTTGGATGCTTGCATGGTTCCGGGCGTTACATATAAAATTTCATCTGAAAGCACACCGGTGGTCATGGATGAAAACAATCCCCATATCTTAGATTATAAGCATTTTGCAGAACAGATTTTAGGCAAGGAAATAGAATTTGAACATATTGGCGGCGCAACAGATTCTCGGGCTTTTGCCGTTAAAGGCTCTATCGTGATTATGCATTCGGGCAGCGGTGAGGGCATGCACGGTGCCAACGAATGGGCAGATGTTTCTTCCATTTTGAAACTTGCGGAAATCCAAATCAAATTTTTGGAAAAACTGGCTGCCGGTTCAGAAAGGAAATAAAGATAAAAAAGCAGCTTTAAAGCTGCTTTTTTATAGGTATCTATTTTTATCACATGGACTTTCCGCTCATTCTGGCAAAGGCCATATTGGGATTCATCTCAGTTTTTTTCACTGCTTTGGGTGCTTCTTTACTTGTACCTCTTAGCTGAGCAAGCCTTTGAGCAAGAGATTCAGCTTTGGCATCCTCTTTTTCATTTTTACGTTGATAATAATGGTTGCTCCTGTGCATTCCTAATTGTGAAATTTCCTGCCACTCTTGATTTCTATCAGGACTTGCCAAAGATTCGCCATTAGAAAGCGCTACGCCCAAATTTCCATCAAGTTTTAATTCCTTATGCGCACTAACGATTTTATCGATTAATTCTGCATCCGTCGTCGCATATAATGAACCATTTTCATCATAAATATTAAAAACATTATTGTTTCTATTATACGTATTTTTGACATTTTCAGAAATTATATCGCGCCTTTCATCACCGGCTGTGATAATTGTGCTGTCCCCCCAACGGGTATCCCCCGGAAAACTTTTGGGATGCAATTTCATCGCTTTTTTATCCTGTGCCGCTTTCGCCAACAATTTAGATACCGGAGTCTCACTCCTTTGCTGCGCTTCCTTGAATTCTTCTATATTCATTTGACTTCTCCTCACAAACACTTTGTAAAGATTATATTACCATAAAATAGATAATTTGTAAATAGATTGGAACGACCGCATATATCCTTTCTGTTGTTTTGCTATATTCCCATAAAACATCTTTATTGGGAAAGCGCTTTCTTTATAATGCCAATAAATTAATTAGGTCTTGAAATTCTGAGGAGAATCGCCTATAAGGGAAATATGCCGGCGTAGCTCATCAGGATAGAGCAACAGTTTCCTAAACTGTGGGCAGTGGGTTCGAGTCCCGCCGCTGGCGCCACTTGCAAGCTCTGAGATAAACTCTTAGAGCTTTTTATTTTGCCGGCGAAACTCGAACCAAGGTTCGGTCTGGCTCTTAAGTGTTGGCACGGCAAGCTAATTTCATCATTGACAAAAAAGCAAAGCTACAATAGCATTGCAATAAATATCTATTATTAACCTTTAAAATCACTATTATGTCAGAGATTCAAATTGGCACTGTCTACAGCTTTATGAGCAATGCTGAAAAAGCTGCCTACCGCAAAAAAGGGTATTATCCATACCTCGTTTCGTTCTTATTATTCTCTTTAATCATCTGGAGCTGCTGTTTTATCTCGCCGTCTTTGGAAAAAACTTACTTTCCCTTTTGGAGTGTTATTGCCGCCGTCAGCATTTCCGTGCAGGCCGTGTTATGGTACCTCTTGGTTTGCCGCTATAAGGATATTGTTCGGAAATTAAGATGGGAAGGTCTGAATACCAAATTCACGCTTCCACCATCCCATATCTTTTGCAAATTTCTGGGATTAGGCTGTCCTATCGGCTTATTCATTAAGTCGATGCTGCTTTTCTTAGATGCCGCAATAAATAATGCTCCCGAGTATATCCCTTATATTTCAACCATGATTTTGTTGGATATTTTATGCTTGGTACTTAACATAATCTCCACATGCATGATTAAAAAATAATTCTTTTCAAAAATGCCCTTCACAGGGCATTTTTTTATGCACTTTTATGCTATGGCTAAGTTTTGTTTGAATGCTGTTTTTTACTTTCACATATCCTTCTGCCGGCAAACTTTCATATACCCGCCAAAAATCCTTCAATATTCATAAAAAAATGCTTGCAAAAAGTAAATTTAAAGACTATTAAGGAGAGCATTATATGGATAGATGGCCGAGTGGTCGAAGGCGCACGATTGGAAATCGTGTGTACGCCTAAAGCGTACCGTGAGTTCGAATCTCACTCTATCCGCCATTTACAATAAAAGCCCTCCCTTGTGGAGGGTTTTTGTTGTAATGTTTGGGATGTTTGGGATTTGAACTCACGGGAAGTGAGTTCGACTACAAGCGAAAGGCGGGCGGAAGAACGCTGGTGAACCAAGCATTGCTTGGTGAATGAGCGCCCGTGCAACTCCAGCGAAGCGCCGAGTAATCTCACTCTACCCACCATTTAAACAAAAACCTGCCGCAAGAGCAGGTTTTTGTTTTAAGGCCGGATGAAGCTAAAACTTTCTGGCAGGAATTCCCTTATACCAATTGTTTTCGATTTTTTCCAAAGATATCCCTTTTGTTTCCGGAACAAAGAAATATACAAAAAAGAAACTTATGAGGGTTATCGCGGCAAAAAACCAAAATGTATAGGCCTCGCCGGCAAATTCCAATAAAGGCAAAAAGCTCAAAACCACCATAAAGTTAAAGCCGAAATTGGAAACCGTGCAGATGCTCATGGCCAGCCCTCTTATTTTCAGCGGCAAAATTTCTGAAACCATAATCCAAACGACCGGCCCCAGGCTGCATGCAAATGATGCAATGTATATAACAACGCTGCCAACAGCAAACCACTTAAGATTATCTCCTAAAACGTCCGCATATTGAAAAGCGCCGCCTAACGTTGCCAGTCCGATAAACATTCCGCTCAGCCCGATATATAGCAAAGGCTTTCTTCCCAAACGGTCAACCAAAGCTATTGCGACCAGGGTCATCAGGAAATTGACCACGCCTATGCCGATTGTGGCATAAATCGCTCCGGTAGCAGCGGCAAAACCTGAAATATTGAAAATTGTCGCGGTATAATAAATGATAGTATTAATACCCGTGCAAATCTGCATAAACATTAAGCCCACGCCAATCAAAACCGGCGTTAACATCCATTTCTTAAAGGATATCCCCTGCGGCTTTCCGCCTTTTTCCTGTTTTAAGGTATCTTTTATCTCCTGAATCCGGGCTTCGGCATCTTCTTCAGGCGTTAATGTCTGGAAAACCTTTTTGGCTTCTTCTTCGCGATTTTTACTCAAGAGCCAACGCGGCGTATCATGTAAAAATGAAATGCCGATATACAGCAAAATTGCCGGCAAAACGCCAGAACCCAACATCCAGCGCCAAGTATAATCGCTATGGGCAAAAACGCCGTTAATTAAATAAGACAGCAGAATTCCGGCTGTTAGCGACAGCTGAAACATGGAAACCAGCGTGCCGCGGATTTTTTGCGGAGATATTTCTGACAAGTACAACGGAACGACAAAGGTTACCATTCCCACGGCAATCCCGACGATAATCCTTGCCGCAATCAATTGCCAGACCTCTGCGGCAAAACCGCACAAAACAGAACCGATAATAAAAATAACGGCTGTTGAAATAATAATTTTCCGCCGTCCAAAAATATCTGCCAAAACGCCGTTTGCGGCTGCCCCGATAACAGAACCGACAATCGCCGCGCTTACAATCCATCCCTGAGCCAGCGCAGATAATTCCCAATCCCCTTTAATAAAAGGAAGGGCGCCTGAAATAACGCCCATATCAAAACCGGCAAGAAGCCCGCCTAAAGAAGCAACCACCGCAATGATATAAAGCCAGAAATGTTTTACAGGAAAAGTTTTTATGCCTTGTGCTACCGCCATTCTTTTTCTCCTTTATCGTCTATATGTCTGATATAGGCGCTCATAAAGAAAAATAAAGGCTCAAGATGCGCCAAATGCCATATTTTTTAAGAATGCCTCAGCCGGGGCATTTCCCGGAGAGCAGATATAAGCCCCTGCTTTGCTTTCTGATCCTGCCAAATGAAACATGCGCAGCGGAATTTCTTTTCCATCAAGCTCAAAAGAAGCCAGATAATCTTCTCCGCGGCGGCGAAGGCTGAACCGATAATCATTCATATCTTCGGGAACAGAAATTTCCGCCCAGTCAGAATAGCCGTTTAAGGTTAAAGACGTGCAAATTCTGCTTCCTTGAGAAGTTTTAACGGCTGCCGCCTTAAACCAGTTCTTTTCATCAATGCGCAACATTATCCCCGCTTGGGCTTGCTGAGGAAAATCATCCGTCTGCCACTGCAAGCGAAGCAAAAAATTTTTATTTTTAGGAGAATAAAAGAAATGCCCGTTATCTTTCCCCTGCCCGCTTCCATGCTGCCAAAACTCGCTTTGCCTTTTCGCGGATATTTCCATAGCCGCTTCTGAAAAACGGACATTTTCCGGCTCATTTAACCAATTAAAATCTTTAAGGTCGTCTAAAAGCATTAAAAATTCCTGATATTCTCATCTTTCATATTGCCAAGAACTTTTTCAAGTTCAGAATCCGGCGACTTGGGCGAAATGATTTTCAGCAAAATAATTTCATCGCCCTGGCCGTTTTTGTTTTTGATTCCCTTGCCTTTAAGGCGCAGCTTTTCCCCGCTGCTGCTATATGGCGGAATTTTTACCGCTACTTTGCCGGAAATGGTCGGCACGGTTACCTTAGCGCCCAACACGGCCTCTTTTACCGAAATCGGCAGCTCAAGCAGCACATTATTGCCTTCCGTGCTAAAATACGGGTGTTTGTCAACATTTAAGGTAATCAGGACATCGCCGTTAGCCCCGCCATTCATACTGGCCGCGCCCAGGCCTTTTAAGCGCAATGTCTGGCCATCTGTCGTGCCGGCAGGAATTTTTACATTCAGATTTTTTCCGTTTAAGGAAATCGTCTTTTCGCCGCCCAACGCTGCGGTTATGAAATCTATGCGCATTGTATAAGTCAAATCATCGCCTTTTGACGGGCGCCGCGAAGAAGCGCCGCCAAAACCGCGGAAGCCCCTTGCATCACCACCGCTAAACGCGGAAAAAATATCATCTCCGAAGATGGAAGAAAAATCAAAATTGCTGCCTGCCCCGCCGCTGTATGTGTATGTGCCGCCGCCAAACGGATTGCCGCCCGCATATTGCCCGCCGCCAAAGCCTGCGCCGTATCCTGTCGGCTTGCCATCGCAGTCTATTTCATTGTTATCATATTTTTTGCGCTTTTCTTTATCTCCAAGAATATCATAAGCGCAAGAAATTTCTTTAAATTTTTCCGCAGCTTCTTTGTTGTCTTTATTCAAATCCGGATGATATTTGCGCGCCAGTTTGCGATATGCAGATTTTATTTCCGTATCGCTCGCTTCTTTGGTAACGCCTAAAACATGATATAAATTTTTGCTCATTTTTTTATTCCTCTAACTCCTATCTATATAGGAAGGAGAATAAATCTTTGCAAGTGAATTACATTTTCCGGCAGATAAAAACTGCACGGCGGGAATTATTTTTATGAAGGAGAATTTTATCCAAATAGGCCTGGCGCTGCCCGTGGTCATCGCAATATTGTGCAGCAATCGCCCCTAATTCATCCACCCTTATGTTTTTATATTCATAAACGACAGAATCTGATGAGGTGCTCACAATGGAGACATTTCCGGCATATCGGTTATAATCGGGTTCAAACGGCGCTGTTTCATCTTGCCAAAGGCTGCAGGCGCCAAGTGCAAAAAGCATAGAAAACAAAGCAAGCTTTTTCATTGTCTGGGGTCTCTTTCCTGTATTGCCCGCATAACTTTTTCAACTTCGGAAATTTTATTTATTTCTTCAATTTCCGAACTGCCGCGGGCAGCAATAACTTTTAGGCGAAGTTCTTGCAAATGACGATAAGAATCCTGATTTTCTTCCCTCATAGCCACCTCCTTGTTATTTTTAACCAGCATAGCCAAACTTAGTTAAATAATCTTTAATCTAAGACCCGTTTTAAATCTTTTCCCGCTTTTTCAAGAATATCCAAAACCTTTTTGTTCGTAGAATTCTTCGTCCGGCTGTTTGTCAGCTTATCCAGCATTCTCTGCAAACGGCGGTTAAAACGGGCATCTTCACGCAGCGCGTCCAAATTGCGGATATGTTCTTCATCATCTATTTTATAATTCATGACCGCCATCAGCACTGCCATGTTTTCAGCATCTTCCTGCGCCGCGAAAGCAAAAGACCGGCTCGGCATGAGCAGCATCGCCATTACAATCAAAATATAAAATCGCCGTGCCATGTTTTTCTCCCCCATAAAAGCTGTTGAGTTATATTTATTTATGTTTATACTAGTTTCAAGAGAATCGCTTGGCTATTTAATTTTTAGAGTTAACCACATATGAAAAAAGTTATTTGGGCTTTGCTTGACGACCGTGCCGGAAGTGTCGGACAGGCAAAGGGCGTTATCCAATTTTTGGATAAAAGCAAATTTGATGTTATTGAGAAAAAAATTGTCTACAATAAATGGGCAAAGCTTCCTAATTTTTTTAAGATTAATAAATTGTGGGGCATGAATAAAAAGGAAAGCAGCCCGCTGGCCGGGCCTTATCCTGATGCCGTCCTTTCTATCAGCCGGCGGACAACGCCTATCGCACGCTATATCAAAAGCAAAACAAACGGCGAATGCAAAATTATCCAATTGATGAAAATTGAAAAATGGGAAGCAAAATCTTGCGATTTATTGGCTATTCCCAAACATGACGCAGGCAAACTTTCCCTCCCGCAAGCCATTTATGTTACGGGCAGCGCGCACCGCACCACGCCGGAAGTTTTGGCCGATGCCCGAAAAAAATGGATGCCGGTTTTTGAAAAACTGCCCCAACCTTTGACAACGGTCATTATCGGCGGCAGCATAAAAGGGAAGCCTTTTACCCAAGAAAATGCCCTCGCTTTTGGAGAAACCGTTCGAAACATATGGGAAAAGACCGGCGGTTCTATTTTGATAACCTCGTCCCGCCGAACCGGAAAAGAGGCGGAAGAAACCATTATGCGCACGCTTAAAGGCATTCCGGCTTACACCTTTTTATGGGGAGAAAAAAAAGAAAACCCCTATATGGGATTTCTTGCTTGCGCAGACCGCATTATTGCCAGCGGAGATTCCGTTTCGATGTGTTCGGAAAGCTGCGGCACGGGCAAACCCGTTTTGATTTTTATGGGAAAAGGCTGGCTTGGCAAAAAGCATAAAATGTTTTGCCAAACCTTCTTTGACGAAGGTTATGCCTGCCCGGCAGATGCCCAAAACGCCATCGGGTTTTCTGCCAGGGAATATATTAATCCGTCCCTTCAGATTGCTGAGGCAATTTCCCAACTATTTTAGCCGGCGCATCTTTCTTGCGCGCAACGACCTTTTGATAAAGGTTATGCGCAAAAGTGGTTTTGGTCCAGTTGAAATCTGTACGGTGCACAGCCATGGCAGAAATTTCGACCTCCCACATTTTTTCGGCAAAAGGCTGGTAAAGGCGGTTAAACATACGGATAAAATAACGCAGCGGATGGCACCAGACCGGACGGTGGTAATCGACAAAGATAACGGCGCCGTCTTTACTGACAGATTTGAGCGCCAATTCTACGATCTTGATTTTTTCAGGAAAGGGCACTTCATGCAGCAGCTGAAAACAGATAACGGCATCATAGCCTTTATCATATGGTTCGGCGGCATTATGGCGGATAAAGTTCAGCATAGGGTAATCTTCTTCCAAATATTTTTCCCTTGCACGCTGCAATCTGGCTTCATTCACGTCTAAAATGTCATATTGCCCTTTTTTGCCGATGCGGTCGGCAATATCCGTTATCTGATGCCCAAAAGTCAGCCCCAGCTGCAGAACCCTCATCCCCTGGCTGATTTCTTTTTGAACCGAAGCAGCCATGTCATCATAGGCGCCTAATGTCAGAATCCTTTGCACCTGATATTTATCAAAAAAACGGCAGAGGTCTTTATTATTATAAAAATCTTCATAAAATTCCTGATGATATAAAGGCGTCTCATTTGGCAAAGGCTGTTTCTTCATGGCTTATCCTTATTAAAAAAATCTTCTATTTCCGCCAGCTGCTGTTCCAAAAGCTTAGCGCCGGGCAATAGGAATTCAGAACCTTTTTGGGCATTTCCCTTAAGAATTTCATCCTCCGCCTTACTGCAAAACCGGGCAAAATCATCCATTCCAAAGACTTTAGAAGAAGAACTCAAACTATGGAACATACGCCGCAGCGAATCTTTGTCCTGCCGGCCGGCTTCCCGAAACTTCAATTGGGCATCTTTTTTAAAGTCCAGCCACAGCGCGCGCATTTTTTCCATCCCAAAGATTTGCGCATATTGCAAAAAGGCTTCTTTATTTATCATTCTCTATTAACCCCAGGCGCCCGGCTTCCAAAACGGCGGATGTCCTGTTATATACATTCAGCAGTTTTAAAATTGCCGTTACATGGAGCTTTACCGTCCCTTCCGTTAATTTCAGCTCATATGCAATCTGTTTGTTTGACAGGCCTTTGGCAATCAGTTTCAAAACGTCAATCTGTCTTGCCGTCAAATTTTTAACATTTTCTTCCACGCGGACTTCCGGAGAGATTTTTTCTATTTCCTTGAGGATTGTCAGTTCATTTTGCGAGGTATTGTGCAGAAGTTCAGGCGGAATATAAAGCCCGCCAGACAAGACCAGGTTAACCGCCCCGATAATTACCGCATTCGATGATGTTTTCGGGATATATCCCGAAACGCCGATATCTAAAGTTTTTTGCACGATTTCCCGGTCAAAAACAGCGGAGAGGATAATAATCGGCGTTCCTTCCAAGGCGGCGTGAATCCTTTGGATGGCATCCAGCCAGGCGGCGCCGGGCATTGCCAAATCGGTCAGGACGAGGTCAAAATCTTGTTCCTTTTCAATGATTTCAAATATTTCAGTATAATTTTTTGCAAAAACCAACTGCGGGCTGCCGCCAAAATCGCTCAGAATAAGTTCCAGCCCTTTTAAAAACAATTCATGATCATCCGCAATGAGTATCTTCATTTTACCTCCAATCTCCAGCAATCGCCTGCCAGCAAGACAATGCCGCCGCAACTGCCGTCTCCGCCCGCAATATCCGTTTGCCAAGGGAAACAGGGATACAAAAATCCAGGCTTCGCAGCAACTTAAGCTCTTCTTCCGCAAAGCCGCCTTCCGGCCCCACGAGAATCGCGGCCGGCGCTTTAGAATTATCTTGGCAGAAAACGGTAAAAACATCGTTACCAGAGCCGCTTTCATCCATAAAAAACAATGCCCTTTCTTTCGGCCATTCCCTTAACAGCTTTTCCAGAGCCGTTAAAGGAAATATCTTAGGCAAATCCAGCCGACGGCATTGTTCCGCAGCTTCTATGGCGCAGGCTTCATACCGTTCCTGGTTTATCTTGGAGGAAATGCTGTAACGCGTTGAAACAGGCAAGATGGCAGAAACGCCAAGTTCAACGGCTTTTTCAACAATAAAATCTGTTTGGTCTTTTTTTACAGGGGCGAAAACAAGCCAAATATCCGGAGATGCCGCATAATCGCGCGTTTTTGCCAAACGGGAAACATTATACAATTTTTTGCCGGCCTCTTCCAACCGGGCTTCATATTCGCCGGTTTTTCCGTCAAAAACGCGGATGCTGTCCCCCGGCAACAGGCGCATTACATGTTTCAGATAGTGGCTTTGCGCTTCGCTTAGCGCTGCAACGGCAGAAGAACTTAAATCTTGCGGAATATACAGGCGGATTTTAGGCTTGTTTTTAGACATTAGCGCACATTCATTATTACAACTTTGGAATCAACTTTTCCCGAAGACTTTTGAATGCAATCCACATAAAAAACCGCCTTGCCGAAAGCAACTGCCGTATAATTAAAAACAAGCCTGTTGTCTTCTTTAAATTTGTCTTTAAGCTGCATGGTTCTGGAATTGCACTCAACGCTGCAGGTTTGTCCGGGCATTTCGGTTAAATAAAGGCGGACATCTTTACGCAATGGAAGCAGCAGGGATTGGCGCGGCAGCAATTCGTCCAGCCATATTTCCTTGACATTTTCATCTGAACTGCCCTTCATCAATTTTGCCGCCACATTCTTATAATCAACCGTTTCTTTTGGCGGAGCGGCTTTTGCCGCGCGCTGGGAAGGCGTGCCCTGCCCCATCATGTCAAAAAACAAGGCATCGTTTCCGTTTTGGACTGTCAGCGCATTTGCAGACAATGCAAAAAAGAGCGAGATTACCATTATTATAGAGCCGGACAATTTTATCATTATTATAACCTTAAAAAATTGCTTGGTAGAATCTAAAATTTCTGTTTATACTTCCATTATAATATAAGATTAGCATTTTTTATATTAAAATTTTATTACAACGGAAGTTAAGGATGATTATTACCATAGATGGGCCGGCCGCCGCCGGAAAAGGGACTTTGGCCAGCGCTTTGGCCAATAAATATAATTTTGCGGTTTTCGATACGGGAATGATATACCGCGCCTTAGGTTTGAACATGGTTTTGAACGGAATGGACATCAATGACGAAGCCGCGGCAGAGAAGGAAGCGCAGATGCTTACCTTTGCCAAAATGACCTCCCTTTCGCAAAACCGCGATTTCCGCTCGGATATCGGCAGCAAAGCCGCCTCTATTGTTTCCGCCCATCCTAAAGTCCGCGCCGCATTGTTAAAGATGCAGCAGGATTTTGCCAAGAATCCGGTTTTTGCAAACGGACAGCCCGCACAAGGCGCAATTTTTGACGGGAGAGATACCGGCACTGTCGTTTGCCCGAATGCCGATGTGAAGTTTTTTATTACGGCCTCAACCGAAATCCGTGCCAAACGCCGGTATGACGAATTTATCCAAAAGGGCATAAAAGCTGATATCGACCAGGTAATTTCCGACATGAAAGCACGCGATGAACGGGATATCCAACGCGCAACGGCGCCGCTGAAACCCGCAGAAGATGCATATATTTTAGACACCTCCCTTTTGGGAATCGACGAAGTGCTTCAAAAGGCTATGGAAATCGTGGCTCAGCACAAAAAAATGCTTGAAAAATAAAAATTTAAGTGTATAAAAACAACACGGTTTTGTTTTGGGTGCGCAAAACTCCGTGTTGTTTTTTTATTTCGCACAAGTCCGCCTTTTATTTTCCGGCAGGCATTTTTTTGAAATTTTATATTTAATGACAAATACTGAATTTAAAATTCCTGAAATGACAGAAAGCTTTGAAGCTTTGTTAAACGAACAGTTCGGCGAGAACAATATTACCGGTTCTGTCGTTAAAGGAACAATTATCCGTTTAACCCCTGATTTTGCAATCGTTGATGTCGGTTTGAAATCTGAAGGCCGCATTCCCATGCGCGAATTTGGCCAAAATCCGGAACTCAAGATTGGCGACCAGGTTGAAGTTTATGTTGACCGTTATGAAGACAAAGACGGCAATATCGTTCTTTCCCGCGAAAAAGCACGCCGTGAAGAAGCTTGGCATGATTTGGAAAAATGCCTCAACAGCGGCGAAAGAGTTAACGGAATTATCTTTGGACGCGTTAAAGGCGGCTTTACTGTTGATTTGAACGGCGCTATTGCATTCTTGCCGGGTTCTCAAATCGATATCCGCCCCATTCGCGACATTACGCCTTTGATGGGCATTTCTCAGCCTTTCCAAATTTTGAAGATGGATAAAGTTCGCGGAAACATCGTTGTTTCACGCCGCGTTGTTTTGGAAGAAACCCGCGCTGAAGCCCGTGCCGAACTCATCGACACCTTAAAAGAAGGCTCTGTTTTGGACGGCGTTGTTAAAAACATCACTGATTACGGCGCATTTATTGACCTCGGCGGTGTTGACGGCTTGCTGCACGTTACAGATATTTCTTGGAAACGCATTAACCATCCTTCAGAAGTTCTTTCTGTCGGCCAGACGGTTAAAGTTCAGGTTATCAAATTCAATGAAGACAACCAACGCATTTCTTTGGGCATGAAACAGCTTGAAAATGATCCTTGGGCTGAAGTTGCCGGCAAATACCAAGTTGGCGAAGTATACAATGGTAAAGTTACCAATATTACCGACTACGGCGCATTTGTCGAACTCGAAGACGGCATTGAAGGCTTGGTTCACGTCAGCGAAATGAGCTGGACACGCAAAAACGTACATCCGGGCAAAATCGTTTCTACTTCCCAGGAAGTTGAAGTTAAGGTTTTGGAAGTTGATGCTGACAAACGCCGCATCAGCCTCGGCATTAAACAATGCACCCCGAATCCTTGGGCTGCTTATATCGAAGAACATCCAGTCGGTTCTGTTATTGAAGGAAAAATCAAAAACATCACTGAATTTGGTTTGTTCATCGGCCTGTCTGATGAAATTGACGGCATGATTCACCTCTCCGACATCTCTTGGGACAAGAGCGGCGAAGAAGCTGTTAAAGACTATACAAAAGGACAGGATATCGAAGCTAAAATCATTGATGTCGATGTTGAAAAAGAACGCATTTCTCTGGGCATTAAACAATTGTCCGAAGATACTGTTTCCGCAGCATTCGAAGGCCTTAAGAAAGGTGAAACCGTTAAGGCTACCGTCATTGATAATGATGACAAAGGCGTTAATGTAGAAGTTAACGGACTTAAGGCTTACATCAAAAAAGCCGACTTGTCCCGCGACAAAGCTTCTCAGAATCCTGATAATTTCAAAGCCGGTGATGTTGTTGAAGCAAAAATCACCTCCGTTGACAAAAAGAATTCTAAAATCGGTTTGTCAATCAAGGCTTTAGAAATTGATGAAGAAAAGAAAGCTTTGGAAGAATATTCTAATTCTTCTAACGGTTCTACTTTAGGCGACGTTTTAGGCGAAGCCCTGAAAAAGAACGCTTAAGCTTTTGCTTAAAACAAAAAAAAGCTCCGGAGTTTTCTCCGGAGTTTTTTTATTGAAATATTCTATAAAAGTTTTATATCTTTTATATAAAGTATCTTATTAATTTCTATTTTATGGAACAATTAAAAAAATTACAAAAAAAACTTCTTTCCTTAGATGTTAAGAAGGTATCCATTCCCGAACTTGTCAATATTTACTTTACAACATCGGTTGTTATGGACACATTGGTTAAAATTGAAGCCCGCCCCGAATTGGTTAAACCATGGATTACAATCGTTTCCTCCGTTAAAGAGGAACTTGCACTGCGTGCATATCCGCCGCCGCCAAGGAGTTCAGAGCTTCATAAGCTGATAGAACTTTTCTTTATGCTGGGACCGGAAACAATGCAGATGATTGCCAAGAAAACGCTCCAGCAGCTTCCAGAGCAAGAGTTTATGCAGCTGTTTGACATGGCGTTAGATGACACTGTCGGCAATCTTGAATTGTTAATCATCCTTCGGGAAGAGCTTATCAGACGCGATAAAAAGGAGGTTTAATACCTTCTTTTTTTCTTGTATGACATCCCCCTGTAAACCGGGGAAGTCCGAAAGCATTAATACAAAAAGAACCCCGGGTTAACCTGGGGTTCTTTTTATTTTAACCGTTCTTTCTCTTATTTTACATAAACATGAACTTCAGAGGATGTCGCAGAATCGCTGGTCTTGGAAGATAAAGAAATTTTATCAGCACCAATTCCCATCTCAACAATGTCCTGGAAAACAGCCGCCGCATTATTACGGGCATTTCCGGCTGCCAACCGGCTTCCGTTTACCGGAGAGACAGCCACAACTTCAAACATTACGCCGGGTTTTCTGGAAACAGCGCTGCTTACAGCCTGTTTCAAACCTTGTTTGTAATTTACTTTAGATTTGTTAAACTTTGCAACAAACAACGGTTTTCCGCTTGCAGCAGGGTTATTGCCCGCATAAGCCGGGTGCACGGCAGAAACCTGGCTGCTGATTAACGGCGCATTGTTCACGCCATAGCTGCCAACTTTAATTGCCTGGTTCAAATCCATAATATAATTATTAGCGGTTTCGATATATTGCTTTTGGCGTAAAACATCATTGTTGATTTCAGCCAGAAGGCTGTTAATGGTGATTGATGTCTGGTTCGCTTCATTTTCCAAAATGCGCAGCTGACGATGGTCTTCATCCACTGCACCGGAAATCGTATATGCGGTGCGGATAGAATCTAACAAATAAGTTGTCATCGCGGTATCTGATGTTACTTTTGCAGCTAATTGATTCAAAGAATTCGTATTTGCGTTCATTACCTGAATATTGTTCTGGGCGCTCTGCAAAAGCTGGAACATCTGCGGGTTGCCCGGCGTTGTGCCGACTTGCAGCTTTGCTTCAATCATGCCAATAACTTTATGGTATTGCAAAGCATTATTAATTACCGAGCCGCGAATCTTCTGCAATTGGTCGTTGCTGGCGCGGATAGAATTCTGCAACTGAGACAATTCTTCCCTGAACGTGGCAACTTTTTGGCCAACAAAGGTCCCTGTGCTGCCGCCTTTGGAAACATTAACGGGTTCAAAATTTGTCGTTCCCAGACCGATAACATCCTGGCCTTTAACCGAAGAGGAAGCAACCGTTTCCTGCGTTTCATCGCCCAACAGCGAAGGGAAAAGGGCATCGGAAGAATATGTACATCCGCTTGAAAGGAATGCCAGCAAGGCAAGGGAAGAGAATTTTACAGCTGTATTTTTCATTTAATTGTGCACCTTATAGAAGATCATATACCTTATAACGTTTTATTCTTTTATCTTTTTTTGTAAAGGTAATTTTACAAAAAAACAAGTAACATTTTATATTTAAGCGATATTTTATTCTTGTTGTGTGTAACTTTAGGCGAAATAAATTAAAAATCTTTTAAATTATAAAAAAAATTGCTTGCAAATAAAAAAGTTTCGGGGTAATAAGTTTCTTGTTAAAACACAGATGCACCCGTAGCTCAATTGGATAGAGCATCTGACTACGGATCAGAAGGTTGTGAGTTCGAATCCCGCCGGGTGCGCCATTACAAAACCTCTCCCCATCGGAGAGGTTTTGTCGTATTGGCTAAATGCCTCTTAAAAACGCCGTCCTCCCCTTCCATAATGCGCCAGCCTTTTCAAGCACCGCTCCTTTCTTCCCTCCCGGGATTTAGGAATGCCTTAAAATTATCTATTGACAATAAAAATATATATGTATTATCATATGTATTAAATACTATATGTTAATTATCGGAGATAAAAATATGAAAAAAGCGCAAGATGTTAGAGAATTCGTTGAAAGGATTGATGCTACGAAGAAGGTTAATCCGAAAGATTTATCTTCAGACCAAGACTTGTCGATTGCTATTATGAATCTCATTTCCATTGAAGAACATTTAGTCTTTTCCGGAGCCAAAACAGGAAAGTCTTCATTTTATGATTTAATTGAAGAAGTTCGAGAACTGCGCAAAACTCTTATGCAAAAGATTATCCCGGCTTATGAAGGCGAGGTTTGGTGCATTTCCAAACACCTCCTTGCTTCATCCATGCGTTTGATGGAAGTCGGCACAAAGCAGCAATCTTTAGGGCACAAGGATGAAGCTTATAAGCTGTTTAACCAAGCTTATGACCTATACTGCCTGTTCTGGGGACTAAATATGAACATGTTGGATACGGGCGATGTCAAATGGATAGAAGACAAGGCCGAAGATATTAAAAAGCTTTCAGAAAAAGTAGAATCCGCAAATATCCCGGCAATTGCAGAAAAAGAAACAAACATCGGCGCACTTGGGAAAATGAAAGCCTTCGTACGCAAAGCGGTCGATTGCTGCATTGAATAGAAAACGGGGCAAAGCCCCGTTTTTTATGCCACAAATAAATCTTTGATTTTTTCGAAGAAACCTTTTGCCTCGGGCTGGCAGGAATCATCATCAGAGATTTTGCGAAACTCTTCCAGCAATTCCTTTTGGCGCGCGGAAAGGTTAACCGGTGTCTCCACCCTAAATTTTACAAACAAATCGCCGCGTTTTCCGGAGCGGATTATGCTCATGCCCTGGTTTTTAATTTTAATAACTTGTTCATTCTGCGTACCGGCTTCAATTTTTATCTCAACTTTGCCGCCGTCAATTCCCGGAATTTCTATTTTTCCGCCGAGTGCCGCACAGCTCATGGATACGGGAACATGAACATAAAGGTTTGCGCCTTCGCGTTCATAAAGCTTATGTTCTTCGACCGAAATAAAAATATATAAGTCGCCATTTTCTCCGCCATGCAAACCGGCCTGCCCGGCACCTTGCATACGCATCCGGGTTTCATCTTCAACACCGGCAGGAATTTTTATTTTTAATTTTTTCTCAGAAGATTTTACTCCCGAGCCATTGCAGCTTTTACATGGATTGTGAATGACGTGTCCGCTTCCTTTGCACTTTGGGCAAGCCGTTTCCACAATGAAAAAGCCGCCCTGCCTGGTTTGCACCTTCCCCCGTCCGCGGCACATGTCGCAGACTTCAGGCTCTTTGCCATCTGCTGTACCCATGCCATGGCAGTCATCACAAGCTTCCGTCGAAGGAATTGTAATTTCTTTTTCAATGCCGAAATAGGCTTCTTCAAGCGTCAATTTTAAATTATAACGGACATCGGCACCTCTTTCTTTATAAGAGCGTTTTTGTCCACTCCGGGCGCTGCCTCCCATAAAATCTGAAAAAACTTCTGAAAAAATATCTGAAAAACCGCCGCTGCCGAAATTAAACTCGAATCCGCCAAAAGGATTCCCGCCGCCAAAAGGATTTCCTCCGGCAAAGGCCTGCTTTCCATATCTGTCATAAGCAGCACGTTTTTGCTCATCTTTTAATACTTCATATGCTTCGTTAATCTCTTTAAATTTTGCTTCCGCCTCTTTATTTCCGGGATTGCGGTCCGGATGATACTTCATGGCCAAACGGCGATAAGACTTCTTTAATTCCTCACCGCTCGCGTTTTTTTCAACTTCCAAAATCTGATAGTAATCTGCTTCTTCACTCATTATCTTATCTGCGCAAAAAATTAGTCCTGCTTTTATTTAGGGCTTTTCCGCTAAAAAAGCAAGCAATTATACAAAAAAATGCTCCGGACAGCAAAAATGGACGATATTAGACAAATTTTATTGCAAACCCGTTCAATTTATGTTAATCTGTTTTTAAACCTAATGTTATATTAGTTTAAAAGCGTGTGAGCATCATATACAGGGAGAACCAAAATGGCTGATTTGACGACACTTTCAGACGAAGAGCTGCAAAAACTTAGAGATATGTACCGTAACACGGATAAATTTAAGGATTTTGCCAAAAGGCAATTCCCTTCAGAAATTGATGAAAATACACTTTTGGATTTATATATTTTCGAGCACCATCAAGACAATCCAGAAAAACAATCAGATGATATCATTCATGATGACCCTGTCCAAACAGAACAGGAATTTCGCGTCCGCAGCGATGACAACTTTGACAATACTTTGGAAATGTATAAGTTAGAGTTGGAAATTTTTAAAGACCGAGAATATATTTCGGAAGAAGAATTCAATAAAGCTCTTAAAATCCTGAACAGCATGAATCAAGTTCGCGACACAGCCGGGCTTTCAAATCAAGATGAAATTCAAAAATCAGAATCATTGGTCAGCCCTGAAGAGGCCGCCGAAGCTGTTCAGCTTGTTTTAGATAATCGGGAAAAAGTTAAAAACGCGGACGAATATAAAAAAGATATTATAGAAAAGCTCGTTCAAAGAATTGAAGCCGGCGATGAACGTGCCGAAGCATTATTCACCCCCGAGTTGGTTTCTTTTGCTATTGTCTCTTATAACCGGCAGGCAAAAAAAGGCAAAGAGGAAGAAAAAGACAAAGCCCGTCAGCTGGCGCAAAATATGTTTACACGGGGAAACAGCCTTCTTTCCGATTTGCAGAAAAAAGAAGGATATTACTTTACCGACATAACCAATGCCGCGGACGAATATGACGGCTATATGCACTTGGCCGATGTTTGTGATGAATACGCTAAACAGCATAAGGTAGAAAATGCGCCGGATTATAAAGCTATCAAGGCTTTAATGGACGATGATTATATCCGCCCATATGATACCCTCTTTCATATTCCGGACGGAAAAAACAGCCATACGACCGCCGTACGGATTAACGGCCGTCTGGATAAGGCTTCCAAAGTTTTAGAAGCCCTTGAATTTAATGAAGACAATCTTGGCAAGGATTTTCTTGAAACTATTGATAATTTCAAATTCATTAAAAATTATGATGATAATAAACAGCCAATTTATGAAAATTGCCTGGAAAAAGATGATAACGGCAAGCTGCGGGTTATTAAAGGCAGTTCTTTAGATACCGCCCTGCGTTTTTCCGCTAACCAGACCGTCTTGGAAAATTTAGCTGATTTTAAGCAGGAGATTTCTCCCGAACTGTTGCTGGAAGGGGCGAAAGCCAATGCTTTTCAAACTTTATTTGCTTATAGCAATTCAGAAGAAGCGATTAAAAAAGGGCTTAAAGAAAATCCAGAAAGGTTTACAGACAAGAAGTATGCTGAAGAGTTTAGAAAAAATCTTGAACAAGGCGAAAAAACTGAAATTTCTCCGTTAGCTTTGGAAGCGGCCTTAAAAAGGCAGGCGCATAATGTGGAAGTTTACGGGAACCGCCTGTCTTCAAAACTCGGCAAAGATAAAACCGCCTATATCAAAGCGGCTTTAACCCGCCAGGTTGCTCAAATTGACAAGACCTCACCTTATAAAGACAACACCGATTTTATTAAGAAAAAAGCGACCAAACGCAATTTGTGGGGCGTCGGCTTTGGCGGTGCCATAGCTTTTACGACATCTTACCTTATGACGAAAATGTCGGCAGGAAGCGCCATGACTGCATCACTTGCCAATATGCAAAACGCAGGGGCATCCCTTTCTATGGGGGCTGAATTAGCCGCTGGCGGCGGCCATGCTTGTATCGGTGCATTGATTGGTGCCGGTGCGGCTTCAATAGGCTATTTTGCCTCTAAAAAAATCACAGCCATGGTTAAACGGCAAAAATATGGTTGGAAAGATGTTAAGAAAGATTTAAAAAATCCGGCATTTTACGCTGTTGTTACTGCCGGCGCTTTAGGCGGCGCTTCTGTCGGCTTTGCAATATCCGGATGCCCAAAATGCGCTTTTGCCTGCGGCATGGGTTCTCTTGCGGCAGCTTCAACCGCAAGATTTATAACGCCTTATCGCGATATGCGCCTTGCCGGGCACGGCAAAGCCGCAGCTTTTGGCATGGGCGCTTTGAATGCCGTGGTTGTCGGCGGTTCCGGTTACTTTGGACATCAAGTCGGATTGCCTAAAGAGGGGCTGGACGGACAAATCGCGGCCAATGAAACACAAACCAAAGAAATGTATGCATCCCAAGAGCAAGCGGCTGCGGATGGCTGGAAAATGGAAACCTCCACAACGGCTCAAGACGGATATTACCTTGTTGATCAGCAATCTGAAGGCCCCTACCATTCATACACCCCTGAAGAAAGCGCTTGGGCTCAAATGCGCAATGATGGCGTCCGTTGGAGCGAATTTCTGAATGGCGGCAAGGGCGGCCTGCATGTTTTAGATGAATATCAAAACGGCTTGACCGGCTTACAACATGATGAAGCTATGCGCCAAAACGCTATCCGGGTACTGGATGAGGCTGCAAAGCAAAATTCCTGGATGAACTCTCTCCAGGACGGCGAACCCGTTTCGAACAGCGAAATGCTGCTTTATAAAGTTTATCAGGAAGCGGCTCTGCACCCGAATGAAAATGCTTTAACGGCAGACGGCAGCATGACAGTCGGCGATTATTTCAAAGCGGATGACAATCACACAATGCACAGTTTGTTTTCTAAACTGCTTGCCGGAAAAAGTCTTGATAAAGCGGACTTAAGCGTTCTGAGCAAAATTGAAGACCATGTCGGCGGACAAATCAGCGAAAATGTTAATGACATGGGAAAAGTTATTGATGTTCATGGCGCAACCCATCCTGAAAACACCCCTGTTGATTCTTATAACAGCAATGCGGATAAGGGCTATGATGTCCAAAATCTCACAAGCAGTTTATTTGCTAAATTTACCAAAACATTTCATATTGATCCGACATCCGGTTTCGGCGCTTTGGTATTGGGCGGCGTAAACAAGGTTAAAGACTTTTTCCGCCCCGGCGCAAAAGCCGATATCATCAAAAAAGAGAAAACACAGGTTGTCGATCCAATTCCGGTACCTGGACCTACACCGCCGATACCTGAGCCGACACCACCGATGCCGGAGCCGATACCTGAACCGACTCCGCCCACGCCAGAGCCAATACCTGAAGAGGTAAAGAAGCTGCTTATGGATGAATATCAAATCGTACACGGCATCAAACCCGGCGATAAGGAATACAACCGTTATCTCGGCCTTGTCCAGGCAGAATGGGCTGCAGACAAAGACAGCGGCGTTTCGAAAGAAAAAGACTTCCAGGCTTATTTGTATAAGCGCCAAAAGGATATGGAAGATAAAATCTTTTCTCCAGAAAATGTGGATGCGGCCGGCAAAGTCTCTTTGGTTGCGGAGCGAAAAGAATTGCTTTCTGAAAGGGCTGATTCCCTTACGCCCAAAGAAAGAATTGCCGAAAAGAATGTCCGGACAGATGCTATTAACAACACCAGAAATGTTATCTGGCAAGGGCATAAAAATCTGGATGCCGTTAAAGACAAGGAAGTTAAAAACCTGACATTAAAAGACTTTATGAAGGTTATGCCGAATGTCTTTAAGAAAAACAATCAGGGCAATAAAAACACTATTGATCCTAAAATGGCGCCTGCTGCTAGAGGCAGAAAAGGCCGCGAATAAACTTCCATTTATGCAGGCATAACCCGCCCAAAAAGCTTTACAAGGCCAACAGCTGGGCGGGAATGTCTGCATCTACCTGCTCATGCAGGTAGTGTTCGTGCGGATCATAAAAAAACCGGGTATCACGCCCGGCTTTTTTTAATGTCCAACTTTTCGGAAACAGTTCATTTCCGTTTTTTACTTATTATATTCCAAGGCCAAAATATTTAAATTCGGCTTATTATGCGTCAAAATGCTGATTACACGGATGAGATTATCCCGCAAATCGCGGCGGTGCGAAACAATATCCACCATGCCGTGTTCTTTCAGATATTCTGCACGCTGGAAACCTTCGGGGAGCTTTTCGCGGATTGTCTGTTCAATTACTCTGGCTCCGGCAAAACCGATAACGCATCCCTTTTCCGCAATATTTACATCGCCGAGCATCGCAAAAGATGCCGATACGCCGCCTGTCGTCGGATCGGTCAATACGGAAATAAACGGCAGGCCTTTTTCTTTAACCTGGTTAACCGCAGCGGTCGTTCTCGCCATTTGCATCAACGATAAAATGCCTTCCTGCATTCTGGCACCGCCGGAAGCGGCAATTGTAACCAGCGGGCAATTGCCTTTAATCGCAATTTCCGCAGCTTTGACAATTCCCTCGCCAACAGCTGTTCCCATAGAACCGCCCATAAAAGAAAAATCCAAAGCAGCCACAACGCAGGTAATCGTTCCGATATTTCCTTGCGCAACTTTAACCGCATCTTGCGCGCCTGTCGCCTTGCGATAAGAACGCAAACGGTCCGTATATTTTTTAGAATCCTTAAAGTTCAGCGGATCTTCTTTTAAACGCGGCAGGGTTATCGGCTTGTATTCCCCATTATCGAAAAGCATTTCCAAACGCTTGTTAACGGGAAAACGCAAATGGTGGTCGCAGGCTGAGCAGACATAATGGTTCTTTTCCAGCTCTTTGGTAAAAAGCATTTGCCCGCATTCGGGACATTTGGTCCACAAATTGTCTGCAACTTCTTTTGCCGCAGTTTTTTTAATTTTAGGTCTTACAAAATCTGACAACCAGTTCATGATTATTCCTTATTTTCCTTTTGAGCGGCCTTACGTTGGAAAAAGCCTTTTATGCGGCTCATCAAACCAGGTTTCTTTGGCTGCTGTTCTTTCAGCGTTTCTATATTGCTGTGCAGGCCTTCCATTTCTTTAACCAGTTTTTGCTGTTCTTTATTCAGCTTTTTATACTGTTTTTTCTGTTGGCGCAAGGCTTTGCGGATTGGCGCATAAGACATCCAGGTAAACAGCTTGCCCCAAACAAAGCCAAATGCAATAAAGAAAACGATTGCCACGCTCAGGGAAACTGTTATTTCCAGATAAAAAGGCCATAGGTTAAACGTTGCCAAATCGTTATTTACAAAAGCAAATACAGCAATAACGGCAATCAGGAATAAGCCTAGAAGCATTTTTAGGAAACCCATCAGCGTCCCTTTCAGTTAAAATTAAATTACTTGTTTAACAATTCAAATAATTGCTTTCCGGTTTTGAAATGCGGAATGTTGCGCCCTTCAACGCTTACCGGAGCCCCTGTACGGGGATTTTTGGCCTGGCGCGGACTGCGGGAGCGTACGGAAAATGCTCCAAAACCGCGGAATTCAACCCGGTCGCCTTCCGCCAACGATTTAATTATGCTCTCAAAAACAACAGCAACAATCCGCTCAACATCCTTCAACAGCAAATGCGGATTTTTGTTTGCAATTCTTTCAATTAATTCAGATTTAGTCATTCCTACCTCATTCTTCTTATTGTTTATTTAAATTAGCTTTTTTTATTTTATAAAGCAATAGCGCAAATTAAAAAAAAGCAAAAATTTTATTCCAAACTTATCCAAACTTTTTTAAACCGCTTTGGCCTGGTGTTCCACTAACGGCGTCTGGGGTGCTTCGCCCAACTGGATATCTTCAATTTTTTGGATGCGACGTGAAATTTTTGTAGAAGACGTTTTGATATTTTCAATATCTTCCCCGGCCTGTTTAAAATGGCGCCCTAAATTATCTATTCTGGAATCGAGGCGGGCAATATCTTCAACCAAAACGCCGACTTCTTTCTGAATAACGCCGGCTTGCTCACGCATAACCGCGTCTTTCAAAATCGCCCGTACCGTATTTAACGTCGCCATCAGCGTAGTTGGCGAAACAATCCAAACCTTGGCACGATAAGAACTCTCGACCACTTCGGTAAAATTCGCATGCAATTCGGCATAAATCGCTTCGCTTGGCAAAAACATCAGCGCCGATTCAGCAGTTTCCCCGGGAAGGATGTATTTTTCAGAAATATCCTTAATATGTTTTAACACAGACGCCTTGAAAAACCTTTCCGCCTCAATTTTTTCCCGTTCTGTTTCCGCCACACGCAACTGGTGATAGCTTTCCAGAGGAAATTTTGAATCGATGACGATGGTTCCCGGCGGATTAGGAAGGCGCAAGACACAATCTGCCCTTTTGGCGTTTGACAAAACGACCTGAAAATCATAAGCAGACGGCGGCAGGATGGACTTGACCAAATCATTTAGCTGAATCTCGCCAAAAGCACCGCGCGCCTGCTTGTTTGAAAGGACTTCCTGCAGAGAAACGACCTGCTCGGAGAGAGAGGATATCTTCTGCTGGGCAACATCTATCTTGGCCAGCCTTTCCCGCAAATCGCCTAAAGTTTCTGCCGTTTTCATGCTATTTTGCTGCAAACCGTCCCCCACGCTTTTGGTTACGGCCAACAGTTTTTCATCCATAATTTTTAAGACAGAGAGTTTTTGTTCATTTATCGCTTCCGCAATTTTGCCCTGTTCTTGGGATGAGTGTTCCGAAAGCTGGGAAAGCCTTCCGGCCAATTCGGACTGGCTGCGCAAAAGCATGTCGCCCAGCAACCGAAAAGATGCATCGTCCTTTTTGCGAAAAAGCAAAAAAAGGTTAAGCAAAACCAACAGGGACAACACTGCCGCCATGCCTAAAATTAAAACATCCGAATCAAAATCAGGAAGCCGGAACATTATTTTGCTTCCGCCAAATGCCGTCCCATTTTGAAGAATTTTTCAGTCCGGCGTTTTTTCAGTTCTTCACCGCTTTGGTTCAGCATTTCTTTGAGATGCTTCAAAATGCAGTCCCCGACACGTTCAATTGTTGCCTGGGGGTTACGGTGCGCACCGCCCAAAGGTTCCGGGATAATTTCATCTATAACGCCGTATTTTCTTAAATCCTGAGCCGTTAAACGCAGAGCTTCCGTCGCTTCTTTGACCTTATCTGCCGAACGCCACAAAATTGACGCGCAGCCCTCCGGTGAGATAACCGAATAAATTGAATGTTCCAGCATTAAAACCCTGTTCGCGGTTGCAATGGCAATAGCGCCGCCGGAACCGCCCATGCCAATAACAACAGAAATCAGCGGCACGCGAATCTGCAGGCACTTTTCAATGGATGAAGCTATCGCCTCGGCTTGTCCCCTGGCTTCGGCTTCAACGCCGGGGAAAGCGCCATCCGTATCGCAGAAGGCAATTACCGGCAGGTTAAATTTGTCTGCCATGTTCATCAGGCGCTGCGCTTTGCGGTAGCCCTCCGGCTTGGCCATGCCAAAATTATATTTAATGCGGGAATCCAAATCATGCCCTTTTTCCTGTCCCAAGACAACGACTGAGATATTTTTAAATCTTCCAATTCCGCCAATCATGGCTTCGTCATCGCCAAAAAGCCTGTCCCCGCACAATGGCGTAAAGTCTTCAACCAAGGCATGGATATAATCCAGGCAGTGCGGGCGCTGCGGATGTCTGGAAACTTGCAGTTTCTGCCAAGGGGATAAATTTGTGTAAGATGATTTAAGCTGCCTTTCCAGCTTTTGCTGCAGGCGGGAAACCTCTTGGGAGATGTCGACATCTTCCGTTTCGGCCAAATGGCGGAGGCTTTCTATTTTTGCTTCAATTTCAACAATGTTCTTTTCAAAATCCAAAACCAAAGTCTCTGTATTGCTCATCAATTTTTACTCTCTTTGTTTTTCTCTGATGGCATGAATAACATATTTTTTTCTGATTTACGAGACTTATTTTAAAAAATGCATAATTTTCATTGAAATATAATGCAAATATAATACTATGGCATTCTATAGAGTTATAAAACACAGGAGCGCAACCGTGCTGGCTTTTTATTTTTTTAGTTTAGTCTTTTCTTCCATTCTTTGGATTATTTACATTTTTTCATATATAAACACAAAACTCGGCAGTATGCCTTTTAAATCGCTCGGGCTCGCCGACATGACCGTTTATCTTGCGCTTGTGCTGCTTCCTTTGTTTGTTTTGTGGCTTATTTTCGGCTACTGCAACCAATATCTTGCCAATAAAAACAACGCGAAAAGCCTTGCAAATATTTTAAATCAGCTCAAAAAATGCCAGGATTATTCCGACCTGCTCGCCCGCGTCCTGATAGAATCCGAACAACAGATTAAAAACGGCTTTATCCTGAACAGGTTCGACCTCTTGGTCGCAGACATGAACGAAATGCTTTCTGAAATTATCCAAGGCTGCAACATTGCTTCAAAAGAACAGATTGAAAATCTGTGGAGCAAGGTACAAAACGGCGGCAAATGGTCTTTTGGCAAAGTATTGATTGAAGTCAGCCAAAATCAGCCGAATTTTCAAATGCGGCTTTTTGAAAAGGCTCAGAAAAACCTGATGCTGGCCGGCACGATTATGGAGTTTTGCGCCAGATATCAAAGCGTTATAAAATTATTGGAAAAGCATGACCAGGAAAAGCTTTATTACAACATGCTCGAAACAGGCGTCATGGGCAAGGTCTTCAGCATATTGGCACCTATTTCCGATGAAATCCGGCGCACAAAAGAATCCCCTGCGCCATTTTCCGCCAGAAAAGAAATTTTTTCTGCCCAAATTTCCGCAGAAGAAAAAGTTTCTGAAGATGTTGAGCAAGAACCTAAAGCGTCTTTCGTTTCTAAAATAAATCCGTTCAAAAAGAAAAAAGAGCCGATTTTTGAAGAAGACGAAGAAGAACCTCAAAAAGATCCGTTCTCGCTCGCCTTGGAAAAGAGTTTCCGAGCAGAAGAGCCGGCAGCTCCCCGCAACGAACCGGCTTTTGATTCCGCGCCGGCCGGCGAGGATCCGGAAGATGCCATGCCGACACCCGTCATTTCAGCGCCCCTTCGGGAAGAAGAACCGGAAGAGGCGATGTTAACCAATACGCAAAAGAAACTTAACAGCCTGAAAAAAGAATGGCAGGAGATGAACGAAACAAAAAAGGAAAAGCCGGTTGAGGATGAAGAAGAAGCCAGCCTCAGCTATCCTTTTGGCGGTTGGACAGATGCTGAAAATTACCGCCGCTAGCATTTTCTTTTGCATCTTGGCCTTAGCGTCAACCGGACAAGCCGCCGAAAAGCAAATATCCTTATTCGGCGCGCCGAAATACGCCGCCGGTTTTTCGCATTTTGACTATGTCAATCCCCAAGCGCCCAAACAAGGGACTGTGGTTTTTCCGGCTTATGGCGGCTTTGACAATTTCAACCCTTATATCTTCAAAGGAATTGCTTCGCCGGAAGCGGCAGCCCTCACAACAGATACGCTCGGCGTCGGCAGTGCGGACGATGTTTCGACGGTATATCCGCTTATTGCAAAAGAATTTGAGATGCCTAAGGATAAATCTTATGTCGGGTTTATCCTGGACGAGCGCGCAAAATTTCATGACGGAAGCCCGATTTTGGCAGAAGATGTTGCTTTTAGCTTTGATGCTTTGATTCAAAAAGGCTCGCCACTTTATAAAATTTATTATCAGGACGTGCTTAATTACAAGGTTTTATCCCCGCGGCATATCCGTTTTTATTTCAAACCCGGAAGCCAGAACCGGGAATTGCCGCTTATTCTTGCCGGGCTGCCTGTCTTTTCAAAAAAATATTGGGAAGGCAAAGATTTTGCCAAACCTGAACTTGTCCCGCAGCTGGGCAACGGCCCATATAAAATCAGCAAATTCGAGCCCGGGAAATATATTGTTTTAGAAAGGGTTAAGGACTATTGGGCGGCAGATTTGCCAAGCCGCAAAGGCTTCTTTAACTTTGACGAAGTGCGTTATGACTATTACCAGGATACGACCGTAACGCTGCAAGCCCTATTTTCAGGCGATATCGATGCAAGGGAAGAATATGTCGCTAAAATCTGGGTCAGCGGCTATGACAATAATTTGGTAAAAAACGGCATTGTTCAAAAAAAGGAATTTGCCCATAACAAAACGGCAAACCTTCAGAATTTCGGATTTAATTTAAGAAAAGAAAAATTTAAGGATGCCCGCGTGCGCGAAGCAATCGGTTTGGCATTTAATTTTGAATGGGCGAATGAAAAGCTTTTTTATAACCAATACCGCCGGCTCAACAGCTATTTTACAAACAGCGGCATGGAAGCGGTTGACAAGCCTGCCGGAAAAGAGCTGCAAATTCTGAAAAAGTACGAAAAACAGCTTTCTCCGGAAATTTTCAAAGAAAGCGTCCCGGTAATGCCGGTTAATCCGGATTTTAAAGCGCAAAGGGAGAATCTGCGCCGAGCGGTTAAGCTTCTTAATGACGCCGGGTATGATTTTATTGATGGCAAAATGACAAACCTTAAAACCGGAGAAGCCTTGGAATTTGAAATTTTAAGCAATTCGGCAAACGGCGCCGTTTTTACCAGGGTTATGCTCCCTTTTTTACAAAACCTGAAAAAAATAGGCATTCAGGCAACATTTCGAAATCTGGAAGTCAATGTATTTAAAAACCGCCTTGACAATTTTGATTTTGACATAGCGATTTTAACTTTTGGAATTTCACAAATGCCGGGCAACGAACAAATGGAAATGTGGGGCAGCAAGGCTGCTTATGTCAACGGCAGTTACAATTTGCTCGGATTGCAGAATCCTGTTGTAGACGGTTTAATTTCAGAAATGATTACGGCACAGGGCAAGGAAGATTATCAAGCGCATATCAAGGCTCTGGACAGAGTTTTGCGCTTTGGGCATTATATGATTATGCAGTGGTATTCTCCCGTTCAGCGCGTGGCATACCGGAATAAGTTTGGAATGGCCGAATCTGAAATTAAGACAGGGTTTCAACCTTTCACATGGTGGCTGAAAAATGAATAGCTATATTTTAAAAAGGCTTTTGCTCATTCCCTTTACCATTTTGGGAATATTAACGCTGAATTTCATCATTATCCAGCTGGCGCCCGGCGGCCCGGTCGAGCATGTTTTGGCAAAATACCGGGGAATGAATATGGAATCCACCGCTTCCATCTCCGGCGGCGCGGCAATGTCTATGGAAAAATCATCTTCGCAATACCAGGGGGCACAAGGCGTTCCGGATTATCTGATTAAAGAACTTGAAAAACAATTCGGGTTTGACCAGCCGGCCTATGTGCGTTTTTGGAAAATGATAAAAAGCTATGCCGTATTTGATTTGGGAAAGAGCTTCTATCAGGATAAATCCGTCATCCGGCTTATCGGCGAAAGGATGCCGGTTTCAATATCCCTTGGCTTATGGTCCACTTTGATTATTTATCTGATTGCTATCCCCCTTGGCATAAAAAAAGCCGTCAGGGACGGTTCGCCTTTTGATATCTGGACATCTTTTGCCATTATTATCGGCGCAGCAATACCGGTGTTTCTTTTTGCTGTTTTTTTGATTGTTTTCTTTGCCGGAGGCACTTATCTGCAGTGGTTCCCTTTGCGCGGCCTGACATCTAACAATTTTGAGCAGCTTTCTTTATTTGGAAAAATATCCGACTATCTGCACCATATATTTCTTCCGGTTACAGCACTTGTCATCGGCGGTTTTGCCTCCTTGGCAATGCTGACAAAGAACTCTTTTCTGGAAGAAATTAACAAGCAATATGTCTTAACGGCCAAAGCAAAAGGCTTAAGTGAAAAACAGGTCCTTTACGGACATGTTTTTCGCAATGCCATGCTGATTGTCATATCCGGTTTTCCGGCTTTGCTGATAAAAATGCTTTTTACCGGCGCACTTCTTATTGAAGTCATCTTTTCCCTAAACGGAATTGGCTTGCTTGGCTATGAAGCGATTATGACAAGAGATTACCCGGTCATTTTCGGGACGATGTATATTTTTGCTTTGCTCGGCATGATTTTAAAGCTTCTCTCGGACATAAGCTATTCGCTTATAGACCCGAGAATCAATTTTGATAAAAAGCTTTAGTTTTCTGCCTTTGGATTATCCTTAAAATAGCGAAAAGCATCTAACATTTTGCCCAGAATTTCCGGCGTAATTCTAACACTGCCCTCTTCTATCCCCTTCAGTGTTTCAATATCCAGTCCGGATTTTTCCGATAATGTTTCATAGCTTAAGCTACTGTCAGAATATAAATCCTGCAGTTTGGTTTTTGCCTGATATTCAAGAATAGACACGATGACATCATCGTGCAAGTCGTTTTCCGACATATTTACCCCCTCTTTTTTAACGTTACGCCAAAGATATATTTTTAATTTTTGAGTTTTCAAGGCTTCAAAGAAAAAAAATTAAAATTTATTTCTTTATGCTGTCCAACAAATTCCTGCAGGCGGCTTCAACCATATCAAAAACCAGTTCAAAACCATCATTGCCGTAGTAAGGATCAGGAACATCCTCTCCGTATTCGGGCGCATAAGACAACAGCTTTTTGACTTTTGCCCGTTCATAGCGCTTATCCCCCAAAGGGCGTTTTCTGTCAATGTTCCAGATATTTTGCGAATCCATTGCTAAAATTAAGTCAAAATCAGCAAAATCTTCAGCAGAAAGCGGACGGGAACGCAAGTCTGAAATATCCAGCCCGCGCCCTGCCGCGCATTCAACGGCACGGGTATCCGGCGCATCGCCGCAGTGATAGCTTGACGTTCCGGCAGAATCCACTTCTATCTCATGCTGAAGCCCGGCTTCCCGAACCAGCTTTTTCATAACGCCTTCTGCTGTTGGCGAGCGACAGATATTCCCCGTGCAGACAAAAAGAATCCGAAACATTTTACCGGCCCAGGCAGCCATGGGTTTCTTTGGCATAACGGGCGTATTGTTTATAATATTCATCCAGCGCTTTCTGCACGCGGTAATTGACGCTGCCGCGCGGGAATTTGCCAGATTTGTCCATTTGCCCCGCTTTTATACCGGTTAAAATCTCTATGCCGTCATCAACCGTATCAATCGCATAGACATGGAATTTCCCTTCATCAACTGCGGTTAAAATATCTTCCCGCAGCATTAAGTTGCTTACGTTTGTGCGGGGAATGATAACACCCTGGTCGCCGGTCAGCCCGCGATGTTTGCAAACGTCAAAGAAACCTTCTATTTTTTCGTTTACACCGCCAATCGGCTGGATTTCTCCAAATTGGTTAACAGAACCGGTTACGGCAATATTCTGTTTAATCGGAATGCCGGCAATCGCTGAAAGCAGGCAGTAATATTCCGTTGAAGAAGCACTGTCGCCGTCTACGCCGCCATAAGACTGCTCAAACACAATCGAAGCCGACAAGGACAACGGACGGTGTTTGGCAAAACGGTTTGCCAGAAGGCTTTGCAGAATTAACACGCCTTTGGTATGGATTGGCCCGGAAAGTTCAATTTCACGTTCAATATCCAAAAATTCCCCTTTGCCCAAACGAACCTGCGTGGTAATGCGTGCCGGTTTGCCAAAAGAATTTCTGGAAAAGTTGTAAACAACCAAACCGTTAATCTGCCCAATGCGGGAACCGGTTACATCCATTAAGATTGTCCCTTTGTCAATCTGCTCCAGCATTGCCTGTTTAACGCGGTCAGCGCGGTATATCTGCGCATCTATCGCCTGCTCGATATGGTTTTTGCCGATTTGGTTGGCTTTAGAATTTCTAGCCCAATAATCTGCCTCTCTCAGCAAATCGCCTATTGAAGCAATATGCGCCGTCAATTTTTCAGAATCTTCTGCCAAGCGGGAAGAATATTCGATAACTTTGGCAACGGCCTGGCGGTTTAAAGAGCGGATTTTCTTTTTCTTTGAAAGCGAACCGATTAATTTGGCATATTCTACTTCATTTTCCGGCGTGCGATCCATTAAAATGCCAAAATCGGCTTCAACTTTGAAATAATCCGCAAAATCCGGATCCCTTTCCAAAAGCACTTCGTACAATTCGCTGTCGCCGGTCAGAATGACTTTCACATCCAGCGGAATTGGCTCCGGATCAAGAGAAATTGTCGTGAAACTGGTTTCTTCAGACGGCGCTTCAATTTTGACAACTTTTGAAGCCAGCGCGCGTTTCAAAGAATCCCAGGCATAGGGCTGCAAAAGCAATTTACGCGCATCCATCAGCAAAAAGCCGCCATTTGCCTTTTGCAAAGCTCCGGCCTTAATTAACGTAAAATCCGTCAGCAAGGCGCCGTATTGTTGAATCCGTTCTACTTTTCCGACCAGATTTCCTTGCGTGGGGTGGTCCAGATGGATAATCGGCGCGCCGGCGTCTTTTTCGTTTTTAACAACAACGTTAACCTTAAATTTGGCAAACTTGTCTTCTTCGGGCTTGTTTATGCGGGAGAATAAAGCGCTTAACGGATCATCTTCAGAAGCGCCTTGCTGCGGCGTTTCTGTCGCCGGAAGGAATTCTTCGCTGTTGGTTAAGATATATTTTTGAATCTCGCGCAAAAAGTCTGAAGCCTGTTTTTGCCCCTTATATTTGTGGCGCAATTCGTCAATCGGGTCTTTAACCGCGATTTTAACAAATTTCTCGCGCAAAACAGATGTCTCTTTGCGCTGCTTGTCTTCCCACCGCGGCAAGTCCTGAGCCGTGTTTTCGATTTCTTCCTGCATCATGTTTAAATCGTCAATAAGCGATTTTTTCTCATCTTCCGGAAGTTCGTCAAAAGCTTCAGGGCTGAGGACCTCGCCATTTTTAACCGGAGCAACGACTAAACCGACCGGCATATGCAGCAAAGTAACGCTTTTGCCTTTGGCTTTTTTCTGCAATATTTTGATATATTCTTCTTTGCGCTGTTTATATTTTTCGCGGATGATGCTCAAGCCGGCTTTGTATTCATCGCTTTCTAAAATGGCTGGAATTGCGGCGGAAAGGTTCTCTATCAGCTCATCAACATCTTTGGCAAAATCGGCTGCCGTTCCGGGCGCAAAGCGGATGGCGTGCGGGCGGTACGGCTCTTCAAAATTATAAACATATGCCCAATCGTCCGGCGTGGGGCGGCTTTTTGCCTCGCGCATCAAAACCCTTTTAACCAATGAAGTTTTTCCTGTCCCTTCAGGGCCTAAGCAGAATAAATTATATCCTTTGGATTTGATGTTGATGCCGATTTCAACAGCGCTTAATGCCCTGTCCTGCCCAAGGGCAGAAAGGCGTTCTTCAAGCTCTGCAGTCGTGTTGAAATCAAATTTTTTCGGATCGCATTTGGTATATAATTGTTCACTTTTTAAGACAGAGATACTCATTGATAAAAAATTCCTATGCTGATATATTTATTTGTTGTAAAAGTATATTGGTAAAAAGCTAACATTGGGTAAAGATTTCTTTTCGATGGCAAAATATTTAATATATATAATCCTGGCCCTATGCCTATTCATCCCGCCCGCCGCAATTTTTATTTCTTTGCGCAAATACAAAGGGCAGACTTTGTTCAAACATTATTTTCCGCCCATTGCCGCACAAATCGAAAAGAAAAAAGCCCCTTCCTTCGTTATCACGCCCCTTTTAAGGAAGATTATTTTTGAGCTGCGGAACAGAGTTGAAATTTTAGAAGCTTTGGCCGCCGGGCATTATAAGAAAGCCATAAAAAATCTGCAAAAAGCTTCTGATAAAAGCTTAAAATCCAAGCTTCTGACGATATTTTCTCCGGACAGTTCCAAAGAAGGACTGTTAAAGGCGGCACCGGAAAGATACCTAAATGCAAACAAATTTTTTCAAAATGCCGCCGATGCCCTGCAGGAGGGCGATTTAGAACAGGCCTCATGGAATGTGCAGCAGGCCATCTGCTTATTTGCAAAAGAAAAGGCTTTTTACGAACAAGGCAAAAGTTTGCTTTTGGCCGGGCATATTTTCAGAATAAGCTCCCTGTTTGACACGGCCTTTTTTATGTATGAAGGCGCAAAAAACATATTTTTAAAACTCCAGGCAGATAATGCCCTTGCCGAAACTTTCGGATATCTGGGAATTCTCAGCAATATGCAGCAGCAGTACGGGCAAGCCATGGAATATTTTGAACAGGCGCTTAAAGCGCACGGGCTTTCAAAGAATCATTCAGGATGCGCGGAAATCTATAACCAGATGGCGCTGTCCCTTTTGCAAAAGGGCGATTTAAAAGCATCTTGCGATTTAGCGCTTAAAGCCCAAAAACTGCACCAGAAGAACAAATCAGAAAACGGCATCGCCTTTTCGCTGGAAATTACAGGAAGAATCAAACAGGCTCAAAAAAAATATACAGCCGCCATCAGATGTTTTACTGAAGCAGAAAAGCTATATCTGCAAAGCGGCAACCTTGCCGCAGGAACGGAAGCGGCTTTTTACCGCTCCCAGGCGCTTTTTTCCGTAAAGAAATATCAAGACGCAGAAAATATTTTGCGCCAGATACTGGAAAAAACAAAAACCGCCCCTTGCTGTTTTCACCAATCAGAAGCCTATAGCCTTTTGGGATTAATCTATATGCAGCAAAAAGACTGGAAACGGGCGAAAGGGCTTTTTGAACAGTCGTTAAGTTTCGAATTAAGAGAGGGGCGCCTTAAGGCAATTGCCTGCGACTATGCCAATATCGCGCTTGCAGAAAAAAGGCTCGGGCGTTTGGACAATGCGCAAAAAAATCTGGCTTTGGCAAAAGAATATGCCCAAAACTGCGGCGATGACGACTTTTATCAGGAAATGCGCAAAATCAATTAATGCAAATCCAACTTAAGTTTAAGCAAATTCCGGCTGTTTGGCGTAAAATTCAGATGGCTTATGCCGACATTGTCAAAGCCCAAAACATTTATGCGTGGCGTGATAAACGGATTAAATGAACCTTGATTGTCTCGCAGCAAAACCTTATTTTTTACATTCAGCGACGTTGCAGACAGGAAGTCTTTAAATACGGGGTGCCAGGCGGGTATTCCGAAATTGCCGACAATGATTACGGGTTCATCCCTTTGCAAAACAAAGTCTGCCAAATTTTCATAAAGCGCTTTTTGTTCGCTTTTTTGCAAATATGTCAGGTTGAGGGAAACAACCGTATATGTTTCGCCTTCCTGCTCCAGGGTAATGAAATATGCCTGGCGGTTTGGCGCAAGATTCAGGTGCCCGGAGCTCAAAAGCCGGTAATTTTCAGATTGCACCAAAGGCTCAAAGTCTTTGGCAAATATAATTTTTAACTGGCGGTCCGAAGCGGCCGTGCTGTTAAAAAACAAATTTGTATGGGAAGCAACAAAACCATAATAAAACAAGAGCAGCGCCAGGGCGCATACGGCATATAAAAACCTTTGGTGAAAAAGGGAATAAGCAAAAACGGCAACCGTTATGACAAACAACTGGAACCGCAGGTTTCCAATGCCTGCCGCAAAACCGCCGGCTCCTGAACCGACCGCAATGACAAAAGCCATAAACGCTAAAACAACCAGCGAAATTTTTAGAAAGACATTTTCTCTTTGATGCTTTTTTTTCTGACTAAAGTAACCCATTTTTAAACTATTGATATTAAAGTTGAAAAGACTTGGTTTATTATGTGGTTCTTACTATAGACCAAATTTTAATTTTGTAAATGGTGATGTAGAAAACATGTTTGAAAAAATTACCGAAACGCTTTCCTCCAATGATGTTGCGGCAGAGATTTCCCAAAGGCTGCAGGAATGGGCTACTGTTTTAACCCATTATTTTTCAGGCGCCGACAACTTGAGGATCGTTTCCATTATATTGATTTTACTCGCTTTTGTCCTGTTTATTTTTCTCATCATCATTATTTATGTAAAATCTATGGTTACCTTCTTAAAATCTGAAAACAGCAGCGGCGGGCGCACGGAAGAAAACACTGATGCGTCAGAGGCATTTCAGGACGATGATTTTAAAAACGAATTGGAACGGGAGCTGGAAAGGGAACTGGAACGGGAACTCGAATTTTCAAGGAATGAAAAATTTTTCAGCGAGCAGGCCGAACAGGAACACCGCAAGAAAAAAGAGCAGGAGTTAGAAAGGCAAAAGAGGCAGGCACAGGAAGAGCAAGAACTGGAGCAAAAGAAAAAGGCCGAACAAAAAGAAGCCGCCCAGCAGCAGGAGGTTATAAAAGCAAAAAAGAGCCTTGAAGAAAAATCTTTAATTGGGTTTGACTGGCAGAAGGGTGCCGCCCCCGCCTTTGAAGAAAACACGCCCGCGATAGAAAACGCGCCACGCGCTTATCATCAAAATGCCTTTGAACTTTCGGACTTAACCGGATTAATTATTGATATGATTGCCCGGGGTGTCGATGATTTGAAAATTGCCCAGGCCGTCATGTTCCGCAATCAGGGAAAAAATTCCGAAGACGAGGTTTTACAAACGATTGACGCCATAAAAGATTTCATCGCCCTTTGCATTAACAAAAAATTTTCACGGATGGAAAAATATAAATTGCTGCCAGACGAACCCACCGCTTTATACCACCTGGCAGAAGGCGACACTTCTTTAGCTTTGTCTTTGCTTGAAAATCTGATGGATGAGCATATTGATAAAAGCGCAAACAATGTTAAAAAAGATGAAATATTTAAGGAAACGGCCGGTTATGCCTGCACCTTCGGCAGCCTGGCTGCCATCAGCGACATCCATCTGGCAACAGGGTCTTTTGAACTGGCGGTTGAACTTTCTCCGCAAAATATTAACGCCTGGAACAGGCTGGGCGACATGTATCATCTGGCCGGCTCAAAAAATAAAGCCATGAAAGCATACCAAAATGTTTTGGATATGGCTGATGAAGATATTTATCCGCGGATTGTCGCCAATGCAAATAAGCTTTTATCGCAGTATTACTATGAGCAGGGAAATTCTTTGCAAGCCGCGAAATTATACAATGCGGCAAAACAATATTACGACTCTATCGGCATTAACAGGCACCTGGACCGGCAGGAGGCGGATATTATCCAAATCATAGAAGCGAACCGCCAGCAGGAATTGCCGAACACCATCCAAAAGATTTTGGCAAATAATGCTTTGAGCAGATACAGCTACGCTATCTAAACCGGCTTTTTTAAACAGACATCCGGCGAACGGAGATATATCGGCTTAGGATAGTCCGGCTTTTTGTTTTGATATTGGCAAGCAGCGACCTGAGCCACATTTTCCACAGGAAGATAAGGGAGCATTTTAACGGCATGCAGGCTCAAATTTCCCGGCTCTGCCAAGAAACGCTCCACACCGTCTCCCACCAGGGAAACCTTTTGTCCGCGCAAAAGAGGCATGATATCTTCTTTATACAAAGCCATCGGCGCGCTTGATTTTTTCAAACCGGAATCAAAAAGCTGGATATAAAAGTCTTCCCTTTTTGTTTCAATCAAAACGGCATTGCATTCTGCAATTTCATCTCCCCATAAGGACATTGCATAAGCATCGAATGCCGATACGCCGCACAACGTTAAACCGGGGCAGGCAATGCCGAAAGCTTTTGCCGCCGCCAGGGAAGCCCTTACGCCGGTAAAAGACCCCGGCCCCGCACAGACGCCCAATATTTGGATATCCTGCATTTTCAGATTATGGTTTTCCAGCATTTTTTTTATTTGGGGCAACAAGATTTCAGATTGTCCAAAAGCCGCAGCCTCGCTAAATTTTTCCAAGGTTCTTCCGTCTTTTTGCAAGATAATGGAACAGGCTGCCGCCGTTGTGTCAAAAGATAGGTTATACATTTTTTCCACTGCTTTATTTTTGATGTTTTGTTATTGTTGCTTATATACTAGAATTGTGAAATAGACAACTAACTTTAACAGATTTTTGCAAAATGACCCGGGATTTGTTTCTTGATATGTATTATGCCGCGCCCGAACTTTGGTATGCCGCGGCTTTTGTGCTGAGTATCCTGCTTTTGGGGCTGATTGTTTTGCAAGTAAGGATTTGGAAATTAAAACAAAAAAATTATTTCCTAAACCGGGACCGGGAAAGATATGCCGAAACGCTTTATGCTTCCAAAGACGGATATTTTGCATTTATTTATCCTGACGAAAAAGTAAATGACCCGCGCCAAAATATTACGGAACACTGCTCCCGGCGCCTTGCCGTCATGATGAATCTTGAAAAGGGGACGCTTGCTTCCTTTGATGACATTTTGCGCTGTTTTTATAAGGAAGATGCGCGAAAAATTTTAAAATATGCAGAAATGCTTAAAGAAGACGGCGTTTCTTTTGAAGATGATTTTGCCGGCAAAAACAATAAGCTTTTTCACCTTACCGGCACACGCATTAACAGTGCCGACGGAAATATTTATTGCGACATGATTTGGTTCAGGGACATCAGTTTGGAAGAAAGCCGCTTGCGCAGCCTTGAAGAAAAAGAATCGCAGCACCAAAATAAAATTCAGGAAATGGAATATCTCATCAACAACCTTCCCTACCCTGTCTGGCTCCGGGACGAAAAGCTTAACATCCGGGCAATCAATAAAAAATATGCCGAATATGCCGAAGCTAAAAACAAAGAAGAAATTTTAGAAAAAAACATTGAAATTTTAAATCTTAACGGCGAAAGCATTTCCAAAAAGCTCGCCGAATCCGCCCATGCGACCAACCGTCCGAAAAAGCAGGCCGCGCCGATTATAAAAAACGGCCAGCGCAAATATGCCGAAGTCATCGAAACGCCTTTCCATACCGAGGGCTGTTTAGATAAAATCTGCACGGCGGGCGCTCTCATAGACATTACCGAGCTTGATGAGCTGAAAAGGAATTTGCGCGTCCATCAGAATTCGCATTTGGAAGTTCTTGGCTCTCTCGGAACGGCTTTTGCGGTTTTTGATAAAAAATTCAAGCTTGCATTTTACAACCAGCCTTTTTGCAAAATGTGGCTGCTGGATACCGACTGGCTGGAACAAGCCCCGACTTATTCAATGTTTCTGGACTTGGCAAGAGAAAAGAGAATCCTTCCTGAAACACCGGATTATCGCCATTTCAAAGAAGAGGAGCTGCAGGATTTCAGCAATATTATCGAAGCGAAAGAAGACATGCTCCACCTTCCTGACGGCAAGACCTTGAGGCGCGTGCGCGTTCCTCATCCGATGGGCGGATTGGTCTTTGCCTTTGAAGATGTTTCAGACCGCCTGGAAATGCACCGCGCTTATAATGAGCTTTCCATTATCCGCTGGGAAATTCTGGAAAATCTGTTTGATGCCGTCCTTATCTTTAACGAATCCGGAAAACTTGCCTTTTTTAACCAGGCTTACGTCAAACTATGGAACGCCCAAATCGATTTCTTGAAAAAAGGCCCGTCATTAGCCGAGTTGATTGATTCTCAAAAAGAATTCTTTCCAAACATAAAAAACTGGGCGGAGCTAAAAGAATATATCGTCAACAGGCTTTTGGACATCACCGCGAAAAGCTATTGCCTCACCCGCGATGATAACGAACAGATTGATGTCCTTTCCGCAAGATTAAGCGACGGCTCGCTCATGGTCGCCTATAAAAAATTATAATCCCTTTCATTGACAAGCCGGCGTTTTAATGTAAAATTAAAAGCGCGTTAGGAGAAAAGAAATGAATGGAGACAATTCCAATCCGAACCTAGAATGGAAAAAAGGTTCTATCGGCATCAAAGAAAAAATAACCTTAAAAACGAATGTGGCAAAGGCTGTTGAATATGATGCGCAAAAACAAAATTTGCAAAAGCCCGTTCTGCACCCTTCTCCTAAAGACCTGCCAAAGGGACTAAAAAGAATCCGGAAAAAAATTAAAGATGTTTTTGACGAAGAAGACGAAGATGAAAGTGAATACATCACTTTGCAGGACACGGCGCTTCTTGAACAAGACCATAATTCCCTGCTGAATGCTTTAAATGAAAATGAAAAGAAGCAGCTTCAACAGCAAGAGACGCTCCATCAAAACAAAATGCAGCAAGATGCCGGAAAGCTGGAAGCCATGCTTCAAGCAGAAAAAATCATAAAAGAAGCCGGACTGCCCCGTATTGACGCAAAAACAAAAGCAAAAAACATGCAAGACGTACGCATCAACACGGATACGGTCGGCAATGTCATCCGCGATGTTGCGCCCAAAAAACTGAATCTGTCTCCTAAAAAAATGCAAAAACTGTCTTTGGAAGAAAAGAAAAAACTTGCCCAAGGCATTTCCCTGGTTAAGCAATTAGGCGGCGAAAAAGCCTTGACCGGCACAAAAGTAGAAGAACTGGTTTTTGTCGGAGACAAGAAAAGCAGCGAAAAAGAAGTCGCCAAAATTATCTTGGAAAAAACAGGAAGAAAAAAAGCGAAAGCCCCTTCAAAAAAGAAACAACAGACAGCGCAAAAGGAACTTGAAAAACAAGTTGTCAATACGCGTAAAAAGACCAGGGAACGCAGTTATTAATTTAACTTTGAAAGCAAGGCCTTGTAAGCTTCTCCGAGTTTTTTAAACTTTTCCTCGGCCAGTTTATCATTCTGGTTAATATCCGGATGGTATTTTTTTACGAGCTTTTTATATTGCTTTTTTAAATTTTCCAAAGAAAACTCTTCTTGGGAAAGTTCCATCACCCGCAGATATTCTTTGTCCTTTGCCGAAAAATATATGCTTTGCGATTTTGCATAATCAAGGTCGTATTCATCAAAGAAATTATAATCTTCATCTATACCGAATCCAAAATTATATTTGATTTTGGTGCTGAAGTTATTAAAACGCATCCGGCGTTTGGGCGCTTCTTCTTCCGGCGCATCCGTGCGAATCCCGTCATAGTAGTTCCATTTGGAATTATATTCCTGCACATGTTCCAGGCAAAACCAATAATAGTCTTTAAGGTTTCGGTCTTTAGGCGCGCGGTATTCGCCCTTTTTGGTGCATCCGGGATGATCGCAGCAGCGTTCGCCATTATTCTGCGGGGCAAAATATTTTTTAGTTCGCGCGTTTTTTTTCATGTGTTACTTAACCTTGTTTTTAAACGCCCGCATTATAACTTTAACCAAAGGAAAGGACAACTGTTTTCATTAAAAAAAGTAATATAAATAGATAATCATCAGCAACAAAGGCAGCCAATAATAAACTGATGACTTCTTATAGCCGGGAACATTCCTGTGCCGCCCCGAATCCAGCAAATAGGCAAAATCTTCAGCGTGCTTTTGAACAAGGTTCGCCTTCGGATAAATATCCAATGGAGAATTTTGCAGATTTTTCAACAAATTATCTTCTTTTAACCGTTCCGAATCCGAGGGCATTTTATCCAGATATTTTTTCCAAGGGGCGTAAGTATCCGTATCAGAACAAAAATCTTCCAACAAATGCATCGCCCTTGCCAATTTAAATTCCCCCTCTTCCTGAGGCGGCTGTTTTTTCCGGATATATGCTGCCGCAAACTCCATTAAAGACGGCGTTACGGGATATAAAGAATCAAAGTCCAAAAAACAGACTTGGTTATGGCGGTTCAGTCCCACCCCTTTGAAGGATGATATAAAAACAGCCCGCTCAAAAAATAAGCGCGCGAAAAGGCGGCTGAGATTTTTCTGGGCATCCAGGGGCAGTTTTGACGTGTATAAGCATGGCGTTTCAAAAGTAATATACAGATTTTGCTTTGATGTTTTTATCCAATCAATCTCAAAAACGCAGCAGCCGCTGAAGTTGTCGGCGTGCCCGTATAATTCTTCAAGCGACGCCCCATAAAAACGCGCGTCGGAAAGTATGCGCATCCGGCTTATAAAAAGATTATATTGGCCAACAAGCTGCGGATAGTCCGTTATGGTAATTTCGCGAATCAAAGACAAGTAAAAACCGTCATTTTCATTTAACCCGGCATTATAAAACATTATTTCTCCGGAAAGCTGGCGGGGCTCATCCAAAAGAATCGGCGGCAGCTCCGGAAAGACGTCCGGACGGGAAGACAATTCGTCATAAAGGGCGGTGAGCACCAATGAGTTTTCAGCTTTCAGAAACTTTTTTATGCGCTCTGCCAACGGAGAATCATCCTGATTTTCCCGAACAAAAGACAAAAGCCCCATCGCCGTTTTTAAAACCGGCGTTTTCTGTGCAACAAAAGCCAGCCCCTGTTTCTTTAACCGGTAGCAAAGTTTTATTTTATTTATAAATTGTAAAATTCTATTTTTCATTTATAATATCCGAAAGATTACCTATAAGCTGAGGTTAAAATGCCTGAACTTCCCGAAGTTGAAACAATCAGGACGGCTCTTGAGCGCGCCATTTGCAATACTAATATAATCCGGACAATCATAAACAACAACAATTTAAGGGAAAAAATTCCCGAAGATTTTGCAAATATTATCAGCGGGACAAAGATTATCTCCTGCGGCAGGCGGGCAAAATATCTTCTGCTCGGGCTTGATTCCGGCTACAGCATTATCTGGCATTTGGGCATGAGCGGAAAAGTTATTATCAGCAGCGAGCGGCCGAATCCGCAAAAACATGACCATGTCCTGATTGAAACAGACAAAGTTTGGCTTGCATATAACGACCCCAGGCGGTTCGGGCTGATAACCTATTGCAAGACCGATGAAATCGGGCAGCACCGTTTCTTTAAAAATATGGGGCCGGAACCTTTCAGCGACGGTTTTAACGCCGCTTACCTCCTTAATAAGTTTAAAAATAAAAGCATCCCTGTCAAAACGGCAATTCTGGATCAGGGAATCGTTACGGGCGTTGGCAATATTTATGCGTCTGAATCGTTATTTTTTGCAGGCATTTCCCCTTTGCGCCCGGCAAACAGCCTCAGCCGCGAAGAATGCTCCCGGCTCATTGCAAAAATCAGGGAAGTTTTAAAAAACGCCATTGCCGCAGGAGGTTCAACCCTCAAAGATTATCAAAAGCCGGACGGGAGTCTGGGATATTTTCAAAATTTACATTGTGTTTATAACAAAACGGGGCAAAAATGTCCGGGGTGTACTTGCGACATCTCTCAAACCGGGGGAATCGCAAAAATCGTCCAATCGGGAAGGTCCAGTTTTTACTGCCCTGTCAAACAAAAGTGAGAATAATAATGAAGCTTAAACTTTTATGCACCATCTGTTCATTCTTCTGTTTTTTGGCTGCGCCGGCAAAGGCGTTGTTTATTGACGGATTGGAAGATGTCCCCGTCCTGGAAGGCATGGAACAAGTACAGCAGGATAATATTTCTTTTGGCAATGAAGAAAGCCGCCTGGTTGAGGCTTATCTGACCTCTGCCAAAAGGACATTCCGGCAAATAAGCAAATTCTATAAAGACACGCTTCCCCAAATGGGATGGGCATATCAGGGGCAGAGAGGCTCGACTCTCGTTTTTGAACGCGAGGGGGAAGTTTTGGACATTGCAAAAGAATCCGAGAATCCGCTTGTGGTCCGCATTACCGTTAAAAGCAAAATATAGGAAAAAAACATGGCATACCAGTATATCAGCACAGAAATATTTCAAAGCTGCGGCATTATAACGCTTAACCGCCCGGAAGCTTTGAACGCTTTTAACGAATCCATGGGACAGGAAATTGCCGAGCAAATTTATAATTTTGAAAATGACGAATCCGTAAAAACAATCTTGCTGCGCGGAAGCGACAAAGCTTTTGCCGCCGGCGTGGATATGGATGAGTTTATTGCCCAAATCAACGACGGCTTTTATGATGCAGACAATTACAATATTGTTTTTAACGAATTGCAAAAATGTCAAAAGCCCGTTTTGGCGGAAGTCTCCGGATTAGCCTTGGGAATCGGATGTGAGCTGGCTTTGGCCTGCGACATTATTCTGGCTTCTGACGAGGCGCAGTTCGGCATGCCGGAAACCAGCCTGGGATTAATTCCGAGTTTTGGCGGAATCAGCCGCTTTTTAAGAACGCTTGGCAAAGCCCAGACGATGGACATTCTAATGAGCGGCAAAGCCCTTACTGCGGAAGAAGCCCATATGGGCGGGCTTATCAGCAGAATCTGCCCTTTAAAAGACGTGCATAAAGAAGCCTTAAAACTAGCTGAAAAAATCGGCAAAATGCCGGCAAGCACCCTCGGTGCCATTAAGAACTGCTGCCGGTTTTCTTTTGCGAATCCTTTTTCAGGGAGCATCGAATATGAGCGCCAATGCGCCAAAACAATTACAGAATCCGCTGAACTGCGCGAAAGATTGGAAAATTTGCCGCAGAAAAACGCCCTAACCGATTAAAAAAGCACGCGGCGGCAAAATTATTGTTGACTTCTCCGCCGGTTAGAGTTTATAAACAAAACAAATTTAATAGATTGTTATTAACTTTTTTTGAAATGGAATAAGAATATGGCCAATCATAAATCGGCAAAAACAAGAATCGTAAGAAATAATAAGAGAGCCGTTATTAACGGTGCCCGCAGAAGCAGAGTACGCACTTTCGTAAAGAAAGTTGAAGCTGCTATCTTGGAAGCTGACAAAGCTAAAGCAAGCGAAGCTTTTAAAACTGCAGAATCTGAAATGATGCGTGCTGTCGGCAAAGGTGTTTTCGCATTAAATACCGCCGCCAGAACAATCTCCAGATTGTCTAAGAAAATTAAAGCTCTCGGCTAATTTCTTTTATTGATTTATACAAAACACCACCCCTTATTAAGGGGCGGTGTTTTGTGCTTTAAACCCGTCAAAAAAAAGAGAATCCTGTCGACTCTGCAAAAAGCCTATGTCAAGAAATTTAATTGCAATGTTCGATTAATGTTCTGTTGTAATTATATTTTTTTTGTTTACTATCCTTTTTACTTTCTGATTGCTTCCGTTAACAAGAAGCTAAGGGAATTATAGAGTTTCAACGAATCTGTAAATTCTGTTTTCAGGGTTAGAACTTAAAATTGAGGCCGGAGAAATTCTCGCCGATAAAAACCTTCGAAACTGACGACAAGGGTTTTCTTCAAAAAGAACTTTATATTAAAGGCAATTCCGCCCTGATTTAAAATGGGGTATTTTGGCAGGGCAGATTGCTTTCTGAGATGAATTCTTAGAATAATAAACAGCATAGTAATGCGGCAATTCTCAGGGTGGCTTTTTCACGGGGGAACGGAAAAAGCAATGAAGCCGGGGAGCAGTTTTCTGCACCCTATTGTTTAAGAATTTTGTTTACGGATGGGGAGATAAAATGGCTGAAGAAGCAATAACAATAAATTCTTCTGTTCAAGATGAATGGGGACAAATTTGCAGCCAATTGAAAAATGAAGTCGGCGATACCGCTTTTGAAAGCTGGTTAAAGCCTTTAACGCCAGGCTCTTTTAACGACGGCATTATGAATATCTGCGTGCCGACACGTTTTATGCGCAACTGGGTTATCACACATTACAGCGATAGAATCCATAAAATTTGGGAAAAGAAAAACCCGGCAATAAAAAACATTAACTTTGTCGTCCAGGCGATGCAAGAAGAAGCAAAAGGGCTTTATACGCCAACCTGCCGTTCTTTATTAAAGAAGATTTCTTCTACGCCGGCACCGCAAAATATTTACCAATCAGGCTCCAGCTCTTTAATCGCCAACGCCAATGATTGCTTCAGCTCGATTAACGATGCGCAACAGTCCATTTCCGTGCCGCTCAACCCGCAATTTACTTTTGACAATTTCGTGGTTGGCAAAACAAATGAATTTGCTTACGCCGCCGCCAGGAAAGTTGCAGAATCGCGCAATGTTTCATTTAACCCCCTCTTTTTATATTCGGGGGTCGGCCTTGGGAAGACCCACTTGATGCATGCCATTGCTTGGCACATCAAACAGCAAGACCCCAACCGCAACATCGTGTACCTTTCCGCTGAAAAGTTTATGTATAAATTTGTTCGCGCCCTGCGCTACAAAGACACGACCGCTTTCAAAGAACAATTCCGCTCTGTTGACGTTTTGATGGTTGACGATGTTCAGTTCATGGGCGGCAAAGACACCACGCAGGAAGAATTCTTCTATACCTTTAATTCTTTGATTGAAGAAGGGCGCCAGATAATCATTTCTGCAGACAAATCCCCTGCCGACCTGGAAGGAATCGAAAACCGCCTGCGTTCACGCCTCGGCTGCGGTTTAGTGGCAGATATCCATCCGACAGATTTTGATTTGAGAATGGGCATTTTGAACAATAAAGCACGGCAGCTCGGCATTGAGCTCCCTGAAAAAGTTTCCGAATTTCTGGCTCAGAAAATCACATCCAATATTCGTGAATTAGAAGGTGCACTGCGCCGGGTTATTGCCCATTCGCAGCTGCTTTCCGATAAAGAAATCACACTGGATATGACACAAGATGTTTTGAAAGACATGCTGCGCTCTTATGACAAGCGTACCACAATTGATGAAATCCAGAAAAAAGTGGCGGAATATTTCAACATCTCCGTTAAGGAAATGCAATCTTCCCGCAGAGCCCGCACAGTTGCCAGACCACGCCAAATTGCCATGTATTTGGCAAAGCAGCTGACTTCCCGTTCCCTTCCGGAAATCGGACGCAAGTTTGACCGTGACCATACAACGGTTATGCATGCCGTACGCAAAATTGAGGAGCTGATTGTTGAAGAATCTTCCTTAGCCGAGAGCGTTGACGCATTGCGGAGAATTTTGGAAGCGTAAAACGGCTTTCCACCCATCCAAAAGGCACTGCAGCGCAGTGCCTTTTTCTTTTTCCATCATTAAAAAGTTGTTGAAGAATCGCCCTTTAGGATTCTATTTTTGCGGTTTTATGATATATTGTTAGGAAATTAAACCATTAAATAACAGGCAGAAAAATATGAAGTTTATTATAGAAAGAGCGAACTTATTAAAAACCCTGAGCCATGTTCAGAGCATTGTCGAAAAAAGAAACACAATTCCTGTGTTGTCTAATGTTAAGATTGAAGCACAAGAAGACGGCATTTCCTTTAAGGCAACGGATATGGATACGGAAATTACGGAAATTGTCGATGCCAAGACTTTAGAAACCGGCGCTACAACAGCTCCTGCCCATATGCTGTATGATATTGTCCGCAAGCTTTCCGACGGATCAGAAGTTGAAATCACCTTCCCGGATGAAAGAGGCCAGCTGACAATTGCTTCGGGACGTTCCAAATTCGCCCTTTCAACAATCGGCGTTGAGGACTTTCCGGTTATCTCCGGAGACAAACTGCCAATCAACTTCACAATGGGCAAAGAAGAATTAAAAGACGTTATCGACCGCACGCAATTCGCCGTTTCCACAGAAGAAACGCGCTATTACCTGAACGGTTTATACGTTCATGCAAAGAAAGAAGGCGCTTCCAACGTTTTGCGCGTTGTTGCGACAGACGGACACCGTTTGGCTTGTGTTGAATCGCCATTGCCCCAAGGCGCCGAGGATTTGGCCGGCGTCATCATTCCCCGCAAAACGATCACGGAAATCCGCAAGTTGATTGATGACAACAATGTTGACAACGTCAATATCAGCTTATCTGAAAATAAGGTTAGATTTTCTTTCAGAGATATTACCCTGACATCTAAATTGATTGACGGAACTTATCCTGACTATGAACGCGTTATCCCGACAGATAATGACAAGAATCTGGAATTAAACGTTAAAGAACTGGCTTCTGCCGTTGACCGCGTTTCCGTTGTGGCAGAAAGAACCCGCGCCATCAAGATGATTACGCATCCCGGAAAAGTCGATATAACGACATCCAGCCCGGATTTAGGCAGCGCCCAGGAAGAACTGGAAGCAAAATATGATAACGAATCTTTGGAAATCGGCTACAATTTCCGTTACCTTTTAGACATCCTGGCTGAAGTCAAAGGCGATACGGTACGCATTTCCTTTGCTGATGCTTCATCGCCTTCCGTTATCCATGACACAAGCGATGCCAGTGCAATCTATGTCTTAATGCCGATGAGAGTCTAAAACAGCAAAAAAAATGGATAATCTGGCTCGAAATCTGCAGGCAATTACCAGTGAAAAGTCAGGCGTTACGCGCCTGACTTTAACTGATTTTAGGAATTATCAGTTTTTGCGCATAGAAGCGCCTTGCGCTCCGATTATCATTACCGGCGAAAATGGTTCCGGCAAAACAAATATTTTGGAAGCGATTTCTTTTTTGACGCCGGGCAGAGGTTTACGAAGCGCGCGGCTAGCAGACATAAAAAGGTTTACGCCGGCGCTGGTCTCTGATGAATACCGTCCGACAGAAATATCGGCTTACAGCTGGGCAATTTCTGCTGTTGTTCAAAACAGCGACGGGGAAGCAGAAATAGGAACTGCGGTTGAAAAATCGCAAAGGGAAGATAATGACGATTTCCGTTCTTTTGACCGGCGGATAGTAAAAATTAACGGCATGAAAGCCTCTTCCCAATCTGAACTCGGAAAATATCTTTCGGCAATTTGGCTGACACCGCAAATGGACAGGCTTTTCCGGGGCGGCAGCCAGCCTCGGCGCAGTTTTTTGGACCGTCTGGTTTACGCTTTCGATTTGGAACATGCCAAAAGAACAGCAACATTTGAGCACCTTTATAAAGAATGGAGCCAACTTTTGAAATCAGGAAGGGAAGATAATAACTGGCTTCTTCCCCTGGAAGAAAATATGGCGGCTGTCGGCGTGGCAATTGCTGCGGCGCGGCGGGAGCAAATCGCCCGGTTGAACAGCTTTATTGAAAATGAGCCTGATGATGTCTTTCCAAATGTGGTTTTAGAATTGGACGGAAAAATTGAACAATTGCTGGATAAGCTTCCGGCTGTGGAAGTTGAAGATTTTTATATGCAGATGCTCAGGAAACAGCGCCAGAACATTCTTTACAACGACTCAATAGACGGCGTTAACCGTACGGATTTTAAGGTTTATTACAAAAAGAAACATATGCCGGCGGAATTATGCTCTACAGGCGAACAAAAATCTTTGCTTATCAGCATTATTTTGGCGCAAAGCAAATGCCAGACGCTGCATCAGGGTTTTGCTCCGGTTTTGCTTTTGGATGAGGTTGCCGCCCATCTTGATGATATAAAAAAAGAAGCCCTGCTGCAAAAAATCCGCGATTTTGGCATTCAGGCTTGGATCACGGCAACGAATCCGGAGCTCTTTTCTTCATTAAAAAATATTGGGCATTTTTTTGAAATTCGCAATAACAGCGTTTCAGAAACTTCAGGCCGCTAAATCTGCAGTTTTTTCGAAATCTGCTTTATAATCCGCCGGGCGGCGTCCGTCCCAATTAACATTCCTTTTTACGATTTTTGCCGGATTTCCCGCTAAAATACAATTTTGCTCCTTAAAAGCGCGGGTTACTACCGAACCTATCCCGACAATGCAGTTATCCGGAATTTGCGCGCGTTTGGTCAAAGTGCAACGGCGCCCCAGCCAGACATGGTTGCCGATTATTATCGGAGTTTCACTGTAATTTAATATCTCTTTGCTACCATTATCAATAATCGAATGTCCGTCTGTCCAAAGCTCTTCCGAAGAAGAAATCATGCAATCTTGCCCAATTTCGAACCTGTTGCTATGCAATGCGGCATTAACTTCTCCGCAGCGCGTGTTTTCGCCGACGCTAAAATAATTATTTCCGCCATATTGGGCGATATTCCAATTGCCGCGGACAAAATCTGCTATTTTAAAATAATTATCATCGCCTTCCATTTGCAAATTAATGTTCAGCATTTTGCTTTCTGCGGCTTCGCGGGAAAGAAAGACTCTATTATTGCTTCCGGCGATTATGATATTTATTCCAGATAAACGGTTATGGGCTTCTTCCATGGAACCATCAGAAGAAACTAAAAAAATTTTATTTCCGTTCCCTGAAACTTCGTATTTATTTTTTAATTTTTCCTGGCAGAGGCGGTTTTTATAATGTTTCCGTTTTTTGCCAAATGTCAGGCGGGATAATATTCTATACCGCATAAGCTTTAAATTCATAAATCTCATTTCCCTTAAGCTGTTTATCAACCGCTGCATATACCGCCGGCAGGCTTACGGCATTTATCGGCCCGTATCCGGCTTCTTTTCCGCTATGAAATTGTTTCTCGGCATTTTTTCGCATATCCGCATTCATAACAATTTCATAAAGGCGGCTTGGAGGATATTTCATAAAACGCGGATAAGCCCCTCCTGAAGAAATGCAAACCGCCGGCGTTTTCAACGCGGCTGCGACATGAAAAAAGCCGCTGTCATTTCCGATATATAAGGCGGAATTTTGAATGATTTGCAAAATTTCCTTATAGGGCCTTCCGGCATAAACATCTCCCAAATTTCCTGAAAGGGCATTAATCCTTTGCAATTTAAGCTTTTCTGAAACTGAACCGATAAGAAAGACATTAAGACGATATTCTTTTTTTAGATATTTTATCAGATCCGCAAAATTTTGTTCATGCCAACAGCGGTAAGCATGCTGCGCGCCCGGACTGATAACCGCATAGCCCGTCTGAACGGAAGGGCATTTTGGCAAAGCGATTTCAGGAAAATTCAGGTGAATATCCCGTTTTAAAACTTTTTCAAAAAAATTCTTATTTAACTCAAATTCAAAATCAACAGATTTTACCGGAAGCACCAATGTATAAGGTCGAAAATAGTCATGGCAGTTTAGCGGCATATCCCCGCTGCTGCCAATAACGGCTCCGGCAGAGACATGGCGCATGATAAAATAGTTTATATAGCGAAAATTATAAACGTTTTGCGACGGAAACCAAATTTCATCATAATAATTTTTCATTATTTTAGAGAGATATCGCCTAAGTGCTATTTCTTGGCGCCAACGGATTTTTTCAAACAGCAAATGAGGAACAAAAACCATTTCATCAATCACGCCGCTGTCCAGATAATCAGCAAAACCCTTTGTGCAAGAAGATAAAACCAGGGTTATATGCGCGTTTTTATAGGCTTCTGTTTTTCTGATTTCCTGCCAAAAATTGCGCATCAAAACATAATCGCCAAGAGAATCGGCCTTAACGATGAGAATTTGTTTATTTTTCTTTGTTTTTACAGGATTTTCTTTGGGCGTAAAAGGTTTAAATGCCCGGCGTTTAAAAAGGCGTATGCCGCAAAAATATGTATAGATGCAAAAATTTTTATATTTTTCTTTAAGCAGTTTCATTCCCTTAACTTTCTGCTTTCATATTTCATAATAAATATGTCCTCACAACTATTACTACACTAAACGTTTAAGTAGTCATTTTGCAATAATTTTTAGAAAAAGACATAATATTTTGTGGATAAATCAGAATCTGCTAATATTAAAAAGCCTGAAAAAATCAAAAAACTGTAACAATTTATATACCTTTTTTGTGCTATGATAAGAATAAGTTAGTCTAACTTATATGGATGTCGCCATGCGCAACGGTTTGAAATGCCTTTTATTTTTGATTTGCCTGCTTTTAACGGGAATAGCGGCAAATAACGCATGGGCACAATCCCCTGTCACAAGAGAAGACATGGAAAAAACTTTGAGAGCTGGCCAAAAAGAAGTCATGGATACTGGTTTTGAAGTCCTTGCAGCTACACCCGGAACAAAAAACATATATCTTATTACTAAAGAGGACGGAACCGTAGAGGCACATAGTATCTATGGGGACGCAGTAGCACAAAATAACGCTATTATTGCAGCTCGGTCAGGCAAGAGTAAGAGTTTGGACTTGTATCCAGAGTGTGATGATTCAGAATACTCTATGGAAGATTTTAAAGGAGATACTTTCTGTATTAGTCCAGCCGGCGAATATACTGGCGGGGCATTTGAAGGCTGTAAGGCAATGCCGAATCGTGTATACGAACAAAAGAACTGTTTTTTTTGCCCGCTCTTTAGAGTTATCTTTGTAGCAATGGACCAGGTTTCACAATCCTCGATGAGCGCCTTGGCAAAACCTTTTATAAACGTTCTGGTGATAATAATGGCTCTGTATATTGCCATTATAACGCTCAATCATGTCAGCCAACTCACAAAACAAGAAGCGCCTCGTTACTTAAATACGATTATAAAACAAACATTTAAATTTGTTATTGCCTTCTTCTTGTTGATGTATTTCAAACAGGTTTATAATTGGATTATTAACCCGCTTCTTATCAGCGGCATGAAATTAGCTAATGAATTAACCTTTACAAATGTTACAGACCTTTCAAATGCTGATGATGGCTTAAAAGGCGTGTCTTTACATTTATTGGCCAAAAATCTTTATTTAAATATTTTATTATTTCTAAGAAATATTCAATATAAACTTGGCTTTATGCAGGCTGTTGGGCAAGGTTTGATTTGCGCTGGAGGAAACACTCTTGCCCAGTTTGTTCCTTCACAATTTGGCTTAGGTTTTCAGATGATTATAATCGGCGCTATTATTGCTGTTTTTGCCCTTTTATTAACTTTTGCCTTTGGTTTTTATTTGATTGACGCTGTGGTGGAAATCGGTATTGCCGGTGCGCTCATGCCGCTTTTGGTTTTAGCCTGGCCTTTTAAGGTTACTGCGAAATATACCCGCAAAGGCGTGGATTGGCTGATTAATTCATTTATGACTTTTGTTATGATGGCTTTAGTCATATCCATAAACTTTGCGCTAATTGATGAAGCATTAAACGTCGCCCCCAAAGGAGGCGGGACTTGTGTTGTCAAGCTTCATAACGCCTCTTCCAATATGGTAAAATCTTTGGTAGGATTAGATAATAAACGATTAACCGGCTCTTGTCGCAATTTGCTTGATATGGCTGTAAAATTAACTGATTATTATGCTGCAGAGTTGAAAAATGGCACATTTATTTGCGGCGATTATGATTTTGTAAGCAAATTTAAATCTTGTGATAACTTAGATAAACAACAGTGGAAAAGTGCATCAGAGGATGAAAGTCTTAATTTAAATACCGGAACTGGTGCATTGGGCGGGATTTATGATGCGATTCATGGTAATGATTACGGCGCATTGGTTGCTCTTGTTGATATTGGCGGCAAGGGCTTCCTTGTCTTGCTGGTTTGTTGTTTCTTTGGTTTCCGTTTTACGGGACAAGCGACAGAATTGGCTTCAGAATTTTCCGGCGGAGCCGTTTCCGGAATTGGCTCCTCTATCGGCACGATGGCCGGCAGCGCCGTTAAAAGCGGCATAACCACCGCAACATCTCCATTCCGAAAAGCAGCCAAGGAAGCAATCGGCGATAAAATTGAAGCCGGGGCAAAATCTTTAGCTTCCGGAGCGGTTAAGCTCCCGTTCCGCGCCGTCAGATATACCGCCAGCGCTGTTACCGGCGGCGATTATGCAAAACAAACTAACCACAATATTGCCAATGCCGTAGATAAGTTTGCAAAGACAAACACCACAAAACAAAATAAACAGCAAAAAGCAACGGCTCAAAATCTGGCAGAACGCCATGATGCCGAATATACGAAAAGAGACAAGGACGGCAACCGCGAAGTTAAATTTAATGACGGAACTTCCGCGACCATTTCTCAAAACAACAAGGTAAAGTTTAACTCAAATGTTAACAAACGGCAGAAATTCGGCGGCGGTTATGCTTACGTAGACAGTAAGACAGGCGTTGAGCTCTCTGAAGACGATGCGTTAAAAAGAATTGCCAACACAGAAAAACGCCAACAGGAATATGACGGCAATACGCCGCAGAAGCCTGAGACGGAACAAAATGCCTCAAAGGCAAAGAATCAAAATGGTTCAAAAGCCGAAGCTCAAAGCGGAAACAAGGCAGGCTCCAGGCCTAACCAGCAAAATACACCGCCCCAAAGGGAAAATGCGCCGGAAGAAAGAACAGAAAATGCGTCCGCTCCGGAAGGCAATATCGATCCTGTTCCCGACAAGCCGGAACAACCTCAAAAGGAAACGCCGGAAACGGCTCAGCCAAGGAGCAATCCGGATCGTGCGCAGGCAGATACTTCTGAACCGGCTGAAGAGAATCCGTTTAGGTAACCCTTGGATGATATAAACCAACATCGGCCGCGCCATACAAAAACGCCGGGCTTTTGCCCGGCATTTTGTATAATTTCTTAACGGCCTATTACATATTTGCTTCCAACCAAGAAATCAAGCTGGATTTTGAATTTAAGCCAACTTTAACATCTATTTGTTTGCCGTCTTTAAACAAAAACATTGTCGGAATGCTGCGAATGCCGTATTGGGCAGCCGTATTCGGAGATTCATCCACATTAATTTTGCAGATTTTAACCTTATGGCCGATTTCTTTGGAAACTTCTTCCAAAACAGGTATCAGCTGACGGCAGGGACCACACCATTCAGCCCAAAAATCAACCAATGTCAAACCTTTATTTTGTAATACTTCAGCTTCAAACTGGCTGTCTGTAATTGCGTGCATTGTTGTTCCTTTCTAATCTCAGTTATTATCTGCCTCTAATATAATTCATTTTTTTTTATATTAAAGAGGATTTTAAATTAAGCAGCATAAATTGTGCCGTATCTGTCCAGAGAATGCCGCAGCGGACTTCTTTGTCCGGATATATTTTTTCGACCAGCGCTTTATAAGCTTCCATTTGCCGCCAATAGGCATTCGGGATTTCGCTCAGGCTTTTTGCTGCAGGGCGGTTTGTTTTAAAATCTATAATCGTAACTTGATTTTCCTCTTCTACCAAACGGTCAATCTGCCCTGAAATGATTTTGCCGCCCACCTCGCCCATCAAGGGGACTTCCGCTTTTGAATTTTTGGAAAAAAACATCTTAAATGACGGGTTTTCTAATAGTGAAAAAACTTTTTCCTTAATATATTCTTTTTCTGTTTCAGGCAAATCCACCGCATTATGCTGTAAATAATTATCTATTGTTTGAGGATAATCTTCCCTGGGCAGCCCTGGCAGAAATTGCAGCAGCTTATGCATAATTCTTCCACGGCGATAGGGATTGATGCTCTCTTCGGCCAAAGGAGAGAGGACTGTTTCTTCATCGTCTTCTTCCATTTTGGAAGGTGCCAGCGGCCTTTCCAAAGCACTGATTTCAGGTGCCGGCATATTTATCCAGGATGGAATTTCGTAAGCGCGCTGATTTTCGGCTTTTATCTGCGGAGCCGGCAAATCGCTCTGCTGCGCTGTTTCATAACAAATAGTTCCTGCGGCGTTTTTATGCCCCATTTGTTCTAAGCTTTGTGCGCAAAGCTTGTACCAACAATTGTCGTTAACATCTTTTGCGCCTTTCCAGCCGCAAATGTAAAGGCGGTCTTCCGCACGGGTTACGGCAACATAGAGCAAACGTTTGTATTCCTCAATTGAAGCCGCGCTTTTTTGTTCTTTTATTTTTTCGCAATGCTCATCATAATAATCAGCGCCCAAAGGATAATAAAGCAAATCATCCAGCAGCAGCCCGGCTTCCTTTTTCGGCGTTTTTACCCTGACAGTATCGGGCAAAATGACAATCGGCGCTTGAAGCCCTTTCGAACCATGCACCGTCATAATCCGTACGGCATCAATATCGCTTTGTTCCAGTTCGCGTTTAATTTCAACTTCATCGCCTTCTATCCATGAAATAAAATTTTGAAGGGACGGCACATGCTCTTGCTCAAAATTTAAACTTAAATTTATAAACTCGTCCAATCCGTCTGCGGCTTCATTGCCTAGACGGATTAAGAATTTTTTCCGCCCCTGAAGCTTGTCCAGGACATAGGCGTAAAGTTCATAGGGGCGGATGGTATCGGCCATGTTCAGCAATGAATATAAAGCCTGGCAGCATTCGCTGTATTGCGGATTTTGCTTGAGGCATTGCCACAAATTTTTATCGCCCCGATTATGGCATAATATAAATAAGTCTTCATCATTCAGGTTAAAAAGGGGAGATTTTAACAGGCTTGCCAAATTAAGTTCGTCTTCCGGAAGAAGCAGAAATTTTCCGAGAGCAATTAAATCTTTGATTGCGATTTGTTCCAGCAGGCTAATTTTATCGACGCCGGCGATTTCCACGCCGGTATTTTTGCAAGCCCGGACAAATTCTTCCACAAATGCGCCGCGCTTTTGCACCAAAACCAAAAAATCTTTATAACGCACCGGGCGGTTTTTTGAAAGCAAAAGCTCATGATTTGTTACCATGCTTCTGATTTTAAGGGCGATATCCATGGCCAGCCGGGAAGAAGTCGATACGCCGCTGCGCCTTTCTACGGGCGGCAGCCAAATATCCGGATTTTCATCATTTTCCGGCTCAACCAACGGCCATATTTCTATCCGTCCGCTTTCTCCAATTCTTGCCGGGCTGTGCGTGATATCCGTTTCTGCGCGTGCCACGCCTTGTTTTACTTCCGGGCGGGAGAACAGATGATTTACCAAATCCAGCACTGCGCCGGTTGAACGGAAAGAAACATCCATCTGAACTTCTTTTAAAGGTTCCCGGGCAGCTGCCTGCTTTTGAAAATGCAAGCGCATCGCTTCAAATTCTTGAGGATCGGCACCCTGAAAACTATATATTGACTGTTTACGGTCGCCAACGGCAAAGATTGTGCGCGAAAGTCCCGATAAGCTTTCCCCGCTGAAAAAATCCGCAGTCAGCGCCCGGATAATTCCCCATTGGTCTGGCGAAGTGTCTTGCGCTTCATCAATCAGAATATTATCTATGCCGCCGTCTAATTTATAAAGCACCCAGCTTGCCGTGCCCGGCGTTTCCAACAAACGGCGGGTCAGCAGGATTAAATCTTCATAATCCATCAGGGAATGTTCATTTTTATAAAGCGTATAAGCGGAAATCAGCCCTTCTGCCAAATAAAGCACTGCTGTGGTTGACTCTAAAAGCCGCGCCCGGCGCAAAAGGCTTGATAACTCCTGAACCCGAAGAGCCTCTTTGGCAATTTCCGTTTCTGCGGCTTCATGCCCTTTTAAAGCGCCTTTGGTAAATATGGTTTTTCTTAAATCGCCGTCTTTGGTTAGAAAGATATTTTTGTAATCTTCAAAATATTCTTCTTTATTTTCTGAACAAATGAGCTTTTCTAAAACAAATGCTTTTTCCTGGTCGGTTTTTGAACCTGCAGACAGCATGCCTATCCAATTTTGCAGCATTTTAACATCAAGCCCGTCGAAAAAGCTTTTTAATATTTTTTCCGGCGTGTCGTCAAAAGAAAGGCCTAAACTTTTTGCCGTTGCTGCCAACAAAGCATTTACCGAGGAATATTTTTCAAGCAGCCTGGCTATTTTTGCCCGGGAAGAAGTTATGGCATTTAAAATTTCAGGAAAAGTAAACTCGCTTGTATGGCTCGTTAAATAATTTAAAGATAAGGCTTCCGGGCTCTGCGGCTCGTTTTCTGCCTTTTCCAAAAGCTTTTTCTTTAAATCTTGTAAAATTTCTCCGGCACGGCGGTCATCCATAACTTCAAAATATGGCGAAATATGCGCTTCTAGAGGAAAGCGCTTTAAGATTTCCTGACAAAAACTATGGATTGTTTGAATTTTCATACCACCGGGCGTATCCAGCAAAATAGCGAATAATTTCCGGGCCGTTTTTAACAACTGCTCATCAGAGGGCAAAATTTCCCGTCCTAAAAGCCCGCTTAGCTGCTTTTGCAAATCGCCGTCTTCTGCGACGGCCCATTGGCTTAATTTAGCGGCAATACGGCTGCTCATTTCCACGGCCGCCGCTTTGGTATAAGTCAAGCACAAAATTTTGTGCGGCGCTGCGCCATTGAGAAGCATTCGCAAAACCCTGTCAGAAAGGACTTTTGTCTTGCCTGTTCCGGCGGAAGCTTCTACCCATGCGGAAACTTCAGGTGCTGTTGCCTGCCGCTGGCGGGATGAGGCAAGATTAATGCAATTTTGTTTCTGCGTTTTTAAATCAGTCATCATTATCTCCGCTGACAGACCATTCTTTTACGCGTGCCAAATGCTCATAATCCGAATATTCCGGAACTTTTTTCGGATTAGGCCGGCTGTTATAGGGAGTTGAGGCAAAATCAAAAACAGATACCAAGCTTTGCAGGTTTTCAAAGTTTTTATCTATGTCTTTTTGGGTGTTTTCTTTAATTATTACAGGCTTTTTGCCTAATGGCCAGTATATAAGGCTGTCAATATCGGCCGCGTTTATCCCTGGAAATCCCCCTTCTCTGGCAATAAGCCCTTCTAAGGGCAGTTGCGGCGAAAAACCGGCAGAGACTTCTTTTGCGCTGCGCGCCCTTCCTGTTTTATAATCTATTATATTTAATTTTCCGCCTGTCGTTTCATCTATTCTGTCTGCCTTGGCCGTTAAAGTAAATGTCCCGCCGGCGGCTTCAAAATTAAAAGCCCCTTCAACTTCATTATGGACTTTAAGAATCCCCTGCCGGTATTGCTCTTCTTGTTTTATGACCCAATCTATTCCGGCTTCAAATTTTGGAAGCCAAAAAGCTGTTTTTTCGGAGCTTAAATGCATTTCTTTAAAATATTTGTATCCTGCTTCCAAGAGCTCCTCGCGGGCATTTGCAGGATAAGCCCCGGGATGTTTATTGTTAAATTCTTCCAAAACCGCGTGCATCACGCTGCCAAAATCAGCCATCGTCAAATCGGCATCCAAATCTTCCAGAGGCTTAAGCTTTAATATATATTTCGCATAAATGCTGTATGGATCCCGCATCCATAATTCTATGGCACTGACAGAAAGCTTCCTCGGGCGTGCCTCCAACGGCGGGCAAGGCCGCGGTGCAGATATCGGCTCATATTTTTGGGGAAGGTCCAAACTTTCGGCATAATAAGCATAGGCGTCATTTTGCAATTCATGCGGCGGAATTTCCAATGCTTTCAGGACAGTTTCCAAGCGCAGCTTCCAACGGGATTTTACCATTGGCGTTCCCATAACCCTTTCTGCCCGGCTGATAATGACATCCGGTGCGCAAAGGAGTTCTGAAAAATCATGCGCGCTTACGCCTACTGCCCTTTCGGGCAAAGGAAAGCCAAATTCTTTTTTCATCGGCCTGGACATCCACGGGTCTGCCGAAGCCGTCTGCGGCCAGGAACCTTCATTGACCTCTCCGATAATCGTCAAATCAAAATGCTGGAGGCGGGCCTCAATCGGCCCCAATATTTTAAGCCGGGGATGCATGCCGTAACGCGCCCGCACGGTTTGTCCGGAAAGAAGCGCATCAAGCAACCCCGGATATTCTCCCGGTTCTACAGAATCCAAAACGGGTGCGGCGGCGGCCAGATTATTGAAAAATGCAGCCAAAGCGGCACCGTCTTCTCCGCGCCACAGGTTTTCCGCGCCGCTCTTGTTTTCTGAAGCGGCCAGAGCTTCGGCGGCTTTTAAATGTTCCTGCAGCAGGGAAGAAAGCGTAACGCTGCCTTGTGAAAAGGCTTCAAACAACGGACGCATTTTTTCCTTTACGCTGAGGCTGAAACTTTCCAAATCGGGATGATTTTTCTTTTTTCGCAGATTATAAATTTCAAAACGCCGGGTTAAATCCCTTATCTCTGCAGCAGGATAGCCCGCAAGGCAAAGCGGATGTTTAAGCAGGCTCAAAAAATCAGCCGCGGCAAAATTACTTTTGACGGCAGATAAAATTAACCGCAGAAAAATGGCCGGCGGCGATTGCAAAAGCGGGCGCCCGGCAGAATCATCTATGATAATATTCCATCTTTTTAGCTCGGAGGCCACCCGGCGCGATAAATTTCTGTCTGTGGTAACCAGTGCTGCCGTTTTTCCGGGGTGTTCAAGCGTTTCTCTCATTTTAAGGGCGATTGCCAAAGCTTCGGAGCGAATATCCTGACAATCTAAAAACTGCAAATTTTCAACTTTTATACTGTTAGGGCGCAGCTGCCGCCACAAATCCGTTGTTTTGGCCGGACGCATGGCTTCTGTTGCCAGTTTTTCTTTTTCCGGCATTTGCGGCGCAACAAAATCAGGCACATCCCGGCGGTCAAATTCCAAATAATCAAGCAATTCTTTTAATTCATATTGCGGGTGCGATTCATCAATGGCTTTCCATGATTCTTCATCCAGAAACTTGTCAAGACCGTGAAGAAAGACCTCACCCTGCGGAAGGCTTAACACGGTTTTGACCAGATTTTTCATTGCCGGGAAAGCGGCCGAGCTGCCCGCGATGACAATTTTTTCCGCTGGCGGATTTTTACGCCAGGCGGCGCATTGGATTTCAAGCAGGCGGTTCCGGCGCCAAGCCGCGTCGCAAACATTTCTTTCTTTTAATATCGCCGGCCAGTATGCCGTTATGATCTTTAAAAATTTTAAAGTTTCCTGCCAATGGGCTGCGTATTCTTCCGGCGCTAAGTTTTCCAGGGCGGAAAATCCAAGCTGCAGACTATCCGACATATCAATCAGTTTTCCAAGCTCTTTTGCCAAAAATGCCGCTTGGTTTAACGAAATTTTCCTTAAGCCAAATTCTGCCGGTTTGCTCATGATGATTTTAATAAAGAGCATTTGCCGTTCTTCCGGGCTGATTGCAGGCGGAAGCTCTAACAATGCCTTTGCTGATTCCCGGGAAGAAAGCAAAAGTTCGTCTTCTTCAATATCTGCCAGCGGGCGCATCTGCGGCAAGAGCGTCGGATTAAGCCCGTTTTTGCGGATAAAGGCTTCCTTAAGGCTTTGGCAGGCACGGCGGTTTGGCAATAAAACAACCATTTCAGCCAAATCCAGCAGGCGGCCTTGGCAGCTTTTCAAAAAATGCTGTGCCAAAACATCCACGAAACCACAGCTTAAAGGAATGTTATAAATTTTTCTCATAAGACTGATTATGCTTCATCAGCGCCAAGAGTCAACAAAGATTAAAAACTATTGTTCATCCAGCCAGGAGATAAATTTCTCAAAAGCCCGCCCCCGGTGGGATATGCTTGATTTTTCCGCTTTGCTGAAACAGGCAAATGTCTTGTCAAAACCTTCGGGCTGAAATACAGGATCAAAACCAAAGCCGTTTGTTCCGCTTTTTTGGGGAAGAATCCGCCCATCGACGCGCCCTTCAAAAAAATGCCTTTCCCCGTTTGGGAATGCAAAACACAAAACGCAGGAAAAATGTGCGGACCAATCCGGATTTTGAGTTTCCTTTAATTCGGCAATCAGCATATCCATTGCTTTGTCAAAATCGCGGTTCGGCGCGTAGCGCGCGGAATAAACGCCGGGACGCCCGCCCAAAGCATCCACGCACAGCCCCGAATCATCTCCCAGGCAGGGAAGCCCGCTGATTTTTGCAAGCTGTTCGGCTTTTAGCGCAGCGTTTTCCCTAAAAGTTGTTCCGGTCTCTTCAACATCCGGCAAATTCAATTCATCTGCAGAAAGGACTTCTATTTGAAAAGGCGCCAGCAAATCTCTTATTTCTGAAATTTTTCCCGCATTATGAGACGCAATGACAATTTTTTCCGGCAGCATTTTACATTCCTATTTTAAGGGCAATTTTTTGTTTTTCAATTAATTGGGAAATTCCTGATTTTGCCAGATTGAGCAATTCCTGAAATTTTTCTTCCTCAAAAGGCTCATCTTCGGCGGTACCCTGAATTTCTACAATTTTTCCGCTGTCGGTAATCACAAAATTCATATCAACCTGTGCGGTGGAATCCTCATCATAATCAACATCCAGCTTGATTTCTTTTTCATGGATGTCGCAGGAAACGGCAGCGACAAATTCACGAATAGGGTTTGTCTTGAGCTTTTTAGCCAAAAGAAGCTTGCGGACGGCTTCATAAAGCGCCACAAAACCGCCGGTGATTGAAGCAACTCTCGTGCCGCCGTCTGCCTGAATAACATCGCAATCAATGATAATCTGCATATCTTTCATTTTTTCCAAATCAACCACCGCACGCAAAGAACGCCCGATTAAGCGCTGGATTTCCTGCGTGCGCCCGGAAGGCTTTTTGCTCTCTCTTGGAATGCGGGTTTGCGACGAGCGCGGCAGCATGGCATACTCGGCGGTTACCCAGCCTTTGTTTTGCCCTTTGAGCCAGGCGGGAAGCTTTTCCTCAACCGTTGCCGTGCAAATAACATGTGTATTGCCATATTTTACCAGGCAGGAACCTTCTGCATAGGGATTAAACCCCGGAATAATCTCAACTTCGCGGAGTTCATTGTTTTGGCGGTTTGATTTGCGCATTTGCTTTAGTCCTTGAAATATATTAGAGGTGCCCGGTTTTAAACAGCCGGTAATATTTATATAAAGAGCCGTCAGCCGTGCTCCAGCTAAAATCCTTGCGCAGGGCATTTGCCTGCATTTCCTTAATCTTTTCAGGATTATGATAAAAGGTGTTTAAGCTTTTAAGCAGTGTTTCGCTGTAGGCATTTTCATTATTTTTAATCCGGCGGGCGGTGATGTTATTGCCATAAACGCGCCGGTTATCTGCAAAGAATACCTCCGTCCGAAAACCATCCGTGCCGTCGTCAATCGTATCAACTAAACCGCCTGTAGACATTGCTATCGGCAAAGAGCCTTTGGCCATGGCTTCCATCTGGGTTAATCCGCAGGGCTCAAAACGGCAGGGCATCATGTAGAAATCTGCGGCCAGCTGGATAGCGTAGGCAAATTCGTCTTTATATCCCCTAAAAACAAATATCCTTTTGGCAATTTCCGGATTCAGCGCTTTTACGCTGTCTTTTAATTTTTTCAGTATTTCAAAATAATTTATATCTCCGGCACCGCCTAAAACAAAAATCGGATATTCTTTTTGCAGACAGTTGTTTTTTGTTAAATTGCAAATAGCCTGAGCGGCAATATCATAGCCTTTTTGTTCCACCAGGCGGCTGGTTGCGCAGATAAACGGCGTTTTCTCCGCTTTGGCAAGAGCGTCTGAAATATCTTCAAAATCATAAACGTCTATCAGCGGAATAACCTTTTCCCGGTAATTTTTATCTGTGGCTATTCTGGAGAGAAGCTTTATTGCCTCTTTTTTATTTTCTAATTTTTTATCCGGTGAGGTTTCATCAAAGACCTGGAACTTCGTATCCTTAAAATATGCATTTACATCCGCAATTTTTTTAGCATTCGGAGAAATCAGCGATTTTTCATAACCATTGACAATTCCGAAGAAGTTGCGATGGTCCTTGCGGATTTTTAAAATATCGCGGAAATCGAATCCAAAACCAAGCTCTTTGGAAACTTCTTCCATATAATTTTTTGAAACGGTTACAACCCTGTCTGCCAAATGGAAATCGCATGAAGCTTGATTATAACAATCATAGACGATTAAGGTATTTGTTGTGCGCGGATTGGAATTTTTAATCGCTTTTGCATTACGGAAAACTTGCGTTGCCATATTTTCATATAATGAATTTAAAATTTTCCGGGTGTTTTCATAATCCCAGCCCTGATAGCCCAAATGGTGGGCAATATGAATAACGGGAATTGCTTTAAGGCGGGCGGCCAAGGCATCATCCATCGTCCCGTTCTCAACCTGAATTGTAGAAAAATACTTCATTAAACCGGCCAAAGCGCCGCTGTGCCAATCGTTTGCCACAAGAATATTCGGCAGGGGGATTTCCTCCGCCGGTTTTTGACAAAGGCTTTTGACAAGCTCATAAACAGCTTTTGAGAAAAAGGCAAAACGCTCAACTTCATTAATGTTATGTTCATTCAAAACATAACAGCCGTCTTGCGCAGAAGGGTTTTCCTTATGCGGATTAATAGAGAAAAAGCGCGGAGAATCCAAAAATATGTAATTGGTATTATCATATTTTCCGGTATAAACGGCAACTTTATTTTTAACCAACACATTGCGGTCATTCAAAAAAGGCACCTCAATCGTCCGAACTTTTTCGACCTTTATTTCTTTGTGTTCGGCACCAAGATATACGCCTTTTTCAAGCAAAGCCTTTTTCTTGCCTGTGTCGCCCAAATACAACGGCGTAACGACCGTCATTGAATTTCCGCCGCCGATATTGCTGTTAAAAGCTTCCGGCAATTCAGAGGCAATCATGCCCAAACCGCCCCATTTCATAAATGTGGCCGTTTCTGCCGTAATCATCCAGGCATTGATTTTATCTATCTGCGGCCAGGGCGTTTTGCCAAGGCATTGGCGGCGAGAATAATTTTGAATTTCCAAAAGATGGGGATTGGTTACAACACTGTATGTTATTGGTAATTTCTTTTTATTAAACCCTTTGGGAAGAGGTTTTAAATTTGCATTTTCCTGTGTTAGCGGAACAGATGTCATCTCTCTCGTCTCTCAAAAAAATAATTGCCGTTTGCAGTAATCTAACAAATAAAATCTTTCAACTATTGACTTGGATAAGAATAGTTACTAAATTTTCACATATAGATATATACAAGTTGAATCTAATTTTAAAGAGAAAAAACATGAAAAAGAACAAAAAAAATCCCGCAGAAGATAACGCAATGCAAGAAAATGAGCCGGAAGAAATTTTAACCTCTCCGGAGGATGATTTTGAAGAAAATCAGACGGAAGAAAATGCTTGCGACGAGGATGTTGAACTCTTAAAAATTGAAAACCAAAAACTGCAAAGCGATTATTTGCGCGCACTTGCAGAATGTGAAAATATCAAAAAACGCAGCGCTCAGGAAATTGAAAAAAATGCAAAATATGCCATATCTTCTTTTGCAAAAGCCCTGCTCAGCGTAGCGGACAATCTGCAACGCGCTTTAGACGCCCCTTCTGACAAAGAAAGCTGCGATGCCTTGCTTAAAGGCGTGGAACTCACCCAAGGTGAACTTATGCGGGTTTTTGATAAATTCGGCATCAAAAAGATGGATATTATCGGCAAACATTTTGACCCCAATTTCCACCAGGTTGTGCAAGAAGTCGAAGATAAAACAAAGGAACCGGGAACAGTAATTGCAGAGCTTCAAACCGGCTATATGCTTAATGACCGAATTTTACGCGAGGCGATGGTTATCGTCAGCCGTTAAACAGCTCCGCAAAACAGCAAGAAGCAATTAATTGGTTATATTTTAATAAAATAAAACAAGATACAGAAAATAATCTTGACAGCAGAATTTTGCAGGATATATTTCTTTTGTTACTTAACAAACAAGTCAAGATTCTTATCGTGGGGTCATAGCTCAGTTGGGAGAGCGATTGGTTCGCAATCAATAGGTCGGGAGTTCGATCCTCCCTGGCTCCACCAAAACTCCTTTTTTATAATAAAGAGCCTCGCAACAGCGCTTCGCTTTTGCTCGGGGGAGGATAGCCTTCGGCATCTAATTTCGCCTGCTCTCTTCGTTCGGCGCTCAATAAGATGTTCCGAAGAGCTTGCAGATAAAAATGACATTAAGGTCATTTTTACTTAGCGCTCCCTGGTTCCACCAAAACTTCTTTTTTTATAATAGAGAACTCTGGTAAGCTAGTTTTTTTCTGTAAAATCCGAACAAAAATCCTCGCAACAGTGATTTACTATTGCGAGGGAAAATATTTACAAATAACTTTATTTTAAATCCTGGGCAACTTTAGGGTCGCGCAAAAGTTTTTCAATATGGTCAACTTGTTCAAAAGTGTCATCAGCCTTAAAATTCACTTCCGGCGTATAGCGCACTTGCAGTTTCACGCCTAATTGTTTGCGTACGAACCATGCAAAAGAATTCATCGCATCAACAACCTCATTAATTTTTTCACCGTTTAAAGTCATCAGATAAACCGTACAATATTTTAAATCCGGAGAAACTCTGGCTTCTGTAATTGTGATGAAGCTGTTTTGAACTTCTTCGTTGCGAATTTCGCCTTTTTCCAATATGTTCGCAATAATTCTTTTAATTTCCTGTCCAACTCTCAACTGGCGCTGTGAAGGTTCTTTATATTCAGCCATTATTAATCTCCTTAAAAACTTATATTACAGATATATAAGCAGAACGGGCTTTTAGCAAGAGAAAACGAAAAAATATTGCAAAATTACAAAACTTCCCGGCGGCCGACATGGTCAGCGGCAGAAATTATTCCTTCGCTCTCCATCCTGTCAATCAAAGACGCAGCACGGTTATAGCCAATACGCAGTTTTCTTTGGACATAGCTTGTTGATGCTTTTTTATCATTTCTCACAATTGCAACGGCTTGATTATAAAGATCCTCATCGCTTCCGGCAGCAAAATCGCCATTATCAAAAACAGGCTTGTCATCTTTGGCGTTTAACTCGCCTTCGGTTACGCCTTCCACATATTCAGGTTCTTTTTGAGATTTCAAAAATTCAACAACAGCCTCAACCTCACTGTCTTTTACAAAGCTGCCGTGAACACGGATAGGGCGCTGTCCGGCGGGCATATAAAGCATATCGCCCATTCCCAGGAGTTGTTCTGCACCTTGCTCGCCTAAAATTGTGCGGCTGTCAATTTTTGAGGTAACCTGAAAGCTGATTCTTGTTGGGAAATTTGCTTTAATCGTTCCGGTGATAACATCGACAGAAGGACGCTGCGTTGACATAATCAAATGGATTCCTGCGGCACGCGCCATTTGAGCAAGCCTTTGGATGGCAGCCTCCACATCTTTGCCTGCAACCAGCATTAAATCGGCCATTTCATCAACGACAATCACGATATAAGGAAGCGGAGTCAAATCCATTTCCTGTTCCTCGTAAAGCGGTTTTCCGGTTTCTGTATCAAAACCAACCTGCACCGTCCTTTTTACGTTTTGCCCACCGGCTTTAAGCTCGGCCACGCGTTGGTTATATCCCGTTATATTGCGCACATTCAGGTTAGCCATGGCACGGTATCTGTCTTCCATTTCTTTAACCGCCCATTTTAACCCGATAACCGCTTTTGCCGGATCTGTAATAACCGGGGTAAGCAAATGAGGAATACCGTTATACATAGAAAATTCAAGCATTTTAGGGTCAATCATGATAAGTTTGCATTCATCCGGACGCATTTTATACAATAATGATAAAATCATAGAATTAACACCGACAGATTTACCGGACCCAGTTGTACCGGCCACCAGCAAATGGGGCATTTTTGATAAATCCGCATACATATTCTTGCCGCCGATATCTTTTCCGAGCGTAATGGTTAAAGCGCCCTTGGCTTGGGAAAATTCGTCATTTTCCAATAATTCCCGCAGCCAGACCGTATCCCTTTTGATATTCGGCATCTCTATACCAATTGTGTTGCTGCCGGTTACCACGGCAATGCGGACAGAACGTGCCGACATTGAGCGGGCAATATCGTCAGCCAGCCCGATAACCCGGGCTGTTTTTGTGCCGGGGGCAGGTTCCAGCTCATAAAGGGTAACGACGGGGCCGGGACGGACCTTGACAATCTTGCCGTTAACACCAAATTCCTGAAGCACGGCTTCCAATTCGCCGGCAATTTTATCTAGTTCGCTCTGGCTTTGATGTACAGATTTTTCTTTAGGCATAGATAAAAGGCTGATGCTTGGAGTTTGATAGCCATCGTTAATTTCCGGGCGGTAAGGCGCGCTTTTGGGAGCCGGCGCAGGAGCTTCATTGTTTATTTTTGGCTCTATTCTTTCTTTTTTGTTTTTTGCCTCTTTTTTCAAGCGCTCTTTCTTTGGGCGGGGCATCGTATCGCTCTGCCGGCGGGAAAAGAGCTTTTCCTTAATCCAAAGACAAGCTGCAGCAATTTTCAGAACAATATTTTTCAAAACCAGATACCAGCTTTTAAAGCTTATGCCCGCTGCAAAATTAAAAGAAACCCAGGCTAATGCAAAGAAAATAAAAGCAAGCAGTTCGCGTCCAAAACCATAGGTGTAAACTCTGTTGAGCAGGGTTGAAAACTCTCTGGCAAAGAATTTGCCAATGCTTCCGCCCATAGGGATTGCCGCCCAGGTTTGGGGAAGGAGCCCTAAAAATGAGGAAAACAGCAAAAGCCCAAAAATCCAGGCAAAAAAACGAATATAAGGGTGGAAAATTTCTCTTAGGCGCAAGAGTGAATATCCCCATAAAACAGGAACAATCAAAAACACCGGCAAAGCAAAACCAAACCATGTTAGCGTAAAATCAGCCGCTTTAGCGCCGGACAAGCCCAAAAGGTTTTTTACGGGCGCATTTGAAATCAAGTTGAAAGAAGCGTCATTCCTGTCAAAGAAAAAACAAGCAGCTACGGTAAATAAGCAAAAAAGAAGCAATAACAAGCCGGAAAACCTGCGGATAAATTTTTGCATAAATGTTTTTTCTTTTTTCTTGTTTTTAGCCATTTTCACACTCTTGAGCAATCGGCAAAGCATAACTTTGCATTAAAACTTGACATTTTCACAATACAATTTAAACCTTTACAAGATATTAATGTTTATGGGATTAATAAATGACATACAGCTTTGTATTTCCCGGCCAGGGATCGCAATTTGTCGGCATGGGAAAAGAATTGGCAGATAACTTTAATTCTGCCAAAGAAGTATTTCAGGAAGTTAACGAGGCTCTCCATCAAGATTTATTTAAAATAATGTGCGAAGGTTCTGAAGCAGACCTGACCATGACGGCAAATGCCCAACCGGCATTAATGGCAAATTCCATGGCTGTTGTGCGGGTTTTGGAGAAAGATTTCGGGATTAATTTGAAAGATAAGGCCTCTTTTGTTGCCGGACATTCTTTAGGAGAATATTCTGCTGCTTGCGCGGCGGGTGTCTTTTCTTTGGCAGATACGGCCAAACTCTTGCGCACCAGAGGCGATGCAATGCAAAAAGCTGTGCCGTTGGGCGTTGGCGGAATGGCGGCCGTAATAGGCTTGCCTTTTGAAAAAGTGAAGGCTTTGGCCGAAACTTGCAGCGATAACGGACATATTTGCGTTACGGCAAATGATAACGCCGAAGGACAGGTCGTCATTTCCGGACATATGGCGGCAATAGACAAAGCCGTAGAAATTGCCGGGCCGGAATTTGGCGCAAAACGCTGCATTAAGCTCCCGGTAAGCGCACCGTTTCACAGCCCTTTAATGGAACCGGCTCAAAAAGTTATGGCCGAGGCTTTGCATAAAGTTACGGCACATTCATCAGAAATCCCGCTGATTGCCAATGTTTTGGCCAGTGCAATTTCTTCTGCAGATGAAATCATCCAAAGGCTGATTGAGCAGGTAACAGGCTCGGTTCGCTGGCGGGAAACTATTGATTACATGAGCAGCAAAGGCGTGTCCAAAGCTGCTGAACTAGGTGCGGGTAAAGTACTTTCCGGCATCATTAACCGAAGCAAAAAAGGAATTGAGGCTGTTTCTGTCGGCAACGCCGCAGAAATCGAACAGCTTGCCAAAGAATTGCAATCATAAGACAACCCAGATAAAAAAGGAAAAACAATGTTTGAATTACATGACAAAGTTGCCCTCATCACCGGTGCTGCCGGCGGATTAGGGGATAAAATCGCTCGCACATTGCACAAGCAAGGTGCAACGCTTGCTTTAACAGATATGCGTGAAGAACCCATGCTCAAATTAAAAGAAGAGCTGGGCGAAAGAGTTGAAGTTTTCACTGCAAACCTGACCAATGCAGATGATGTAAAAGGTTTGGTTGAAAAGGTTGAAGAAAAATTAGGCCGCATTGACATCTTGGTAAACAATGCAGGCTTAACCCGTGATAATTTGTTTATCCGTATGAGTGATGAAGACTGGCAATTGGTTTTGGATGTAAACCTCTCTGCCGGATTCAAATTGGCCAAAGCGGCTGTCCGCGGCATGATGAAACGCCGTTTCGGACGTATTATCGGTATTGCGTCTGTTGTCGGCGTTACCGGAAACGCAGGCCAAGCAAACTATTCTGCCTCTAAGGCAGGTATGATTGCCATGAACAAATGCCTGGCTCAAGAAGTCGGCTCCCGCGGCATTACCGTAAATTCTATTGCTCCGGGATTTATCCGCACACCAATGACAGATGTCTTGCCTGAAGATGTAAAGAAAAACCTGCTTGCTAAAATTCCTGAAGGAAAATTAGGAGAAGCCCAGGATATTGCAAATGTTGTTGCATTCTTGGCTTCTGATGAAGCACAATATATCACAGGTCAGACCATCAATATTAATGGCGGCATGGCAATGATATAATGCTAAAAACCCCTCCCAAACTGAACTGTCCAATTTTGGAAGCTGTTCTGCCGGGAGGGGTTTAATCTTTGAATTATTTTATTTGCCTAACTGGGCAGCAACTTCTGCAGCAAAGTCTTCTTCTTTTTTCTGAAGGCCTTCACCCAATTTAAAACATACATAATCTTTGATTTTAATGTCTGTTCCCAATTCTTTGGCAGCATCGGCAACAACCTGCTTAATTTTCTTGTCAGGATCCATGATGTAAGCTTGTTCTTCCAGAACAACTTCGTCATAGTATTTACGAACGCGGCCTTCAACCATTTTTTCAATGATGTTTTCCGGTTTTCCGGAAGCTTTTGCCTGTTCTGCAAAAATAGATTTTTCATGTTCAACGGCTTTAGGATCAACCCCAGCAATGTTTAAGAACAAAGGCTGAGATGCGGCAACATGCATTGCAATATGTTTGCCGAGTTCGGCTAATTTGGCTTTATCTGCGGCAGATTCCAAAGCAACCAAAACGCCGATTTTACCAATATTGTTTCCGGCGGCATTGTGAATATAAGATGCAATTACGCCTTCATTTACTTCTAAAAGGGCAGCGCGGCGCAGATTCATGTTTTCGCCAATCTTGGCAATCATGTCTGTTAAGCGTTCTTCAAAAGTTTTTCCGCATTTCGGGCAGTTGAAAGCTTTCATTTCGCAAACATCGCCATGGCTTTTCAAAGCAACAATAGCGGCATCGGCAACATATTCCTGGAAAAGTTCATTTTTCGCAACAAAGTCTGTTTCTGAATTTACTTCAGCGATGGCGCCTTTGTTTCCGTCTACGGCAACGGCAACCAAACCTTCAGCAGCGATGCGGCTGGCTTTTTTGGCAGCAGAGGCCAAGCCTTTTTTACGCAGCCAGTCAACAGCTTCATCCATATTTCCGTTTGCTTCAACCAAAGCTTTTTTGCAATCAAGCATTCCGGCTCCGGTGGTTTCTCTTAATTCTTTTACCATGGCGGCAGTAATTTCGCTCATATATATACCCTCTTTATAAATTGAAAAAACTATGGCGATATTTAAGCATTGTTAAATACCGCCACAGAAGTTATTGATTAGTCGCTGCAGCTTATTATTCAGCTGAAGCTTCGGCCTCGGCAGCAGCTTTCTTAGAAGTTCTCTTGCGTGCCGGTTTGGTTTCGGCAGCTGCTTCAACCATTTCATCAACCTTTACGCCTTGAGCTGCGATTTGGGCGGACATACCATCCAAAACAGCGGCAGAAACCAATTCAGAATAAAACTGAATGGCGCGAATGGCGTCGTCATTACCCGGAACAGGGAAATCAACTTCATTCGGGTCTGCGTTTGTATCGCAAATGCCGATAACAGGAATACCAAGCTTTTTAGCTTCTTTAATCGCCAAAGATTCTTTAGGCATATCGATTACAAAGAGCAAGTCCGGCTGACCGCCCATGTTCATAATGCCGCTTAATTCCTGGCTTAATTTTTCCTGTTCTTTTTTCATGTTCAGGATTTCTTTTTTGGTATAACCCGTATAATCGTTCTTTTCAGCCATTTCGTTTAATTTAACGAGGCGGGAAATTGATTTGTAAACGGTTTTCCAGTTTGTCAACATACCGCCTAACCAGCGATAGTTAACATAATATTGTCCGCATCTTTCAGCATTTTCTTTAATGATGTCTTGTGCTTGGCGCTTTGTAGCAACAAACAAAACTTTACCGCCCTGAGCAGCAACTTCGCGGGCTGCGTTCAAAGCTGTGTACAGCATCGGATAGGTCTGCTGCAAGTCAATGATGTGGACTTTATCTTTTTTTCCGTAAATAAACGGAGCCATTTTCGGGTTCCAACGACGGGCGTTGTGGCCAAAGTGTACGCCGGCTTCAATCATCTGGCGCAATGTAAATGTAGGAAGAGCCATATTCTATTATCCTTACTTTTCCGGTTAAACCTCCGCAGACTTGAAAGAGCTTTTCAGCACCGGAGCGAAAGCCTAAAAAAGGTTCCGCATAAATCTGCGTGTGAAATTATGAACCGCACCATTGCGGCTCAGGCAGATATTTACTCTTAAAACATTCAAAATGCAAGAACTTTTTTTATTTTTTTGCGCGAACCTTCGGCGCTTTTTTGTTTATTGTTGAGAATCTTGCTTGCGAATTGGCGGAATCTGGTGTATTTTGGTGCAAAATTCAGGATTTTATGAGGAAAATATGTCGGATTTATTTGAAAGCACACAACCTGCCCAGCAAGAATACAGCGCTAAAAATATTGAGGTTTTAGAAGGTCTTGAACCTGTCCGCCACCGCCCCGGCATGTATATCGGCGGAACAGACGAGCAGGCGCTGCACCACTTGGTTGCGGAAATCCTTGACAACTCTATGGATGAGGCTGTTGCAGGCTTTGCCAATAAAATAGAAGTGTGTTTTAATGCCGACTATTCTGTTACGATTGTTGATAACGGGCGCGGCATACCGGTAGACCCACATCCTAAATATCCCGAAAAATCTGCCCTTGAAGTTATTTTAACAACACTCCATTCCGGCGGAAAATTTGGCGGCAGCGCTTATAAGGTTTCTGGCGGTTTGCATGGCGTTGGGCTTTCTGTGGTTAATGCGCTTTCTGAAAAATTGGTTGTGGAAATTGCCCGAGATAAAAAACTTTACCGGCAAGAATATTCGAAAGGAATACCTCAAACGGCGCTCGAACTTATCGGCAATGCGCCAAATCGGCGGGGGACATCCGTTACCTTTAAATATGACCCCGAAATTTTTGAAGCAACAGCCCGTTTGGTTCCAAATAAAATTTACCGCATGGCCCGTTCCAAGGCGTTTTTATTTAAAGGAATCCATATTTTATGGAAATGTGCTCCCGAAGTTATTGGCGAAGGGGATTCAACTCCGACAGAAGCAGAACTCCATTTTCCCAACGGATTGGAAGATTTCTTAAATTATCAAATCGGCAGCCGGGGAACAATTAACAGAAAAGCTTTTACCGGAGAAGCCGAGCTTGCCAATGACGAAGGAAAAGTCGAATGGGCAATCACCTGGCCCGAAGATGAAAACGGCTTTTGCTATTCTTATTGCAATACGGTTGTTACGCCGCAGGGCGGTACGCATGAAATGGGCTTTAAATCAGCACTCATCAGAGGGCTTAAAGAATATGCCGATATGGCAAACATTAAAAAGGCGTCAGGGATTACGGCGGAAGATTTTCTGAGCGATGCCAGCTTAATGCTTTCCGTATTTATTCGCGACCCGCAATTTCAGGGGCAGACAAAAGACAAATTAACTTCCTCAAAAGCCATTCGCCTCGTGGAACAGGCCGTTAAAGATTCTTTTGATCATTGGCTGACTTGCGATGTTGAAAATGCAAATGCCTTGGTTGAATATGCTATTAGCCATGCCGAGCTCAGAAAAAGGCGCAAAGAGGAAAAGATTCAAACACGCAAAACGCCGACAAAGAAAATGCGCCTGCCCGGAAAACTCGCCGACTGTTCCAAAGTTTCGGCAGAAGATACGGAAATCTTTATTGTGGAGGGCGATTCCGCAGGCGGATCTGCCAAGCAAGGGAGGGACCGCGTTACGCAAGCCATTCTGCCTTTGCGAGGAAAAATTTTGAACGTTGCCAGCGCCAGCCTTGATAAAATCCTGCAAAACCAGGAAATTAAAGACATGTGCGAAGCTCTGGGCTGCGGCGTAAAAGAAAATTATAAAGAAGAAAACCTGCGTTATGAAAAAATCATTATCATGACTGATGCCGATGTGGACGGCGCACATATTACTTCGCTGTTGATGACGTTTTTCTACCAGCAGATGCCAAAACTCATTGAAAACGGGCATTTGTTTATTGCAACACCGCCCCTTTATAAAATTGTCGGAAGCGGAAAAACCGTTTATGCTCAAGATGATGAGGATAAAGATAAAATTATTGCCAAAGAATTTAAAAGCAATGCAAAATTGGAAATCAGCCGCTTTAAAGGCTTGGGCGAAATGAGCGCTCAGCAGCTTAAAGAAACAACCATGGATAAAAAGAAACGCACCCTGCTCCGCGTTGCCATCCCTTCAACCAATACTGAAGAAGGCAAAGAGGAAGCTTTTGAAACCAGAAGGCAGGTTGAGCGGCTTATGGGCAAAAATCCGGAAACACGTTTCCAGTTTATTGTAGAACACGCTAAATTCGTAGACGATTTGGATATCTAAATTAACGCCTTCCGGCCATTTGATTGAGTTTGTCTCTCATCTTTGTTGCCGTTCTTCCGCCTTTAGCCATTTTCAGAACGGATTCTATCTTTCCGCTAACGCCAGCTGATATCCAATTCAAAACCATAGAAGCAACGGCTTTGAGCTTTTCCTGGAACTTGGTGCTGACTTTGGTTCCAATGAGCGCACCGGCAACATGTGCCGCCACGCCTAAGCTGCCGCTGACTAAAAAGGCCAGTAATAAAAGGCACATCATCGGAATGCTGGCATCGGCAAAATCAGCTTCTCCTGCTTGGAAAACCTTTGCAAATTCAGGCGCAGAAATAATTGTTATCATTGCGACAATGGTCATGGTCAGCAGCAGGCAGACCGCCATCATAAAAACGGCAGACTCCATAATATTGGCAAAGCCCTTGCTTGTCCAATTTCTTGTCGCTTCAAAAGCGTAAGATAAAATCAAGAGCGGCAGCATTAAAATCATCACGCCGAATTTAAAAATCGAATCCACCAGATAAAATGCGAAACCAAGATAAACAGATACAAAACTGGCGAGCATTACAAATCCGACGACAAATCCCGTTACACCTGTTCCCATGACAGATAAGGAAATTTTCATGCCGATAACCAATCGGGATGACAATGCGCAAATCATACACTTCATCATTTTCTGGGTTGAATCGGGAAAACGGTCCAAAGTTGCCACCGCTTTCGGATCCACTGTGCAAAGGAGCGGATAAGCGCTGGCGTCTATTGGGTCGCCAAGGACAGTAAACTTATTTAAATCCGCGCTTGTGTTTTTTGTTGCTTCCTGCATAATCGCTCCGCCAAATTCTAAAAAAGAATTATAAATCGGAAACAGCAGATCATTTACAACCGTCAAAGCCATGGTTGATGAAGAGGCCAAATAGCCGCAAAAAAGGCAGATTCCGGCCTTTCTTATGATTTCATTCCATATTTCGCCAGGGTTGTCTTCAGAAAAAGAACTTAAAAACTTTAAAAGGCGGAAAGCCAGCCACAAGGCAAAAGCCATCATCATCACATTCATGGCACCTTTGGTCAGCTTATTAAACATTGTCATAACCGTCATGCCGATGGCCTCATAAACCGTATCTAAAATATCTCCCTGCCAACAAGAGGCCTTGTGGCCTGCTACGGTAGAGTTGATAGTACTATCATCTACTGGTCTTGTATCGCCATGCTCGCTATCATTACCGCTGCAAGCGGACAGCATAAGCACGACCGCCAACAGCATAAGCAGCAGGCGTATGGAAGATAGTATATTTATTTGTTTAATCCACTTCATAATCGGTTCCTTTTTTATATTATACAATAAAAAAGGTATATAAAGTGTTACAATTTATTGAATATTAAGTTTATAACCGCCATCGGTCGTTTGGATGAGCTGTTCCGAGGAATCTTCATGCTCCACTTTTTGGCGCAAACGGTAAATATGCGTTTCAAGCGTATGGGTTGTTACCTCAGGGCTATATCCCCAAACATATTGCAAAAGCTCGTTTTTGGTAACGATTTTACCCCAGGATTTATATAAATATTTAATGATGGAAACTTCTTTTTCAGTCAGTTTAATACTTTCGCCTGTTTCTGTATTATAGATTTCTTTTTTGATAGGTTTTAAAATATATTTATTAAAATGCAGATATCCCGAACGGGAATTTTCATAAAAATTGATACAGGATTTTAATTGTTCCAGAAACAGCGGCAGGGAAAAAGGCTTGCTTACCACGGCATTTATAAAATCAGGCGTAGAAACATTGTTCTGCACGGCGGATAAAAGAAAAACAGGAACCTTAATCTGCCTTTCGTGGACAGTTGTTGCCGCATTAATATCTTCATCAACAATAATCACGTCAAAATAACTGCCTTCTTCCGGTTCTTTATAAACAGCAAAATCCGGCGCGTAAAGATGTATTTGCTCACTTAAATCCTGTGCAAATACATCATCTTTTGACATTAACAAAATATTTGGCAAAAGCGGCTCCTAAAAATTGACGCCTATGCCGCTTATGAAGGCATAGCCGCTTGTTTTTTCTTCCAAGTTACCACTTTTTAAGCGAAAGTCAACATGCGCCGCCGTAAGATACACATTTACATATTTATTGATTTGATATTCATTTGAAAAAGAGATGACTTCATTTTCGGCATCTGCTTCATCCGAATGGGAATAAAAATAACTCAGCGCTGTTGAAAAAGGGCCTATTTCATAACCTATGCCGGCATCCCAGGCAAAACCATCTCGAAACCCGTCAAAATCGGCAGGGAGGCTATAATCCCGGACAGTTTTTCCATCCTTTTTGCTCTGGTGCAGGCTGCCGCCAACACTCCATCCTCCGCGGGAAACTTTAAGGCCGGCAGATATCTCCTGGTCTATTTCATCATAGAAAGCATAAGCCAATGATGTCTCAACCGTATAATAGCCTAATTCGCTTTGGTTATAAACAGCTGCAATATAACCGGCGTTATTTTCATAAGGCGCCGCTTTGTTTATCAATCCCCTGCGGTTATAACTTTCCGGCACATAAGAGATTCCCAGCGTTGTTCCATAAAATTCCGGAGAAATATAGCTGATTTTCGCCGCCACGCCGTCTGTGTTCAAAGCTGTGCTGTTCAGCGCCCCAAAACGGGTTGCATGTTTATCGCGCTGCCAATTCGGATTTTTAATAAAATCAACAAGATAATTGTTATTTGATGTCATAATTCCGGCTTGAGGCGCACCAACATGAAACTGGTAGGCAACGTTATATGTCTGCCCGCCCATTAACCGCCCAAAAGGAGAATCTCCTATCAAATAAGCTTCTTCGCCCCAGCTTCCCTGGTTATAATCTTTTAAAGCCCGGTCTGCGCCGCCGTTTATATCCAAATGAGCCGATAATTGGTAATCATCATTAAAGGAGTAGCCAAGCATTGTGTTTATTTCGCCATAAAACGGCGTATGATTGTTAGCCGGATGCCCTTTATCCGGCTTTGAATAAGCCGAATAGCCATATAGGCCGTATGCCTGCCCGGAAACATCCCAATCCCATTCTCCGGCATTGGCGGCAAAAGGCATTGCAAGAAGCAAAAATAGAAGTTTTTTCATTTCAATATCCAAGTCTTTTTTATAAGTCTAATTTATGCCAGAATATAGTCAAGAATGATTTTTTTTCAATTGTAAAACGGCATATTAGTGTGCCTGCGCCCAATTGTCGCCCACACCGACCTCTGCGATAAAAGGAACGCTGAGCTGCACCGCATTTTCCATAGACGATTTTATCAAGGCCGCAGCCTCTTCAACCTCATCTTCCGGCGCTTCAAAAACAAGCTCATCATGGACTTGCAGCAACATTTTGGTTTTAAAATTTCCTTCTTTCAAAGCTTGCCACACTTTTGACATGGCTAATTTGATAATATCTGACGCGCCGCCTTGTATCGGCGCATTTATTGCCGCCCTTTCCGCATTTTGCGCCATGCGCCTGTTGCTGTCATTTATTCCAAGAATAGAGCATTTACGTCCGTAAGGCGTTAAAACATAACCATTTGCCCTGGCAAAATTTATTGTTTCTTCCATGTATTTTTTTATTTCAGGCATTTCGCGGAAATAAGCATCAATATAATTTTTTGCTTCTTCGTTGCTGACGCCCAGCTGGCGCGCCAAGCCATATTGGGAAATGCCGTAGACAATGCCAAAATTGATGGCTTTTGCATGCCGGCGGATATCCGGCGTTACATCTGCCGGCAATAAGCCAAAAACCTTTGCCGCCGTTGCCGTATGGATGTCTATCCCTTGTTCAAAGGCGTGTTTCAGCCCTTTAACATCCGCCACCGCTGCCAAAAGGCGGAGTTCTACCTGCGAATAATCGCAGGCAATCAGCTTGCAACCGGGAGAAGCAATAAAACAAGCTCTGATTTTTTTGCCTTCGTCGTTGCGAATGGGAATATTCTGCAAATTCGGATTTGAAGAAGCCAACCTTCCGGTATTTACGACAACTTGGCTGAAAGTCGTATGCACCCTCTGATTTTTATCCATTTGTTCCAACAATGCGTCGCTATAAGTGGATTTTAATTTGCTTAAAGAGCGCCAGTCCAATATTTTTTGAGCCAACTCAACATTGTCATTCGCTAATTTTTCCAAAACATCAGCTCCGGTTTGCCAAGCGCCGGTCGGCGTTTTTTTACCTTTAAAGCCCATTTTTCCAAATAAAATATCGCCAATTTGTTTGGGAGAACCCAAATTAAATTCTTCTCCCGCCAATGAAAAAATTTGCTCTTCATATTCTTTAAGGCGTTTTGTGTAATCTTTGCTCAGGTTTTGCAGCTGCAAGACATCAACACGGATGCCTTCTTGTTCCATTTCCTGTAAAATCGGAATAAGAGGACGGTCAAAATTTTCATAAACCCTTACCCTTTTATCCGCGATTAATCCAGGCTTTAGGGCTTGATAAAGGCGCAGCGTTATATCAGCATCCTCCGCCGCATAATCTAATGCCTTTTCCAAAGGGACGTTATCAAAAGTTATTTTATTTTTTCCGCTGCCGCAAACATCTTCATATTTGATTGTTTCATAACCTAAAAGCCGGGCAGCCAAATCATCCAGATTGTGGGGATATTCCGAACTGTAAATATCATAAGACAATACGGCGGTATCTTCTATAGGCGCAAAAACGGCGCTTTTGCCCAGAATTTGTTTCAAAAAAGCCATGTCAAATTTGATATTATGGCCTATTTTTAAGATAGATTTACTGGAAAAAAGAGGCGCAAGATATTTGCTTACATCGCTGAATCCAACCTGTTTGAGTTCATTTTGGGCTTCCGAAAACAAATCCTGCCCGTTTGGATTCCGGTGCGCCAATGGAATGTAGCATGCTTTTCCCGGCTGCACGGCCAAAGAAATGCCGACAATTTTATCAAAAACCGGATTTAAACCCGTTGTTTCCGTATCAAAGGCAAAAGCGCCTGCTTTTTTTATCAAATCTGCCCAAACGGCTAACTTTTCAGGCGTTTGAACCAATTCATATTCCTTCTCAACCTCCGCCGCTTTAAATACATCGTTCACACCTTCATTTCCTAAGCATGAACATCGTTCAACAGCCCATTTTTCCAAACGGGGTTTCAGGCTTCTGAAATCGTATTCTTCAACAAATTTTTGCAGGTTTTGCAATATTGGGGCACGGCATTTAAATTCTGAAATATCATGTTCAACCGGAACATCATCTTTTAAGGTTACCAACTGCAGCGATATCCTGGCATTTTCAATATTTTCAAGCAGCGTTTCCCGGCGCTTGTTTTGTTTGATTTCTCCGGCTCTGGTTAAAACGCCTTCCAAGGAGCCAAAATCCTCAATCAACTGTGCGGCGGTTTTCAGCCCAATTCCCGGAACGCCGGGAACATTATCCGTCGAATCTCCGGCAAGAGCCTGAACATCCACAACCTTGTCCGGATAGACGCCGAATTTTTCCTTAACGTCCTCCGGCGTAAAAAATTTGTCTTTCATCGGGTCATAAAATTCAACGCCCGGGCGGATAAGCTGCATAAGGTCTTTATCCGCAGAAACAACAACAACATCCATCCCACGCCCTACTCCCTGCCTGGCATAAGTTGCAATCAGGTCATCGGCTTCGTAGCCTTCCATTTCCAAATGGTGCAGATTTAATGCGTCCACCGCTTGGCGAATGATGGGAAACTGCGGGATGAGCAGTTCGGGAATTTCTTTTCTTGTCCCTTTATAATCTGGGAAAATCTCGTTGCGAAAATTTTGCCTTTTTGCATCAAAAAGAACAAGGCAGTAATCGCAGCCAATCTTCTGGGTCAGGCGCATAAACATATTGGTAAAACCATAAACGGCATTTACCGGCGTTCCGTTTGGCGAAGTCATTTCCGGTAAACCGTAAAAAGCTCTGAAGATATATCCCGAGCCATCAATTAAGCATAATTTTTCTGCCATGGCATTATCCTTGGAATGATGAAAATCTGCATTCAATATAAGGGGTATTTTCTTATTCGCCAAGCGCTAAAAAGAAAGAACGCTCAAGATTATCAACCATACATAAATCTGTCCGCGCTTCGTCTTCGCAATCTGCCGCATAGCCGGATAATGCGGATACGGCTAATTCTTCAACTGAACAGCCCTTGCTTTTGGCAATTTTTAACAATTGTCCGTAAAGAGATTCTGAAACTGAAAAAGAGAGGCGGTTCATATAAAATTCCTTAAACTTTTTGTGTTATTTAATTAGTAATTCAAAAAGCGAATCGGAGCAAGAAGATATTGGCAAAAAAAACTGTTAACACTCGGAAAAAGAAGAGAAAATCAAAAAAAAGAGAGTCAAAACAACGCGTTGCGAATCGGCGCCTGCTGCTTAAAATTTTTGCCGCGCTGGTGATAACTTTTTTAATCTATCTGCTTTATTGTTTCATTACTTTGCCGGATATCGAAAAAGCTGTCAGCCGGACGCGCCAGCCATCAACAACAATTTTAGCGGAAAACGGCAATGAAATCCAAACATTTGGCAGCGTTTATTCAGAAATTATTTATGACAAAGACCTGCCGCCTTATGTCGTTGACGCAATTATTTCTACGGAAGACAGAAGATTTTACAGCCATTTTGGCTTTGATACGGTTTCTTTTACGCGTGCCATGCTTGCAAACCTTTTTGCCGGACGCTATGCGCAAGGCGGCAGCACAATCACCCAGCAGGTTGCAAAAAATTTATTCTTAACCTCTCAAAAGAACATTAAGCGCAAAGTTCAGGAGCTTCTTTTAGCTTTTTGGCTGGAATATAAATTCAGCAAAGACCAAATTCTGGCGCTTTATCTGAACAGGGTTTATCTTGGCGCAGGAACATACGGCATTGAAGCGGCCAGCCAAAAATATTTCCAAAAATCCTCCCGAGACCTTAACCTTCATGAAGCCGCCATTATTGCCGGCATGCTTAAAGCACCCTCCCGTTATAATCCGATAGCGTCTAAAGAAAGGGCCTTAGACCGCGCAAAAGTCGTTTTGCAAAACATGGTTGACAATAATGCCATTACAGAAGCCGAAAAAGAAAAAGCCTTAAAAATGCGCATCGGCCCTGAAAAATATTATAGGGCGGCAGATGGCAAATATTTTGCAGACTGGGTTTATACGGAAGTTAATGATTATGCCGGAGAAAGGGAAAACGACATTTATGTTCTAACAACGCTTGACCAAGAAATCCAAGAAACCGCAACAAAAGTTTTGCAAGAAGCCCTGGCTAAAAACAAAAATAAAAACGTAACACAGGGCGCCATTATTGTCATGGATATGCGCGGCGGGATTAAAGCGATGGTTGGCGGAGCCGATTATAACAAAAGCCAATTCAACCGCGCAACACAGGCGCTAAGGCAGCCGGGCTCTGCTTTTAAGCCTTTTATATATCTTACGGCTTTAGAAAATGGCTATACCAGAGATGATTTGATTATGGACGGCCCGTTATCTATAAATGGCTGGAAACCGGAAAACATTGATAAAAAATATCATGGCATGGTCAGCTTGAACGATGCCCTCAAAAATTCTTACAACCTTGCGGCAATCACCCTTTCCGAACAGGTAGGAAGAAGAAACGTCATTAAAACGGCTTACCGTCTTGGGCTTACGACAGAAATTCAAAATTCCCCGTCTCTGGCTCTGGGCGCTTTTGAGGTAAAAGTTTTGGAAATGGCTGCAGCATATACATCCATTGCCAATGGCGGCTTTGTTGTTTGGCCGCATGCAATTTTAGAAATCTATACCAAAGACGGCTATCAGCTTTATCAAAGGGAAAGCGATTACAATACTAGGATTATCAATGACAAAGCGGCACATGATATTACTAAAATGCTTAGCAAGGTCATAGACGGAGGCACCGGCAAAAAAGCGAAGCTTCCTGTTTTTGCCGCCGGAAAAACAGGAACCACTCAGGATTACCGTGATGCGTGGTTTGCCGGCTTTACCAATGAATATGTCTGCGTTGTTTGGCTCGGGAATGATAATAACTCGCCGATGAAAGGAATTACCGGCGGCGGGCTGCCCGCAGAAATCTGGCAAAAGATTATGAAAAAAACACTTTAAAAAGATATTCTAGAACGAGTTGTTTTGAAATTGTACTAAAACTTTGCGATTCGGAAAAATAAAGGGAAAAATCACGCCAAATAAAATCAAGCAGAATCAATTGATTATGCATTTTCTTACCCAGAAATTTGACATTTGAAACAATAAATGGTAATATTATAACAATTGTATGTGATATTATAATGTCGAGGTGGATGATGGTAACGAATAGAATATTTGTTGCGGTTTCTCTGTTTTCTTTTGCTCTGTTTCCCTTTGCCGCAAGGGCTGATGTTCATGTCTCAACTTGGGCGGAATTTAAAGATGCTGTTGAAAACGGCGATGGTAGTACGATTTATCTTGATAGCAATATCACCGCGGATTTAAATTCCCCTATTACGACATATGCCGCCGGCACAGTTATTGACGGTCAGGGTTTCAAGCTTGTTGGTCCGGAACAAGTTGGCGATACGAAAGTTAATGCGAACTTTTTTAATTTCACAACAGATTTTTCAAAAGATTTCGCCGAAGAACAAAGGTTAAAAATTCAAAACCTTAATCTTGAGAATGGTTTGAGGTTTTCTGGATCATCTTATGCCTATGGTGGTGCTATTTATAATAATGGCGGCACGATTGGTGATATCTCGGGTGATTTTTCAAATAACTATGCACTAATTGAAAATGGAAATGACAGAGGTTATGCCTATGGTGGTGCTATTTATAATGATAGAGGTACGATTGGGAATATTACAGGGAATTTCTCCAATAACTACGCCCAATTCAAATTATCTTCACCTAAAGAAGGTCCTGCTTATGGTGGTGCTATTGATAATAACGGTGCGATTGGGAATATTACAGGGAATTTCTCAAACAACCACGCACAATCTAAATCTTCTTCTATTTACGGTTATGCTAAAGGTGGAGCGATTTCTAATTCTCGCACAATTGGCGATATTACAGGGAATTTCTCAGATAACTATACAAAATCTGAAACATCTACTGCTCAAGGTGGCGCTATTTATAATGGTTACAATAGCATAATTGGTGATATAACGGGAGATTTCACAAATAACTATGCACAATCTGAAACAAGAGCAGCCTATGGCGGTGCTATTAGTACTGATAATAAAATTGGCAATATTAAAGGAAACTTTACGAACAATTATGCTTTAGGAAAATATGTCTATGCTGGGGGTATTTATGCTAGTGGTACGATTGGAGATATTACTGGTAATTTCACAAATAACTATGCACAATCTGAAGCAGGTTCTGCTGGTGGCGCTATTTATGCCAGTGGTACGATTGGGGATATTTCAGGAGATTTTTCAAGGAACTATGCTCAATCTGAAACTTCTTATGCTAAAGGCGGTGCGATTTCTAATTCTCGCACAATTGGAAATATAATGGGGATTTTCTCTGGAAACTATGCGCAATCTAACGCTGGATCTGCTGAAGGTGGTGCTATTTATAATAATGAATATGGTAAAATATCTAGTATATTAAATAGCAGATTTTATAACAATTATGTAAAGACGGATACAACAGATATCAACAATGCTCAAGGAGGTGCTATTTACACGAATAGTAATTTGCTTATTACGGCTGACGCTGGCAAATCAGAATTTTCTGGCAACAAGATTATTTACAAAGATGCAGATGGTAATGATGTCGAACAATCCGAGGCTATTTATTTAGATAAATATACATATTATGACTCTGTTGGCTCTCATAGTTATAAAACAATTTATCACACTCTTACACTCAACAGTATAAATAATGGTTTAATCAAAATTGATGACGGCATTAGAACAGCTGGTGGTGGGACGATAAAAATCACCGGTGACGAGAGCAGCCGGGTTGAGCTGAACGGCGTATTGACCGATGTTCCGACTGTTACGGTGGAAAGCTCCAACCTCTATCTCGGGCAGGATGTCCATTATGCCCTGAATGTCAACGGCGGCACCGTTAATAATGCCGTGCTTGCCGATGCTAATGCCGTAATGACCGTGGAAGCCGGCGCTGTGGCTAATAACACAACTGTCAAGGCGGACGCCTCCTTAACCGCTAAAGCACAGGCTAGACTTAAAAACCTTCTTGCCATGGGCGGCGCTGTCCTGGATATCGATACTGACAGTCAGCTTACCGGCGATATCGTGATTGATAAAGACGCACAGCTTGGCGGTTCCTATGATTACAGCAAAATCTTTGAAGATGATGATAAGGATAATGGTTCTTTAAC